>JBFIQH010000082.1:0-12062 GCA_041609735.1 Woeseiaceae bacterium | reverse complement strand
GGGCTGATGGGCGTCAACGGCAACATGACCTGGGAGTTTTTCGACGACGTGGCCGGCACACGGGTGCGTTTTACCTACGCCGTAGGCGGCTACTATGACAAGGGCCTGGACACCGTGGCGGCCCCGGTGGATGCGGTCATCGGCGACGCGCTCGAGCGGTTGAAGGAATCCATTGAACGCGACTGAGGTACCTGTTGCACGCCCGTCGTCGACGGTAATTTTGGCGCGCGACGGTGACGCGGCGCCGGAGATCTGTCTCGTCCGCCGGCACGCCAAAGCCACGTTCGGCGGAGCCTACGTGTTTCCCGGCGGCGTCGTGGATGCGGCCGACCACCTGATCGATTTGCAGTATGTCGATATCGATCCGGCTGATGCCGATCGTATTCTGGACGTAAAAGGCGAGGGCCTTGGATACTATGTCGCCGCCGTGCGCGAACTGTTCGAAGAGTCCGGCGTGCTGATGGCTAAACAGGTGTCATGCGATGACGACCTCGACGGAGCGCGGCTGGCACTGAACAGCGGCAGGCTTGAGTGGAATCGTTTTGTCGCGCAGAAACGATTGCGGCTCGCGTGCAGCTCGCTCAAGTATTTCAGCCACTGGATTACGCCGGACGTGATTCCCAAACGATTCTCGACGCGTTTTTTCCTCGCGCGGATGCCCGACGACCAGCACGCATGCCACGACGATGGTGAATTGACCGACGCGATCTGGACAACGGCGGAAAGCGCGCTGGCATCCGCACGCAACGGCGAGTTGTCGCTGCACTTTCCAACGGTGAAGACGATCGAACAACTGGCCCGGTTTCCGACCGTCGACGACCTCGAGGCATGGGCCTCGCGCTGCGAGAAAAGCGGTGTCGTTGCCATCCGTCCGGTCATGCCCGGCGGAAATCCGAAGGCGCAACCGAAAATCCCTAAAATCGGCGAGCGCCCGGCCGAATGAGCGAGTTTGCAAAGGCCCTGCCGCCGTATGCCGAATTGGCGTCGGGAGTACGTCGGCTCGTTGCGCCGAATCCGTCGATGATGACAGGCCCCGGAACGAACACTTATTTATTCGGCATGCGTCACGTCGCCGTCGTGGACCCGGGCCCACGCTTGCAGGTCCACATCGACGACATCTTGCAGAAGGCCGGCGCGCCGATTCGCTGGATCCTCGCGACGCACACGCATCCGGATCATTCGCCCGGGGTCCGGTTACTCGCCGAGAAAACCGGCGCCGACGTTCTCGGCCTGCCCGCGCCTCGCGGCGAGCACCAGGACAATAGTTTCCGTCCGACACGAGTGCTCAATGACGGCGACAGCCTGGAGACGGAAGAATTCCGGCTCGAGGCAATACATACGCCGGGCCACGCATCCAATCACTTGTGCTTCCGTCATGCGGCGACGAACTGGATCCTGACTGGCGACCACGTTATCGACGGCTCGACGGTCGTCATCAATCCGCCCGACGGCAACATGTCGCATTACCTCGCCTCCCTGCGCAAAGTGAAGGCGTTACAGCCGGGCGCACTGCTGCCGGGCCACGGCGACCGCATCGACGACCCGGATCGGCTGATCGACTGGATCATCAGCCATCGTCTCGAACGCGAAGCGAAGGTGCTCGCTGCCGTAAAGACGAATGCGGGCCTCTCGACACGTGAACTGGTGCCGATCGTCTACGCCGACGTGCCGCCAAAACTGTACGCCTGGGCGGAGCGATCTTTGCTCGCGCATTTGGAGAAGCTGACGCAGGATGGAGAGATAGTTCAGGCCGACGGCCGCTGGAGTGCCGCTTGAACTGCGACGCAACATCGCATAGCGTAGCGCTCGGATTCTGAAGGAACAGCAATGACGTTCGTTGTCACCGAAGCCTGCATCAAGTGCAAACTGACCGACTGTGTCGAGGTCTGCCCCGTGGATTGTTTCCACGAAGGGCCGAATTTCCTCGTCATCGATCCGGATGAGTGCATCGACTGCACGTTGTGCGAACCCGAATGCCCGGTCGAGGCGATCTACTCGGAAGACGAACTGCCGGAGGGCCAGGAAAAGTTCCTGCAGATCAATGCCGAGTTGTCGCAGGAATGGCCGGTCATCACCGAAATGAAAGATCCTCCCGACGACGCGGATGACTGGCGCGAGGTCAAGGACAAGCTCCAGTACCTGGAGCGCTGACGCGTCCGGACATTTTGCGGGCCGCGGCCGCGCTACCCCGAAACAGCAGAGAGCGCCTATCATAGTCACATGACCTTGCCGGCGACTAAAACCAAACGACGCATCAGTCGGCGGGCCCGCGTATTCCGCGCGATCATCTCTTGGTATCTGAAACGCATCGACGGGCGCATGCTCGATATCGGTCGTACGCGCAAGCGCCTCGATTTCTTCGGCGGTCTCGGCAGGGCGCCGCGGCGTGTCAGTTGCCGCCGCGAGCCGCTGGCCGGCTTGCCGGCGGCGAGGCTCGTGCCGCACGGCGCGCCGGACGATGCGGTCCTTTTATACTGGCACGGCGGCGCCTATCTTGTTGGCAGCATTCGCTCGCACCGGCCGCTCGTCAGCCACATCGCGCACGCCGCCGGCGTACAGGCGATCATTCCCGAGTACCGGCTAGCCCCGGAACACCGATTCCCGGCGGCGGTCGAGGACGCGGTACGAGTGTATCGTCAGTTGCTGGACGACGGCATCGAACCTGCGCGGATTGTCGTCGGCGGCGACTCGGCCGGCGGCGGACTGACCGTTGCGATGCTGCTGTCGCTGCGCGACGGGAATGTCCCGCTGCCGCGGGCTTGTGTCCTATTGTCGCCATGGCTCGATCTGACCGGTTCGGGCGAATCAATGCATACCCGCTCGGGTCAAGACCCGTTGTTCAAGCCGCACGACATGCCGCATGTCGTTGGACAGTATTGCGACGAACACGAATTGCATCATCCGCTCGTGTCTCCGGTATTCGCCGATGTGGCGGGTCTGCCGCCCACTTTGATCCAGGTGGGCGACGACGAAATCCTGCTCAGCGACAGCGAGCGCTATGCGCAAAAGCTGCGCGCGGCGGGTATCGACGTTCACCTCGATGTCTGGCCGGGCATGTGGCACGTCTGGCAAATGTTCGTGCGGCTGATGCCGGAAAGCCGCCTGGCCAACATCAAGCTGGGGCATTTCGTACGCGATCAACTTGCGGGCAGAGCCGGGGCAGACGGCCGCACCAGCAGCGGTTAAAGCGTGCCCTGTTTCTGCTCGTCGTCGTGCATCTTCGTCAGGAACGAGCGAATGGCCGGAATTGCTTCGGCCTTCGACATCAGCTTCTGTTTCTCGAGCACCGTCGCCATGTCCTCGATCGAACGCTTGCCGTCGATCAACGACATCATGAAGGAATAGATCTGCGTCGTCATCGCCTGGGTCCGGAACGACGGCGATAGCGGCACCGGCTCCTTGCACGTGACCAGCCAGTCGGGCAGGGCACGATGGCGCGGCGCTGCCGTTACGTCGCGCTCCTTGAATGCCGCGAACGAAAAGACCTTCTCGCAGCGCCCGTGCCGGCTTGCCGGCGAACACATGTATGGAATCGTCGCTTCCGACACGTACGGATCGGAGAAACCGTTCTCGGCGACGATCGACTTGACCTCTTCCGGCGTATACCGCCGTGTACGCTGCGGTGCGGCGAATGCCAGCGACCCGAAATTGACCCAGCGCCCGTCTGGCTTCAGCAGCGCGTTGATACGCGCCGCGAATATTGGCAGGTCCTCCGAAATGATGTCGATAAGCCACGGCGTGACGACGGTATCGAACGCACCGCCGGCAAACGGCGGCCGCAGTGCGTCACCGAGCACCAGCTCGAAGCCATCCCGCGCGACGTTAGGCGCCGACAGCTTGCGCAGCAAGGCGTCGTCGTCCATCGACTTCGGCGCGATCGGGAATTCGTAAAGCTGCATTTCGCCACCATCGGTCATGCGCTTTGCAATCAGCAGCAGCAGCGGATTGAAGTCCAGTGCCGTCGTCGTCGCACAGTCCAGTTGCTGGTGAATGTCGTAAGCGAGACGTCCCGCCCCGGCGCCCAGCACGAGTACGTTGCCGAGCTCGGCGTTATCCTGAACAACGGACCGGATCTGCTTCAGCGAAGCCGCATTTTCCTCGTCGCCCCACGCCCAGTCGCGATGAATGTTCGCGTAATAAGTGTTGAGTCCCTGGTCGGCCGGCAGCCGTGTTCGTAACGCGAGATAGCTTTCATAACTGCCGCTACGCGACTGCACGTCGAGCGGTTGCAGCAGCTTCGAGAGCTTGCGCCGGTGATGATCCAAGGCTTTCTTGTAGCGCTCGACACGGCGGCGCGTCAGCTGACGCAGGTCTTTGTGCTGCAGTTCCTTATCGAGTCCGGCGACCTCGTGGCTGAGTTTCATCAGCGACATGTGCAGCCGGTTCTGCCATTCAGCGAGGGTCGCGTCGGGCTCCGCAAACATCCACGGGATTCCGCCGACCTCTGGGAACGAGACGTCGCAGGCTGTGCAGCGATAGCCGTCGTCGCCTGGCTCCAGCGGCGTCTTGTCGCAGCGCGGGCAGGCGAGGATCTCGGTCAGGTACGTCATCGGAAAGACAGTGTAACCAAAATGGTGTCAGAATTATTTTCCGGGGCACCGGAAAATAAACCTCAAGCCTTGATAAAAAGAGGCCGGTCGTAATGACCGGCCGATGTTCCTGTCGGCGTCGGGCGGCCGACCGACTCGTTGCTAAACGGGGAATGCAATCGTGCCGTTGCAGATCGGGGTAAACGCCGTCAGGCTGTCCTGCATCGTTGCATTGCCCAGGCCGTGGTTCGGGAAAACTTGTCCGAACAGATTCTGCTCGCCGTGCAGCGCCATGTAATTCAGCAGTACGGTGTTGACGAGCAGCGGCACATTATTGGCGGCCGGTGTTGCCGCCCGCTGCACGGAGCCGTCGGGGCTCATATAGCCGAGCTGCTGGTGTATCGCCTGTTCCGCCGGGGTCGCACCCATGATCGTCGGCCGTCGTCCCGGGTTGTAGACGAGGAAAAACGATGCGGCCGTCGACGAGTTGTCGCTGACCCATTCGCCCTTGCCGCGGCCTTCCGGCGAATTGTCGATCGCGCCGTTCGAGGACAGCGAACCGTCCGAGAACACGTAGATCATGACCGGCACCTGCAGGCGGGCCGCGTATTCGAGAACGGCACCCATACAGCGTCCAGCACGTTCGTCCTTCACTTCGCCTTCGGCACGCGCACCGCCGTGGTAGTCATAGCCACCCATTTCGACGCAGCCGGCGCCGGCGTAGCCATTCAGGACCAGTTTCATGACCGATGCGGTCTTGCGGAATTCGGAACCGTCGCGGCCGCCGTCGTTGAACTCGGCTTCCGTGAAAATGCCGGTGCCGGGCGCGCCCGGCTGGTCGACGATCAACGGGTCCTCCGCTGGGTCGATCGGCACGCCGCCGAAGCGGTCGGCAATATCGGCCGCCTTCAGGTAACCGCAATTGACCAGGTCCTTGATGACTTCGTCGCGAGTCAGGCCAGGATTGTTCGGGTCGCCCATCGTCAGGTTCGTATCGACCCGGCGCATTTTCTCTTCGGTCAGCCGGTAGATGGATTCCATGACGGCCGTTGCATCGTCTTTCGACAGGATGCCCACGAGCTCGCCGGTATCGACGAGGTTCGTGACGTCCGACGGACGATCGACTTTGGTCGGGCGCAATTCCGGATCGTAAAGCGACATCGGCAGCATCGAGTTGCCGCCGGAGTCGGTGTTCTCCGAGCCGCACAGCGTCAGGATGGAACCGTCGGCGCCGGCGCGTGCGATACCGTACATCGGGTTGTGTGGATTGTTACCGGTATCGTTGTCCGAGCGTGCCGGAATGACGGCACCGTTGATGAATGTTTCGTTGCCCGGGGTCAGGCTCGTCATGATGCCGCGCCTGAATGCCGAATCGAGATGAAAGCCAAGACCCAGATCGAAGTTTGCGTAGGGCAGCTGCAGCACCGGGTCCGTCAGGCCGGGTACCATGTCGCCCGGCAGGCCCTGGCGCGAGTAGCCGTTGGTCGCCAGGAAGTCCTGCTGGCCACCTTCCTGGCCGATCAACACGTTCGAGCCGGCGATGTTCGCGCCGCCGGCGAGATCGAAGCAGATGAACGGGATCTTGCCCGCGCCGTTCGCGGCAATGCCGCAGCCGGCCCGCAGCCCGTCGAGGTCCGGCGACAATGCCGCCAGCGCCTCGCGCGGATTCGAGAACAGCCCGAGTACACCGCCGCCCAGCGTGTACGCCGTACCGCCCAGGAAGCCCTGCGCCAGCAGTTGGCGGCGTGTGACAGGACGCGGATGGTCGGCATGAAGCAGCGGGTCGTCAAACTGCCGTTTGTTACGTCGTTTGGCCATGGTCTTTTCCTTGTGAGTCCTGTCCGGTTACTGGCCCAGCGTGACGCCGCTGCCCAGCGTAGCGGCGCAGACGCCTTTCGAGATCGAACGGGTGTCCGAGCCACCGACGATCAGCCGATCGATCAGGTTGTCCGGGCGACCCCCGGCTGCTGCGAACGAAGCAAGCTCGGTGTATACCGCCGCATGCGTCGGTTGCGATGCGAGCTGCGACCCGGCCGTCGGCGTATTTCCGACGATGTTCGTGATCAGCGGATTCACGAGCAGGTTTCTGCCCGTCGGCGTCACGTTGTCCGGCGCCGCGGCAAGTACTGTCGCCGGCGCACCGTCGAAATTGAAGCCGGGGAAATACGTCGCTGCCGCGGGGCTCTCGATCAGCGCGTTGCAGTACTCGATTGCGAGCTGCGCGATGGCGACCTGGTGCGAGGACAGGAACGTATTGACATCCTCGACCGCAGGTAACGATTGGCGCAGTTCCTCAAACGTCATATCGACGGCCGGTGTCGTCGGATCGACTCCGGTGACCGCAGCGAATGTCGCATTGATCTCGTCGAATGTGCGCACGCCGACGTCGGAGGAGCGGGCCGGGTCGTTGGGGCCGAGCACGTTCGGCGTGACGGTTAGCGTCGGGTCATCCGGCCGGCTGAAGCTGGCGCCGGACAGCCGGTCGAACGTCAGGAAGAACTCGTCGGAGTCCGGTCCCTTCTCGAGCGGCAGTACCGCACCGAGCGTCGACAGCGGCTGGCCGAGTTCGCCGAACAGGCTCGCCGACAGCGAGTCGTCGAGGTTCGCGTAGCTCTGGCCGACTGGCGCTTCACGCCCGTTCATGGCAACGCGCATGCCCTGGATGGGAATGCCTTCAGGGAGCGAGCCGTCGAGCGTAATGAAGTGCGGCTTGTCGAACAGGTACGCGTACGTGTCGAACTGCGCAACCTCGAAGAGGATATAGGACGACTGCGGCGCAGCACCCGGCAGGTGATCCGAAATGTCGAACAGCAAGAAGAATTTTTCGCCGACACCGACGTCAAAGTTCTGCTGGATCTGCTCCGCGGTTATCGCGCGGCGGTGCACCGCTGCAAGGCGGATCGTGCCCTGCCACAGCCGGTCGCCTGAAGCCTCGTTGCCGAGGACCAGGGCAAACGTGTCCTGCCAGTCGATCAGCGTGCCGCCCGGTACCGGGTCGGTTTGCGTGACGAGCTGGCCGTTCACGTAGATCCGACGGCCGTCAACCGGGTGATAGGTAGCAACCACATGCTGCAACGTCGCCTGCAGTACCTCGTCCGCGTCCGGCGTGGACAGTGCCGGGTCGCCGTTCAGGCTCGTCTCGTTGGTGCGCAGCGCGAAATCGTAGTTGTAAAGCGTCTGCTGCAGCGTGAAGTTACGCGCTGTCGTACCTGCCGAGTAACTGAAGATGCGCGCTTCTTCCTGCGTTACGTTGGCAGGGATGACCCAGGCCTCGATCGAAAACTCGCCCGACTCCTGCAGTATGTCGAACAATTTCTTGGACGCGGTCGTTGAACCCTGCGCCTTGCCGTCGTTGACCGTTATTCCCCAGCCGCCGTACCACTCGACGTCGCCGGAAAAATTCAGGTCGATGGCCGGGTCGACACCGCTGGTGTCGTAGGCGATCAGCCCGGATCCGGTCTTGAACTCCCAAAGCGCGACCTGCGCGTCTTCGTACCGGTTGCCGCCGGAGGCAAGCGTGCCGTCGACGAGCCTGAGCGCCTTGCTGTAAACGAGATTGGGATCCACCGTCGTCGGCGTCAGCTGGCCGGCATAGGCGGCGATGACGTTCTCCATCTGCTGGGCGTCCGACGCGCAGCTGCCCGACCAGCAGTTATGAAACTCGATGCCGAGTCGAACGACGAATCGCGAGTTGGCCGGCGTGTCGAGGTCGATCTTCGATTTCGCGGCGTCGTATGCGACGTTGATGTCCGGATCGGCGAAGTACGGCTGTATCGAGTTCGCGGCTTCCGAGCTGTGGCAGTTCGAGCAATAGGTCGTCAGCAGGTCATGGATCGGCTGGAACGACGGCGGTCCTGCCGCATCCGCCGGGAAGTTCAGGCTCGCGCCCGGGTCCTGGGACAGCGGCGGCGTCAGGACTATCTGGCGTCCGCCACCGGCGCCCGCGCCAACCCAGTTCTCGATCCAGGTCGTCATAATTGCGCCACAGACCTGCGGGTCGGCAACCCAGCAGTTATGACCGCTGCTGACTTTTTCGACGACGCGTGACAGCTGTGGCTGCTGTGTGTCGGTGACCGTGACAGCCTCGTCGTAGGCCATGTTGACGTCGTCGCTGCGGACGAACATGGGTACTTGCGCAACGGACTCGTTGTGGCAGTTACCGCAACGATCGGTCGTGCGGGCGTTCTGCCAGAATTCTTGCTGAAATTTGAGCACGTCCGCGTCGCGTGCAACCGGGCCGGCGTACGGGTTGTTGCCGGAGCTATTGCCGCCGCCTTGCGGAGGCGGCAGATCCGTTGTTTCGGCGCCGCCACCACATGCAGATAGTGCAACGCTCGCGACGAATACCAGTAGTACGCTTTTTGCGTTATTCATGTCCGTATCTCCCTACTGGCCCATGCAATGTGCTGCGGCGTCGGCGAACACCGTCTTCAGTCGGTACTGAGCAGTGAAGTTCGGGATCATCGTGTTGTTGATGTAGTCATGGTCCGACTGTTGTTCCGGGTCGCGCATGCAGACAGCCTTGAACACTTTCTTGACCTGACATGCCGCAAAAGCGTTGCTGTTGCCGAGCTCCTCCCCCAGTGTCTTCGCGCCGTTACCTTCACCGATCAGGCCCTGGGAGTTGGGCTGCGACGAAAAGCCGAGGTACGCGTTCTGTCCCTTGCGCCAGTAGTTCTTCCAGCCGTCATCGCTTGTTCGATAGCCCTGCGGAAAGTTCAGGTCGTTGTTGAAATACTTCGGCTGCACGTTGCCAGGCGTGTATTGCAGCGACCCCGAATTTTCGTCGTAGTTGTAGTACGCGAAGGCGCCCGCCATCGGGTCCATGCCCGTATGGCAGCCGATGCAGTTATTCAGGAAAAGGCGGCTGTCACCGCCGGGGCTGCGGCTGACGTCCTGGCGAATGCGGTCCGGGGACAGCTTTGGATCGTGCATCTGCTCCATGTCGTTGCACATGTGGTTCAGCAGCGTGAAGCGGAACATCGCACGGTTCGTGCCGGCGATAAAAAACGCTTCGGACGCCGCGCGCGATGTCATGACGCCCGCGGTGGCGGTGGACGGCAGACCGTTGATCGACGACTGGGCGACGGGAACCAGGTTGTCACGCAAATTAATGTTGTTGGCTTCGAGCTGCTCGTAATGCGTGTTGTCATTCGGCGATGGCGCTGCGCTGACGACACCGTTCGCGCCGACATACATCAGGTCGGCCGACAACAACGTGTTGAATGGCACATCGTCACGCACCATGCCGATAAACGTCGCGATGTAATCGTTGAGCGGCACAAATACCGACCGGTCGCGGTTCGTCCATGGTGCCGCAAAGTTCTTCAACGTTACGTTATAGAAGTTGACGTCGTTCATTGCGATTTCGGCGGCCGCCTGCGGATTGCCGGGCAGCAGCGCCTCCATCGAGTCCAGAACCGCGTCGGCCGGCGGAACGCCAGCCAGCCGATCGTGTATGCGTTTCGCCTGGTCGCGCGGGTTCGCGGATGCCGGGAGCAAGATCGCCACCGACAACGCGAGTGCTACGATCAACTGCGTAAGCCCGGTAAAACTGGTCTTCGTCCATGTCCATTTATTCATAACGTTTCTCATCACGAACCAGTACGATCCAAAAATAACCAATCGCTACAACATCCCTGTAGCGTGCGTTTAGACCGGGGGATCGAGTCAGCTTGCCAGTTTCCGTTTCGGGTCGCCGTGAATACATTCACAGTCTTCTGCGTTTTTTCTGCTCCCCGGAGCGCAATAATTCACGCGGTCTGCTTCTATCAAAGCAATTGCTGTGCCAGTCTGCCGGAAGGCGACGATAACGGGCGATAAGGATATATTTTTCAGCAACTTACGACCGTTCCGGCGACCCTTGAAAATGACGCTATATGTCAAGTCCTTGTCTGTGCCTGCACACAGGATTTGGTAAAGCGCTCTTTAAGCCGCTGATTCGCTTGCCGTTCGCGGCTGTCGCAAGAGGGCGACAGGGCGGACAAATGACGGCAGGACGAAACAACAAAGTTCTCGATCCCAATGATCATGCGGTCTCGAGGTGTTGGCAGAAGGCAACTCTCACCTCTGAGGAGTGATCGCCGGAACCCGGTGTCGTCATGATTCGTTCTGATTTTTGAACAGTAATTTTCTTGCGGCGAAAGTGAATTCGCAGTTCGGCGCGATCGCAATTTGCGATTAAAGACCTGTGGACGAAATTAACGATGCGAGTACGAAATTGCCGACAAAGAAACGGCTGCAGAACGAAAGTGGCGACTTTACATTGTGTACTGTCGGGAAATTTCGACATTACATCGCGCTCGGGCCGTCTTTTATACTCCGCGCCTCAATTGACGCAAACGCCGGCGTTATTGGGCATTGCCGGCTGAAATCGGTGTGATGATGGGATCGCTTGGGCCGGTGAATTACAGGGTTTGTGATCGCGTTAACGGAACACGCGAGTCTGTCCGATCACTATTACATATTGTTTGAACAGTGGAGGAGTGCGTCTGACGCACGGCCACCGCTCGTTCAAATGCGAGGTAAGCGTTATGAATCGGCAAACGAGACAAGCGAAGGACGGATCCTTTCTGATTGCGGCGAAGCTCGCCGCAGTGCTGTCCGTTAGCGCGGCGGTTGCTGCCTGCGATGGCGCCAACCAGGGCGTGCAGATCGGTACCGGCCAGAATCCGGACCCGGTCGTCATCGATTTTCCGATCGCCTACGTCAAGACACCGGTGCCGACCGACAATAACGGTGTTTTCCAGCAGACCGACCTGCGCGAGCAAATCACGTTTGACGTCGGCGGCAACCTGTTCTTCAAGGATCGGGCCAGCCCTAGCGCGCTCGACGTCAACATTACAGAACGCGCAATTGGCGACCTCGGCGCCGTGCGTGACGTCGAAATGGCGTTCGACGGATCGTCGGTTGTGTTTGCCATGCGAGGTCCGGTCGACGAAAACCTGAATCTCGACGACCCGAACCAGCCAACCTGGAACCTGTGGCAATACACGTTTGAAACGGACGAGTTGCGCCGCATCATCAGCTCGGACCTGACGGCGGAAATCGGCCACGACATCATGCCGAAGTTCCTGCCCGATGGCCGCATCATCTTTGCCTCGACGCGCCAGACGCGATCCCAGGCCGTTCTGCTGGACGAGGGCAAGGCGGGCTTTGCAGCGGTCGACGAGGATCGCAACGAGTTCGCATTTAACCTGCACGTCATCAACGAAGACGGCTCCGGCATAGAGCAGCTGACGTTCAATCAAAGTCACGATATCGACCCGGCCATCATGGCCGACGGCACGATCGTGTTCAGCCGATGGGATAACGCGGGCCCGCAGAACAACGAGGTCAACCTGTACCGGATGAACCCGGACGGATCGAATCTCGAGCTGCTGTACGGCAGCGAATCGCACGACACCGGGGCAAACGGTGAAACGATCCAGTTCATGCAGCCGCGCCAGGCCGAAGACGGTCGGGTGTTTGCGCTGATTCGTCCGTTCACGAATACCGAGGGTGGCGGCGAAGTCATTGCGATAGACACGCCGC
>JBFIQH010000081.1:0-12066 GCA_041609735.1 Woeseiaceae bacterium | reverse complement strand
TCCGTCAACGCAACGACGATCTCGGCGTCTCTCGCACCGGCGCGCTCGAGCACGTCCGGGTAGGCGGCGTGCCCGACAACCGTCCGAATGTCGAGCCGGTCCTGCAGCTCACGAAGCACGTCCGGACGCATGTCGACGACGGTGACTTCGTTCGCCTCTTCGCGTGACAGGTGATAGGCCGCTGATGAACCGACCTGCCCTGCACCGAGGATGAGTATTTTCATTATTCTTGAAGCGCCTTGCGCCGCTTGGCGGGTTCGCTGCCGTCCATCGCGATAACGGACCCTAGTTTACATCAGTTCCAGATTGGCATACTGGAACACGAGAATCTTGGTGCCGGCCGTCTCGAAATTGACGTGCACCTGCATATGCGCACCCTGCCCTTCGCAGTTCAGCACGACGCCGTCGCCGAATTTACGGTGCCTTACTCGCTGGCCGAGCCGTATCCCGGCCTCGCTGGCCGCGTCCGGCGCGGACGCGCGGCGGCGCATAGATGCGGCCCGACGCGCGAGTGGCCGCGCGACCTGCACCCGGGGACGAACCTCTTCGACAAACTCATCGGGGATCTCGCTGATGAAACGCGACGGCTGTGAGAAATTGTCCATGCCGTGCAGGCGGCGCTGTTCGGCGTAGGTGATATAGAGCGATTGCTTGGCGCGCGTGATGCCAACGTAGCAAAGCCGCCGCTCTTCCTCGAGTCCATTCGGATCCGATATGGAACGCTGGTGCGGAAACAGACCGTCCTCCATGCCGCAGAGAAACACGAGCGGAAACTCGAGGCCCTTCGCCGAATGCATCGTCATCAACTGGACGCAATCGTCCCACGCATCGGCCTGGCCCTCACCGGACTCCAGCGCGGCGTGCGACAGGAACTCGTCGAGCGGTGACATTTCTTCAGCGGGGTCCGGCTCGAAGCTCTTCGCGGCGCTGACGAGTTCGAGCAGGTTTTCGACCCGGGTTTCCCCCTTCTCGCCTTTGTCTTTCTTGAAAAAGTCGATGAGTCCGCTTGCGTGAATGACGTGATCGACCTTGTCGTGCAGATCCAGCGCCGCGGTGTCCCGCGCCATGCGTTCGATCAAATTCAGAAAAACGACAACGGCATTGGCGGCGCGGCTCGCGAGCTCGTCGCTCGCAACGGCGCCAGCAGCGCGCCACATGGAACAGCTGTTTGCGCGCGCGTAGCTCCGCATTTGCTCGACCGTGCGCGCACCGATACCGCGCGTCGGTCGGTTGACGACGCGTTCAAACGACGAATCGTCGTCCCGGTTCGCGATCAGGCGCAAATAGGCCAGCGCATCCTTGATTTCGGCGCGCTCGAAGAAGCGCAAGCCACCATAGACCCGGTAGGGAATGCCGGCGTTGATCAAGCCTTCTTCCAGCACCCGGGACTGCGCGTTAGACCGATACAGAATAGCTGCATCTGCTCTCAGGTTGCCCTGGTCGATCCAGTCCCGCAGCCGGCCGATGACGAAATCCGATTCGTCGCGCTCGTTGTACGCGGCGTACACCTTGATTGCCTCGCCTTCGGCGCCCTCGGTCCACAGGTTTTTGCCCATGCGCGAGTTATTGTTCGCGATAACGGCATTCGCGGCATTCAGGATCGTCGCCGTCGAGCGGTAGTTTTGTTCCAGCTTGACGACGGCCGTCTTCGGAAAATCGCTCTGGAAGCGATGGATGTGTTCGACTCGTGCGCCGCGCCAGCGGTAAATTGACTGGTCGTCGTCGCCGACGACGAACGGGACACCGGTCTTGCCGGCGAGCAGCCGCAGCCAGCCGTACTGGATTGCGTTCGTGTCCTGGAACTCGTCGACGAGCAGGTGCTTGAAGCGGCGCTGGTAATATGCGAGCAGCTCGGCATTCTCACGCCAGAGTTCGTGCGCCCGTAACAACAGCTCGGCAAAATCGACGAGACCGCCGCGCTCGCAAACAGCTTCGTACTCGGCGTACAGGGAAATCAGCTGGCGCCGGTGTGGGTCGCCGTCGTCATCGAGGTGCTTCGGCCGCAGGCCCTCGTCTTTCTGGGCATTGATAAAATACTGGATCTCGCGCGGCACGTAGCGGCTGTCGTCGATTTCGAGATTCTTCAAAAGCCGCTTGATAAGGCGCAGCTGATCGTCCGAGTCGATGATCTGGAAGTTTTGCGGCAGTCCCGCCTCGCGCCAATGGCGCCGCAGCAGCCGGTGTGCAAGGCCGTGAAAGGTACCAATCCAGAGGTGCCGGACCGGCATGTCGAGCAGCGCTTCGATGCGGCTGCGCATCTCGGCGGCGGCCTTGTTCGTGAACGTCACGGCGAGCAGGCCCTGCGGCGAGACGCCTTCGACGTCGATCAGCCAGGCCGCACGATGCACGAGCACCCGTGTCTTGCCGCTGCCGGCGCCGGCGATGACCAGCGTCGGCTCGGCAGGAGCCGTAACTGCCTGACGCTGCGCATCATTCAACGATTCGAGAATCGGGGTAACGTCCATTGACCGCGCGAAGCCTCTCAAAGGGGCGCGATTCTAACAGGTTCTACTGCTCCCAACGGACCCCTAAAACGTACTGTCTGCGCTCATACGGCAGTCGCGAATCGGTCGATTCTCGTTCGTGATAATCGGCGTCGAGCACCAGAGAAAGGTGCCGGCTCATGCGAAAGGCGATGCTGAAGGTGCCGTCGACGGCCTCGAGCGTCTTGCGGCCGGCGTTCGGGTTGTTAAACGCGAGTGCGTTCGGATAGTCGTAAAGTCGATAATAGCCCTTCAACGCGACGTCGAGTCTCGCGCCCGGGTGCCACCTGTATTCGAAACCATAGCTGTCTCGAATATAGTCGTTGTAGCCAACGTGTCGATCAACCCGGTCGCGACGCTGGTACTCGACACCAAACCACATGTTTCCAGTAATGCGTTGCCGCGCGACGACACTGAGATCGACATAATCGTATCGCAGGTTCGGGTTACCGACGTCGAGGCTACCGTCGAGATCTCGCGCACGCCGATCGCCGAACCGGCGGCTTGACTTGGCGGCCGTGAACTTCAAAAGTGATGTCGACGTAAATCGGTATTGACCGAATGCGCTGACATAAAAATATTCGTGGTCGTACTCGGGTACATCCGGGATCTCTTCATAGTTCCACAGCTGCCCCTTGATGCGCAGCCCCAGCGCGAGACGGTTCCATCCCTGGCGGGCCGTCAACTCGGGGCCGTAACGCAAGTAGTTGAATCGATCGTCCAGCATCGTCGTGCCAACCGTGCGCGCGGTACCGTCGTCCGGGTCATAGTAGACTTCCTTGCTCTGCGCGATGCGGAATGCGCTGAACAGTCGGCGTGAGCGGCCGGTTTCTTCGTTGTTGCGCTCGTACTCGCTGCCAAAGCTGATCTCATGGATGTATTCGTTGGCATTCTCGAGCTGCTGATCCTGGTAATAGCGGCCGGCGAGCCGGTATGCACCAAAAAACCCCTCGTGGTCAAAGGCGTTGATCTTGTATTTTGCTTTTAGATCGAGCGGCATGTAGGCGCCCGATTGCACCGTGGGTATCACTATCGGGAACGCCGGATCCGAGAAATCGACGTACGGCTCGGACGGCGAGCGAAATACGTTGTCGTCGTTGCCGAAGCTCACGTGGATGCTGAACTCGAGGTCGGAAAATTGCGACTCGCGCTCACGGCGCTGCTGCCGGATTTCAATCGGATCCTCGAGTGCACGCTGCGCGCGAATGCGCGCGATCGCGACGCGGGCGTACTCGGAAATGGTTTCATTCTGCTGCTGGTCGCGCGCGAGGCGAAACCAGCGCAGAGCCTCCTCGTCGTCACCGAGCCGGTACGCGTTCAGTCCGAGGTTGTACTGCGCCGCGACCCGCAGCCGCGGCGAATCCAGGGCGCGCAACAGCGATTCGCGGGCGCGGATGTGTTGCTGTGCACGATAGTGCGCGATACCGGTGTTGTAGTGCAGCAGTGGCGTATCCAGGCCGGCATCAAAGGCCTGCCGATAGCGCAGCAAGGCGGCCCAGTACAGGTCGTCGCGATACAAGCGATTGCCGTCGTCAAAAAACTCCTGGCCGCTCATCGCGATGGCCGCCGGCGCCTGTAACAGTGACAGGGCAAAGACGGCCGCGAGACGGCGGATGATGCGCGACGGGCGGAGCTGGGGCATGGCGTCGGGTCCGTTTCCTCGAAACAGAGTTATGTCAGATGCGAGGATTACCGATATCGCAAAATAAAACTATGACGTGGCGCAAAAAAAACCCCCCCGACTGGGCCCATTCGGGGGGATTTTTCCGATTTCGCGGCTAATGGGCAGCCTGACGGCTTAAATTACGTCGTCGTCGCCGTCGTCACCGTCACCGCTTTCGACGGCGTCATCCTCGAGGTCGTCTTCCATGTCGTCCTCTTCGTCATCCTCGCTTTCGTCATCGAACTCGTCTTCTTCGGAGATGTCATCGCCATCTTCGTACTCGAAGTCGTCTTCCTCGGAAAGCTCGTCCTCTTCGGAACCGCGATCGTCTTCGAACTCGTCAACTTCGTCGTCCTCGCTGAACTCGTCCTCGCTTTCCTCGTCTTCGCTGCGGGAATCGTCTCCGTCCTCTGAAGCGTCGTCGCCATCGCGCTCGTCTTCCTCGTCCTCGGAGAGGTCGTCGCCGTCGAGTCCGTCATCGTCCGGGCCGCGCATCTCGGAGATGAAGTCATCGAGCTCGTCCTCATCGGTCATTACTTCCATCGTGACGTCCAGATCGTCCATTTCGTCCGCCACGACCGCGGCCGGCGTAAATGCAAACGCAGTCAGCACCAGCGTCGCGAGAAAAATATTGAAAGCCTTCATGGTCTGTCTCCCTGTCAACCAACATTCACCCGCAAACGGAATGTCCGGTTACGGTCTTTGTGTTCGAGTCGTGCGATAACCTCGCCGCCGGCCGGAGAGGTCGCGATGAGCTTCAGCGGCAGCATGTTCTTGCCGGCGGCCAGGCTCGTTTCCCAACTGACTTCCTGTTGTCCCGGAAAGCCGGCCAGTTCGATGCCGTCCGGCAGCAGCACGGTCAGCTTCGCGTTGTCGAGCGGTTCGCGCGCCGCGAACATCAGGTTCACGGTGCTGGGTTCTGCGAGTGCGATGCTGATACCGGGAATCGTATCGGTAGTCGGCGCAGGAACGTCCGGCTGGTTGAAGAACAGGCCATTGACCAGCAAAAGAACGATGCCGGCAGCAACGGCGGAACCGAAGCCGGTCATGATCCAGCGGTTTCGCTGTTTCCTGGAGCCGGTGTGCACGGCCCGCGCGAGCGCCTGATCGTAGAATCCGCTTTCGGCTTGTGGCATTGGATAATCCTTTAACAGCTCGACGAGCTTGCGTTCCTGCTCATCCATGATGTGGTCGTTTTCGGTCATAGATTGTTCCTGCTTGCCCCTTACACGCTCGCGGTCAGGATAAGGTTCCATCATTGACGAGAATTTCTTTCAGGCGCGCCCTGGCGCGGTGCAGACGGGACTTGATCGTGCCGACCGGAACGCCGATAAGCTCATGAATTTCGTCGAGTTTGTAACCTTCCGCGTCGTGTAGCAGCACGACAATGCGATGCTCGTCGCTGAGCTCGGAAAGCGCGGCATCGAGCCGCTCCCAGGTCTGGTCGCGCTCGGATTCCGCACGCGGATCGTTACCGCCCGGCAGCTCATCGATGCCGCCGGCGAGATGTGCCTCGTCGACGACGTGAAGCCGCTGCCGCTGATAGCGGCGGTAGTCGTCGATGAACAGGTTGTACATGATGCGGCACAACCACGCGCCTGGCTGTTCGATGCCGACAAGCTCGTCGAGCTTGCCGAATGCCTTGATCAACAATTCCTGGAACAGGTCCTCGGCGCGTGACCGGTCGGCGCACAGCCGGAACGCCAGCCGGTACAGCCGGTCGAAGTGCGGCCGCACGATGCGTTCGAAGGCAAGATGGGATTGCTGCTCAGCCATTGGCGATTCCTGGGTCCGGCCCAGTCTAACCGCGGTCGTTCGTGTAGCAAGTGCGCATACGACAGTTTTGAAAGACAGCGTACGCAGGGCACGGCCGCCGTAGCGGCATCGAGCAGTGCACGCCGGTAATCGGCGACCCGGCGCATCGTTTTCTGCATGTCTCACCTCCGTAGCTAACGAAGGCATGACAACACTCAAAAATGCCCGGCCCGTGATCGAGTTGTGGCCAATTGTGGCAGCCTGTCAATCAACGGCGGCCGATACCGTCTGCTACGACTCCCGCAGGTAGCCCCACGAGTGCAGCTTGTCGTGGTCCTCGAACCAGCGATCGCCGATGTCGGTGCGGTAGTACATGTTCGGAATCAGGATATTCTTGACGCGCTTGTAGGCCTGCGCCTGGGCCTCTTTAACCGACAGGCCGAAGCCCGTGACGATCAGCACGACGCCGGAATGGCCGGTAATGAGCCATTCGCCGTTGACCTGGCGCACGTCCTCGATGTGTATGCCGTCGTAGTTCGGCTTCCTGAAAATAATGACGCGGTCACGGGAGTTGGCGTCGAAGGTTTTCGGGTCGTGGTAAGGAAATGGTGGTACGACGACACGCACGCCGATCTGGAAGCCGCGCTTGGTCTTGAAGTTCTTCAGCGTCCCGTCGGCCATGCCGGCGAGAAAGTCGCCAATGGGCATCGACATGCCGTCGGCCTGGATGCTGATCGTCGGGTAGCCGAAACGTGCGGTGAACTCGAGCGGATAGATGCCGTTGCCGTTGACGATGCAGTTGACGTCGATATACCCGACATAGCGCTCTTCTCGCAGCCGCTTCTCGAGCTTCGCCAGCGTCGCCGCGAACAGCCGGTTCGGCCCGCTCCAGTACATGCAGGTGCCCATCTCGCCGGTCGCCGGGCCGATGTCGCCAGGGAACAGCGGCTTGTGTTCGAAGTTGACGTTGATCGGGTACATGAATTCGTGGCCGTTGAAAAACGCGCCGACAGCGACCTCGACCCCGCGTACGCGGCGCTGTAACTGAAACACCTTGACCGTGTCCGCGTAGGCGGACTTGTACGACTGCAGCACGTGAATGACGTCCTTGCCGTCGTCTTCCTGGCCGACGAATAACAGGCGCTTGATGTTTTGTGCCTCGCCACTGGGCTTGATGACGTAGGGTGCCGGGCTTGCTTCGACATGCCCGATAGCCGAGTCGAAGTCCGTGAACTCCTGGAACGGGATGATCGACACGCCGTGCTTTTTCAGCTCCTCCTGCCCGAACGTGCGGTCGTCCTCGAGACGGTCCGTGTACGGCGTGCCGCCAACGACGTGCTTGCCCTGGCGCCGCAGCCGGCTTGCATGTTCTCCCTGGCCGAGGACGTCGTCGAAGACGATGACGTCGGCCCATTCGACGTGCGACTCCCAGTCATCGACTTTCGGCACGAAGCCGTCGCCGATCGAGCGCTCGTCCTCGTTGCCGACATAGTAGCGAACGTCGTTGCCTTCTTTCGAAACCTGCCAGGCGATGTCGCTGATCAGCGCATCGATCGATACGAACAGAAATTTTCTTGCCATCGGGAGCTCGTCATCGCGGCACAGGAATCGGCTGTCCGCTGTATTGTGAGGTCGCTAGAGATTCAGCTGGATCAGGAAGTAATGATCTATCAGAAGGGCTGCGAAAAGAAAGCCCAGGTAGGTGATCGAGAACTTGAAGGTCTGCATCGCCCGCTCGGGGTCCTTGGGGTGGCGCATCATCTGGATCGCCTGGTTTAAAAACATGCCGCCGAGGATCATCGCGGTGATCAGGTATATGAGCCCGCTCATGCCGGTAAGGTAGGGCACGACCGTGATGGCCACGAGCAGGATCGTATATAAAAGTATGTTCAGCCGCGTATAGGCCTCGCCGTGCGTCACCGGCAGCATCGGAATGCCGACCTTCGCGTACTCGTCTTTGCGCGCGATTGCGAGCGCCCAGAAATGCGGCGGCGTCCAGACGAATATGATCAGGAACAGCAGCAGCGCGCTGGAGTGCACCTCGCCGGTCACCGCCACCCAGCCGAGCAGCGGTGGCGCTGCGCCGGCGGCGCCGCCGATGACGATGTTCTGCGGCGTCGCGCGCTTCAGGTAGACCGTGTAAATGACCGCGTAACCGATCAAAGAGAAAAACGTCAGCACCGCGGTCAGCGCATTGACGCCGAACCACAGGATGATCATCGACGCGACGCACAGCAGCGAGGCGAAGGTCAGCGCCCCGGGTTCCGAAACCCGTCCCTGCGGCAGCGGCCTGCCGCGCGTCCGCAGCATGTGAATATCGATGCGGGCATCGAGGATGTGATTGAAGACGGCGGCGCCGGACGCGGCGAGGCCGATGCCGGCCGTGCCGAGCACCAGCGGCGCCAGGCCTGGCCAGCCCGGGACGGCGAGGAACATGCCGACGATGGCGGTGAATACGATCAGCATGACGACGCGTGGCTTCGTCAGCTCGTAGTAGTCACGCCAGTCGGTGATCGTATGTATGTTTACGCTCATCGTTTCCGCCGGCCGTCAGCCAATCCGTGACAGCCTCAACAATCTTTTTATGTCGTCGACTACGTCCCGCGGGCTCAGCCCCGGTTCGAAGTACAGAACCAGGTTGCCCTGCGGGTCAATGAGGTAGTAGCCGCCCTCGTCCAGCTCGGCAGGTGTTTTGCTTTGGAGGAAGGCCTTCAAGGCGGGCTCCTCGAGCGTCGTCAGTCCCTGGTGCTCCGAGTCGAGAAACAGGGTATCGAGCGGGGAATCGTCGTGCAAGAAGATCCGTCCGACGCGGTCCATCTCGCGCCCCAGCATCAGGCGTACCTGCCGGATCGTGTAGAGGCCATTCCGGCAGTCATCCCCGCAGGGGCCCGAGGATTCGTACAGCAGTTGCCATTTGTCATCGCGCACTTCGTGCAGCGGCGATTCCGGCAGCCGGTCTTCGAGATTGACGATCGGCTCGAGCAGCGTGCCGTTGTTGGCCCGTGAATTCCCCTCTACGAAGTAGCCGCCGTAATACAGCCAGGCCGCCAGCAGCAGCGGCCCGAAGAATACCGCTGCGATCAGGACCAGGTAAACGCGCGCCGAGCGCTTGCGGTCGTCAGTCACCGGCCTTGCCTCGCTTGCGGTAGTGCCAGACGAGCAGACCGGTCAGCGCGGCGCCCATCGCGAACCACTGGAATGCGTAGCCGAAGTGTTTACCCGGGCCCATTTCCTCGGGCACCCAGTGACGGACGAATCCGGCGTCGTCGTCCGGGTCCATCAGCAGCACGAACGGCTGCAGCTTGCGGCCAAGTTTGGCCTCCAGGTCCTCGAGCGTCGGGTAGACGGCAACGACCGGCCAGCGACTTCCCGGAAGGATCGCATCGCCCATACGCATGCCGGCGCGCGGCAGCGCGCCGACGCGGCCCCGAACGGTACGCCGATCGCCGTCGACGGTAATCATGGCAGCGGCTTCGGCAACATCGGGATTCGGCCCGCTTTTTGGCAGCCACCCGCGATTGACCATCAAATCCGGTACGCCGGCACCGAGTTCGAGCGGCGTCAGCACGTAATAACCGTACTGGCTGTTGAAGATGATGTTGTCGAGCAGGAATTGTCGCTCGCCGTCGAAGCGGCCGCTCGCCTTGATCGGCTGGTAGGCGCGTACGTCCGCACCGTCGTGGAAACTGGCAAAGCCGCTGTCGGCCGCCCAGGCGTCCTGTCGTTCCAGTTTTTCGAGACCGCGGCTTATTTGCCACGCGCAAAGGCCGGCGAACTGCACGACGAGAATCGCGCCGGCGACGAGCGGCAACCACGATGGCAACGAGTTTTCGGCGGGTGCATTCACGATATACTGCAGTGCTTCGAACCTGGAAAATTCATGAAAGCCATCGTTTTACTACTGCTGGCAGCTATCGTCGTCAGCCTCGGATCAGGGCTTTTCTTCCTGACAAAAGACGATCAAGACTCACACCGCGTGTTGAAGGCACTGAAGGTGCGCGTCGCACTGTCGGTCGTGCTGATCCTGTTCCTGGTGCTGTCGTTCTATTTCGGCTGGATCACCGGCTGAATACGAGGGTCGAACCGAATTAAATGAATTAAATGGGTCAGACCGAATAAAAAAACCTGTGAGTTTTCAGACGGGTTGTCACATCGAAAATTCCGTCTGCCCCATTTAATTCGGTTCGACCCCTTTATTTACATCCAGTAGACGAAAACGTAAAGGCCAATCCAGACGACGTCGACAAAGTGCCAGTACCAGGCGACAGCCTCGAAGCCGAAGTGCTTCTCCGGCGTGAAGTGTCCTTTCATGACGCGCAACCAGATAATCAGCAGCATGATCGCGCCCAGCGTCACGTGCATGCCGTGGAAGCCAGTCAGCATGTAGAACGTCGAGCCGTAGATACCGGTCGACAGCGTCAGGTTCAGGTCCTGGTAGGCGTGCACGTATTCCGCGCCCTGCAGGTATACGAAGATAAAGCCCAGCAGGAAGGTCGCCGCCAGGAAGATCTTCAGGATATTGCGCTGGCCGGCGATCAGCGCGTGGTGCGCGATCGTGACCGTGACACTACTCGTTAACAGGATGGCGGTATTGATCAGCGGCAGGCCGAACGGCCCCATGATCTCGTACTCGCCGCCGACGTTGCCCGGGCCGTTGGTCGGCCACGTGCTTTCGTAGCCGGGCCACAGCACGGCGTTCGTGAAAAAGTTGTTGCTGTCGCCGCCGAGCCACGGGATCGACATGTTACGCGCGTAAAACAGCGCGCCGAAAAACGCACCGAAGAACATGACCTCGGAAAAGATGAACCAGAACATGCCCATCCGGAACGAGGTATCGACCTGCAGGTTGTAGACACCCTGCTGGTTCTCACCGATCACGGTGCCGAACCAGCCGGTCACCATGCCGATCATCGTCAATAAGCCCGCAATAAAGATGTACAAGCCAAAGTCGCTGCCGTTCAGCCAGGTCGAAACGCCAACCATGGTCAGCAGTAGCCCGATCGAGCCGACGATGGGCCAGTGGCTGCCGTGGGGAACGTAGTAGTGGTCGTGGGTGTGCGTTGACATCGTTGTTCTCTGCTTATGTTTTTGGCGGCGCTAGTCCGTTGACGACACGCGCACGGTATCGAAGAAAGTGTACTGCAATGTAATCGTGTCGACATACTCCGGCAGGTCCGGATCGACGATGAATGTCAGCGGCAACGCGCGCTCTTCGTCAGCGGCGAACGGCTGGTTCTCAAAGCAAAAACACTCGATCTTCTTGAAGTGTTCCGACGCCGCGATCGGTGCAACGCTCGGAATCGCCTGGCCGACGAGGTCCTTCTGCGACAGGTTTCGCGCAGTGAAGGTCGCCGCGTACATGCGGCCCGGATGCACTTCCATGCTCGGCCGGTCGGCGGCGAACTGCCACGGCGCATACTCATTGACTGTTGTGACGAATTCGACGCGCACGGTACGCGTCATGTCCGGTGCTTCGGCGACGACGGCGGCCGTCGTATTCGTGCGGCCGCCAAAGCCGGTGATCTCGCAGAAGACGTCGTAGAGCGGCACGAGCAGGTAGCCGAAGCCAAACATCGCGACGACGAGGATGAGCAGCCGCCCCGTCAGTGCGCGATTCGAAACTGGAATTTCGATGCCCGGTTCCATGCCCTAGCTCTGCAGAACCCCCATCATGATGAAGCCGAAATAGAAGGCGAGCGCCACGGCGGCCAGGATCAGCGCCGTGCGGCGAATGCCTTTCTTCGTTTCGCGATCGACGTCGGTCACGGGTTCTCCGGGAACGCGACCGTACGGTCGACGTGCACCGGCTCGTCAAACGTGTGGTACGGCGCCGGCGACGGTACGGTCCACTCGAGGCCCTTCGGGTTGTCCCACACCTGGTCGGTAGCCTTGACACCTTTCTTCGACGTCAGCAATACGTAGACGAAGATCAGCTGCGAAAGGCCGAAGCCGAACGCGCCTATGCTGGCGATGAAGTTGAAGTCCGCGAACTGCGTCGAGTAGTCCGGGATGCGGCGCGGCATGCCGGCAAGCCCGAGGAAGTGCATCGGGAAGAACGTCAGGTTGACGAAGATCGTCGACAGCCAGAAGTGCAGCTTGCCGACCTTCTCGTTGTACATGTAGCCGGTCCACTTCGGCAGCCAGTAATAGGCTGCAGCCATCAGC
>JBFIQH010000080.1:0-12312 GCA_041609735.1 Woeseiaceae bacterium | reverse complement strand
GGTCGGTGTCGTTGGCGCAGACGGAAAAAACCTGGTCTTGCCGACAGGAACGCTCGACCGGAATACCTGGCGTCCGCGATGGGCGCCGGATGGCCGCTCGCTGTACTTCCTGTTCGAGGATGACCAGAGCGTGCAGCTAGCCTCTGTCGGGCTCGATGGCGGGCCGCCGGCGCTGCTGACGGCAACGGAACGCGTCGTGCACGAATTCGACGTAAGCGCAACTGGCGTAATCGCACTGGTCATGTCCAGCCCGACGCAACCGGCTGAAGTGTGGACTTTGCACGGGACGAAGCTGCAAAAAATTTCCGCGCAAAACGACGCATGGCTTGCGGACGTCGATCTGATTCCCGCGAGCACGATCGTGTTCCCGAGTGCCGACGGACTGGACATCCACGGCATGCTGATCAACCCGAAGCCTGGCCGCAAACAGCCGCTGGTACTGCGAATACACGGTGGGCCGGTCAGCCAGTACCAGTACGAATTCGATTTCGAGTGGCAGATGTTCGCCGCCGCTGGCTATGCCGTCGCCGGCATCAACCCGCGTGGCAGTACAGGTCGCGGATACGAATTTCAGAAATCACTGTTCGCCCGCTGGGGTATTGCGGACGTGCCGGACATGCTTGCCGCCGTCGACTTTCTCGTTGATGAGGGGATCGCGGATGAACGACGTCTCGGCGTCGGCGGCTGGAGCTACGGCGGCATGCTTACAAACTACGTCATCGCCTCGAGCGACCGCTTCAAGGCAGCGATCAGCGGTTCCGGCATTTCCAACATGCTGAGCGGTTACGGCATAGACCAGTATGTGCGCGAATGGGAACTCGAACTCGGGCGCCCCTGGGAGAATACGGAAACCTGGTTGCGGCTGTCGTATCCGTTCCTGCAGGCGGACCGTATCTCCACACCAACGCTGTTTCTGTGTGGCTCGTTTGACTTCAACGTGCCGCTCGTTGGCTCGGAGCAGATGTACCAGGCGCTGCGTTCGCTCGGCGTACCGACACAACTCGTCATTTACCCGGAGCAATATCACTCGCTGACACGGCCGAGTTTCCAGCTCGACAAGCTACGACGATACCTCGCGTGGTACGAGACATACCTGAAATAAGCTGTGCTTACGGTTCGTAGATCGCGTAGATCTTGCGCGTCGTCTCGACGACCTCCCACTCCCCCTCAAAACCCGAGGGAATGATGAAATTGTCTCCCGGACCCAGCAAATACTCGGTGCCGCCGACATCGCGCAGCACCGACCGTCCGCTCAAGATCTGGCAAAACTCATTCTCGCTGTAGGAAATCTTCCAGCAACCGGGTTCGGCTTCCCAGATGCCGCAAAAAAACTTCTCGTCACCGGTCGCAAAGTAATTCCAGGTCCGCTGTATCGGCTGACCCCTGACGCACTTTTCCGCCGGCGTCGGATACTCGCTGAAGTCCGGTTCGCTGCGATCCATAAAGATCGGTGCCGTCGTTGTGTCGTTCATTACCACTCTCTCCTGCTGCAGTCGTCGCGGCGAGCCGCGGCGCCGTCACACCCGTTCGCCAGCGATGCCCGCCATTATCCCGTCAAACTGTTGGCATTTCTCCTATACTCGAACCAAGGCCAACGGGTTTGAAGAAAAATAAATACCAGCAGGGGAAAACGCTATGAAAAAGATTCTTTTGGGGACGTACTTTGCAGCGATGCTGTTGCCGACTTTTGCGATTGCGCAGGAAAGCGAAGCGCCGCCACCTTTGACTGACGTATGGGTGGTCGCTCCGAAAACCGGCATGGTGCAGGATTTCCAGGATGCGGTGAAGGACCACATGGCGTATCGCGCCGAAAATGGCGATTCTCGCCAGTGGCTGACGTTCATGCCGGTCGTTGGCGACAAGATCAATATATTCATGTTTCGCGCATGCTGCTTCGACTGGGCCGACCAGGACGCCTACGAGGCTGAAGACGGTGAAAAAGGATTCGGCGCGCACTGGTTCGAGAATGTCGACCAGTATGTCGACCACTACCATCATTACCTGGACCGTATCGACTGGGAACACAGCTATTGGCCGGAGGAAGGCGCGGACGGGCCGTATTATGGCGCCACGACGTGGGTCTGGAAGGAAGATGCGCCACGCGCGGCCGGCGATGCCCGCAAGGAAATGAGCAAGCTCGCGCGAGACGGCGGCTGGGGCGAAAAGCGGGGCCCGTGGCTGTGGCTGCACCAGGTCGGCGGCAAGGACATACTGGGCCTCGTGACCCCGTATTCGAGCTATGCCGACATGGCGCCGCCGGAACAGAGCTTCTACGAGTTCGCCGTCGAGAAGCTGGGCTCCGAGAAAAAGGCAGACGCGATGTTCGAGAAATTTTCTTCCGGTTTCGCGAGTTCCGACTACACCATCTGGATGTACCGTGAAGACCTGTCTATGCCCGGTGGCGAGGAATAACTTTTGGAGCGGGAATTGCCGGCCAGATGCCGGCGATTCCCGTTAAACCATGCGTTGCCGTCTCGCCTTTGTATTCACGCTGTTTTACTGCCTGCTGACGATGGCACATGCAGAAACCAATTTTGCCGCCCAGCGCGACGCGTTGGTACGCGTCGTCGAGCAGGATGTCGTCGCGACCAGCCAGTACACCGGCATCGACGCGCTCGATGCAAAGGTTCGAGACGCGCTTCGCGCGGTGCCCCGACACCTGTTCGTTCCGCAACGGCTGCACGCGTCGGCGTACGATAACCGCCCGTTGCCGATCGGTGAGGGGCAAACGATCTCGCAACCCTATATCGTCGCGATGATGACGCAGCTCGCAGACCTCGATGACGGCGAGCGGGTGCTGGAAATCGGCACCGGGTCCGGCTACCAGGCGGCGGTGCTGGCGGAGATTGCCGATCATGTCTACACGATCGAAATCATCGACGCGCTCGCCGAACGGGCCGCGACAACGCTCGAGTCGCTCGGCTATGCCAATGTCTCCGTACGTGCCGGCGACGGCTACCTCGGCTGGCCGGAGCACGCGCCCTTCGATGCCATCCTCGTCACGGCCGCACCGGAAACCGTACCGGAACCGCTGATCGAGCAGCTGGCCGTCGGCGGCCGACTCGTCATACCGGTCGGGCCGGAAGGTCGAACGCAATCGCTGCAAGTACTGCAGAAAGACGACAACGGCGATGTAGCAACCCGTGACGTCCTGCCCGTGCGTTTCGTCCCCTTTACCCGGGACTGAAATACCCATGAAGAACCCGGGCGCCGCTTATCGCTTGCGCGCCGCACATTTTCCGCATGACAGGAGCCATTGATGATTTTCGTTTTCGAGGTTCACATTCGCCGCGGCTACACGGCCGAGCAATATGCGGACTCCTGGGTGCGGGCGAGCGAAATTATCCAGCAAGCGCCCGGCGCGCGGGGTACACGGCTGCATCGCAAAATCGGCGATCCGGACGTGCTGCTCGCAATTGCGAGCTGGGAGTCAAAAGCGATGCGTGACGCAATGGAAGCGAGCCCCGCGGATGACGTCAAAGCGATCATCGAGAATCAGGCCAGATTCGTCGACGTTCGCATCCTCGGTGAATTCGAGGATCCGGAATGGGTCGTCGAGGCGCAGTCTGCCAGTCATGATCCCGACCGGCCGACAGGTTAGAATCCGGAATCAGCCGACCTTTTACGGTAACGCATGGACCCCTCGCTGAATGTTTTTGGAGAACCGCTGGATACGTGCAGCGACGACCCGCTGACGGGCTTTTTTCGTGATGGCTGCTGCAACACCAGCGACCAGGACTTCGGCTCGCACACCGTGTGCGTCAAGGTCACAGCCGAGTTTCTCGAATTCTCGCGTTCGCGCGGCAACGACCTGTCAACGCCGCAACCGGAGTTCGACTTTCCGGGCCTGCGTCCCGGCGACCGCTGGTGCCTGTGCGCCGCGCGCTGGGTGGAAGCGTACCGGAATGGTGCTGCACCGCGCGTTTACCTGCAGCGCACGCACCAGCAGGCGCTCGACATCGTGCCACTGAAAATATTGTCGAAGTACGCGCTGGACCTGGCATAGGTGTTTTTCCCGGTAATGCGTATGCCGCGTGCGGCTGTTACGTCCGCCCTGTTGCTTGTATGTGCATCGGTGTCGACGGCCACCGCCACCGTTGCCGACCCGCTCGATGAGGTAGTCGTGTCCGCGGTGCGCCGCGATGTGCCCGTCAGCACTGTGCCGGCGGCAATCAGCGTCGTCGGAGCCGACGAGGTCCGTACCGGGCTGCTGGTTACGGATGCGCTCGCAAACGCTGCCGGTGTTTTTGTTCAACAAACGACGCCCGGCCAGGGTGCCGCAATCCTTCGCGGCCTGAAGGGCTCCGCGATCCTGCATTTGGTCGACGGCCTGCGGCTCAATAACGCCATATTTCGCGATGCGCCGACCCAGTACCTGTCGCTAGTGCCGGTAACCGCCGTCGAACGCATCGAGGCTCTGCGCGGAACACCGGCGTCGCTGTACGGCAGCGACGCCGTCGGCGGAATTATTAATGTTGTCACTCGCGTGCCGCGCTTCGAGTTGATCGACTCGCAAACCGGCGGCGACCTGTATGCCGCGTTTGACAGCGCAGATCTTGCGAGAACCGTGCGTGGCACGTTCGATGTCGGCAACCGGTTCGTTGCCACGTCGGTTTCGCTGGAGCGCCTGGAAACCGGCAATCGCAGGATCGGCGACGGCGAGCGCATCAGCCCAAGTGGTTATAAATCGCGCGGCGGCCGGCTGGCCATGTCGGTAACGCCGGACGATCGCCACGCCTGGCTGTTCGACGTGCACTACCTCGAACAGCCCGAGACACCGCGCATCGACGAACTCGTTCCCGGATTCGGGCAAGCCGAACCGTCGTCAAGCGAGTTTGCCTTCGCGCCGAATCGGCGCCTGTTTGCGCGGGCGCAATATTCGAGATCGCGGGGCTGGCTCGGCCTCGACTGGCAGGCCGACGGCGCCTGGCAACGCATCGATGACGATCGCGTATCGCGTGATTTCGGCTCGGATACTCGAACGCGCGAACAAAACAGCAGTGACTTGTCCGGTGTTATCGTCACGGCGACGCACGAGGGTACGGACAATTCCTGGCTGGCCGGCGTCGAGCTCTATCACGATCGTGTGCAGAGCAGCAGGCGTGAAGTCGATATCGTGACAGGCGGCGAACAGGCCGTTGCATCGCGATTTCCGAACGGCTCGACCCTCGATCGCGCTGCGGTCTTCTTCAATGGCGAGCGACGAGTTGCTTCGCGCCACTGGCTTTCCGGTGGACTGCGCGCAAGCGCCATCGAGGTCGAACTCCCGGATACCGGATCGATCACTGCGGCGCGCATCGATGTTGCCGATCTCTCCGGCGACATCGGCTGGCGATTCGATATCGACGCGGCCTGGCAGCTCGTCGCGAACATTGGTTACGGCTTTCGCGCGCCGAACATTTTCGACCTCGGCGCGTTCGGCGAACGGCCCGGCAATCGCTTCAATATTCCGAATACCGATCTGGACTCGGAGCACGTCCTGCATATCGACGTCGGCATGCGGCACCATGGAAGCAACTGGCATTTCGAAGCTGTCGCATTCAGCCTCGATTACGACGACCGCATCGTATCCGTCTTGACCGGCAGCACGACGCCAGAGGGGCGCGACATCGTACAGAGCGTGAACGCGGCGACGTCGCGTATTTATGGCGTCGAGCTGCTGGCCGGTGCCGACATCAACGAATTCCTGCGCCTGACCGCGACGCTGACATGGACAACAGGCGACGACCGGGTCGGCGACGTAAAGGAACCCGCCGATCGTCTGCCGCCATTGAGCGGCCGCATCGAGGTCGATTACGACATCGGCGACAACTGGTCAGCGAGTGCGTGGGTTTTTTTCGCTGACCGGCAGGACCGGCTCAGCGCCCGGGACGTTCGCGACCCGCGCATCGACCCCAGCGGTACCGCAGGGTGGCTCAGCGTCGGTGCCCGCGCCGCCTGGCAGGTAGCCGATAGTCTGCGATTGACCGCGGGCATCGACAATCTGCTCGACCACCGCTATCGCCGGCACGGATCGGGTATCGACGCGGCCGGGCGCAGCCTGTCGGCTGCCGTTCACTTCCACTGGTGATGACGGTTCTTGCCACGCAATTTTCTGTACACTGGTTACCAAAAGCGGAGCCGTGACAATTTGAAGTCGCACCTGGAATAAGCGACGCGCCGGCACACGCCCTTTGAATACGCCGCGCATCGCGGCACAAGAATTAAAACGAGCGAGGTCATCATGAAACACCTGCTGTATGCCGTCATCTTGTCACTGGCTCTGCCAGGCGTCCTTTGGGCCGAAGACGACGAGCCCGTCGATCCGGGATTCAACGAGGCAACGTTCAAGGGCCTCGAGATGCGCAGCATCGGGCCGGCCTTCATGTCCGGGCGCATCTCGGACATCGTGCTCGATCCGGACGATCCGAGCATTTGGTATGTCGGCGTCGGCAGCGGCGGCGTCTGGAAAACCGAGAATGCCGGCACAACATGGATGCCGGTTTTCGATGACGAATCGTCGTATTCGATCGGTTGCATCACGATCGATCCGAACGACCGCAACGTTATCTGGGTTGGCACCGGGGAGAACGTCAGCGGCCGTCACGTTGCTTACGGCGACGGCGTCTACCGCAGCCGCGACGGCGGCAAGAACTGGGAGAACATGGGCCTCGCGAACTCCGAGCACATCGGCATGATTCGTATCGACCCGCGCGACTCCGACACGATCTTCGTTGCGGCACAGGGGCCGCTCTGGTCCGGCGGCGGCGACCGCGGGCTTTACAAGTCAACTGACGGCGGCGAAACCTGGCGCAAGGTGCTCGGCGACGGGCTCGGCAACGCGCCCGAAGACGACCAGTACACGGGCGTCTCGGAAGTTCACCTGGACCCGCGCAATCCCGACGTCATGTACGCCGTGTCGTGGCAGCGCCTGCGCAACGTCGCAGTCGTCATGGACGGCGGCCCCGGCACCGGCATTCACAAGTCCGAGGATGGCGGCGAGTCCTGGCGCGAGCTGACCGAGGGCCTGCCGGAAGACTTTATGGGCAAGACCGGGCTTGCGATCAGCCCGCAGGATCCGGACGTGATTTATGCAACGATCGAGGAAGCGAATCGCACCGGCGGCTTCTGGCGCTCGGCGGACGGCGGGGAAACCTGGGAGAAGCGCAACGACTACCTGTCGAGCGGCACCGGGCCGCATTACTACCAGGAGCTCTTCGCGAGCCCGCACAGCTTCGATCGCGTCTACCAGATGGACGTGCACCTGCACGTGACCGAAAACGGCGGCACCGACTTCACGAAGCTCGAGCATGATACCAAGCACGTCGATCACCACGCGATGGCGTTTCGAGCCGACGACGAAAACTATCTTCTGGTCGGCAATGACGGGGGCATTTACGAAAGTTTTGATCTTGGCAAGGCATGGCGCTTCGTCAGCAATCTACCGATCACGCAGTTCTACAAGGTCGCTGTCGACTATGACGAGCCGTTCTACAACGTTTACGGCGGCACACAGGACAACAACACGCAGGGCGGCCCGTCGCGCACCGACAACAACGCCGGTATCCGCAACAGCGACTGGTTCGTCACGCTGTTCGGCGACGGCCACCAGCCCGCCGTCGATCCGAACAACCCCGATATCGTCTATGCGCAGTGGCAGCAGGGCAACCTGACCCGTTACGACCGCCGCACCGGCGAGAGCGTTTACATTCGCCCACACGCCGGGCCTGATGAGAAACCCGATCGCTACAACTGGGACTCGCCGATCCTTATAAGCCCGCACGACTCGAAGACGCTGTATTTCGGGACGCAGCGCGTTTGGAAGAGCGACGACTATGGCGACAGCTGGGAAACCATCAGCGGCGACCTGACGCGCAACGAAGATCGCGTGCGGCGGCCGATCATGGGGCGCACCTGGAGCTATGACGCGCCGTGGGACCTGTACGCGATGTCGATGTTCAACACGATCACGTCGCTGTCGGAATCTCCGCTGGTGCCCGGGCTGATCTACGCCGGCACCGATGACGGTTACATCCAGGTGACCGAGGACGGCGGGCAGAACTGGCGGCGCATCGACAAGCTGCCGGGTGTTCCCGATCGCTTTTTCGTCAACGACATCAAGGCCGACCTGCACAATCCGGACACGGTCTACGTCGTCGTCGATGATCACAAACACGGCGACCTGTCGCCGTACATCCTGAAAAGCACGAACCGCGGACGCAGCTGGAAGAGCATTGCCTCGAACTTGCCCGAGCGGCACCTCCTGTGGCGTGTCGTTCAGGATCACGTCTCTCCGGGCCTGCTGTTCCTCGGCACCGAATTCGGCGTGTTCTTCACCGTTAACGGCGGCGGCAGCTGGACGAAGCTCAAGGGCGGCTCGCCGAACATCGCGTTTCGCGACCTCGTTATCCAGACGCGCGAGAACGACCTCGTCGGTGCTACCTTCGGCCGCAGCTTCTACGTGCTCGACGACTACAGCCCGCTGCGGCAGGTCAATGAGAACCTGCTGAAGAACGGTGACGCGCTGTTCCCGGTGCGCGATGCCGACTGGTACGTGCCGCGGCGGCCGCTTGGCTGCAGTGAGCCGCACTGCGCCGGCAGCCAGGGTGACGCCTTCTACAGCGCGTCGAACCCGGACTTCGGCGCGACATTCACTTATTACCTGGCCCATGGCATCAAGAACGCGAAAGACGCGCGCCGGGAAGCCGAGAAGGAAAAGGAAAAGGTCAACGAGGACGTGCGCTTCGCCGACTGGGACACGATCCTCGAGGAAATGCGCGAAGATACCCCTGCCGTCGTGTTCACGGTACGCGACGCCAACGGCGACATCGTCCGCCAGGTGACAGGCCCGGTCGAGGCCGGCTTTCACCGCGTCAGCTGGGATCTCCGCTACCCGGTCCTGGAACCGTGGTCGCCGGAGCCCGAGACGCCGCCCGCCGAGTCGGCCGGCGTGCTCGTGGTGCCCGGCACGTTTTCTGTCGCGATGCACAAGCGCATTGACGGCAAGCTCGAGCCCGTTGGTGAACCCCGCCAGTTCAACGTCGTTTCCGTGCGTCCCGACCCGGTACTGCCGGGCACGACGCAGCAACAGCGCGTCATCTTCGAATCGCAGGTCGACGAGTTGCGCCGTGCGTCGCTCGGCACCGTCGCATCGATTGACGAGATCGTGCTCGAACTCGACGCGGTCAAAGTCGCGCTCGGCCGCGCCAGCACGTCGGGTTCGCTTTACGAAATTGCGAACGATATCCAGCAGCGCATCAAGGCCGCACGTGATCAACTTGCTGACAACCCATCACGCGACATCTACAACGATTTCGATCGCATGAGCGTCGCAGCGCGGTTGTGGCATGCGCGCTATGCGCAAAACGTTGGTGCCTACGGTCCAACCCCGGAACAGCAGGAATCGCTACGCATCGCGAGGATGGTGTATGACAATACGGTTGCAGACCTGACCGAGCTCGTCGACACCGAATACGCGGCGCTGAAGTCAGCGATGGATGCGGCCAAGGTGCCGTGGACACCGGGCCGAGGAATCCAGCGCTAGCTGCTTATGGTGGAACACTCGTCCGAAAACCTGGCCCCTCTTGCCGCGTCCTTTCGCTCTCAGTAATTTGTCCGGGCAGGCGATACCGGTATGGGATATGGTCGTCGGCCAGGAGGCTATCGATTCGTGAGCTTTTTCGACGAGTTGAAAAGAAGAAACGTGTTTCGCGTCGCGATAGCTTACGTTGTCGCGACCTGGCTCGTGCTGCAGATAACGGACGTGTTGATCGGCATTCTCGAGCTGCCGCCCTGGACCGGCCGGCTTGTGTTCCTGATACTGGTTGTTGGTTTTCCCGTGTCCCTGATCCTCGCCTGGGCGTTTGAACTCACGCCGGGGGGTATAAAGAAGGAATCCGAAGTCGACCGAAGCCGCTCGGTCACAGGCGACACTGGCCGAAAACTCGATTTCGTCATCATCGCAGTTCTGCTCATTGCGCTCGGCTGGTTTGCCTGGGACAAGTTCGCGCCAGGTCGCGAAACGGCGCAAGCACAGGCGAACACCTTCGAGGCAATTGCGCCGGCTGGCGGCCTGGGCTCTTTAATCAAGGAAAGATCGGTCGCCGTACTTCCGTTCGTCGCGATGAGCAGCGGGCCTGACGATGAATATTTCGCCGACGGACTGACCGAAGAGATCCTGAATGCGCTGGCGCAGCTCCCAGAACTACTGGTGACGGCACGAACGTCAGCCTTTTCCTTCAAGGGACAGGACCTGCCCATACAGGAAATCGCTTCGGCCCTCGGCGTCCGGCACGTTGTCGAGGGCTCGGTACGGCGATCCGGTGATCGCCTGCGGGTAACCGCTCAATTGATCCGCGCGGACGACGGTTTTCATCTGTGGTCTGAGAATTTCGACAGCACCTCGGCCGATGCGATCGCCGTACAGGAAAACATAGCCGTGTCGGTTGCGTCGGCTCTTGACGTCGTTCTGGACGAGGACAAGCGTGAAGCGATGCGTGCCGCCGGGATTCGCGATGTCGAAGCATTCACGCTCTTTCAAAAGGGCTACGAATATTACGGCCGTGCGCACGGCGAAATAGACATGATCGAAGGTCTGAAAATTGCAAATCAGTACTTCGATAAGGTGCTCGAGCGGGCGCCGGATTATGCTCGTGCGTATGTTCTGCATTCAGACTTGTATCTGCATATCCTCTCGGACGATGCTGTTTTTGTGACGAATGACAGCGTTACGGCAGAAGACATAGCCGATGCATACCCGGCTGCTATTGCCGATTACGAAGCCGCAATTCGTCATGCACCTACGGATGAAGAGCGGGTGATGGCGGAACTCGATCTCGCTTTCGTCAGCGGCAACTGGCGGGGTATGACAGGACGCCTTGAACAGGCGCTTGCCGTGGACGGGTGCAGGCAGTGGAGCAACTGGTTGACGACGATTGCGGACGTCTTCGGCTATGCCGAGGAGTTGCGAATCCGGGCCAAGAGACTGCTGGCTTGCGATCCGCGGCGCGCCCTCGGTTGGTTCAATCTTGCTCGTGCAACGTTTATCGCCGGGCATACCGAGGAGGCACTGCGCCATGCCCGGGAGGGCGTGGCCGCTGCGCCTGGCGGCTGGCTCTACCTGGCTTATGTGCGGGCGCTGACGGCGAACGGACTGGCGGACGAGGCTCACGAGGTTGTACGTACGCTCGTACAGAAGCGCGAAGATCGGCTGATGATGGAGGCGATGATCGCTGCACACGCGGGAGATCGCACCACAATCGCTGGAAACCTCGATGAACTGCTCGCGCTCAATGGTGCCGGCAACTTTTACGTGCCGCTGCTGTACGCATGGTCCGGCGACCGGGACGCCATAAATGCGCACGCCGCCAGGATGGATGCACATACGCTGGGCTCTGTCGCCCTCTTGCAGGTTGCACACTGGTGCCAGTGCGGCGCTCCATGGGACCTCGACTTCACGCCGAAGCTCAGGGCGATGCTCGATGAGGCCAGCCTGCCATGGCCGCCGCCGGAACCGATGAAATTTCCGCTCAAGACCTGGTAGGCGGAACGGATTCTTCCATCATCCTGATTTTCCTCGCTAAATAGTTATTGCGGCCGCCGCAGGTAAGCCTATACTTCGCGCTGCTCGGCGCGGCGGATGTCACATTGAGCTATGCCGCCGCGGCAGGAACGACGATGAACCGCGTCTTCAGTTTACGCACGGCGCCTCTGGGCGCCCTCCTCTTTTCCATGTTCACTTTCGCGCAAACCGACGCGCCCGTCAGCGCCGATTTCGCGTACAAGCCGTACCACGGCAATCGCGACCAGTTCACGCTGGAGATACCGGACGGCTGGCATGTCGTCGATCAGTCGCCGTATAGCGATAAGGGTGTCATCGCCTTTTATTCGCAACCCATGCAAATGAAGATCGATAAGGACCCGGTGCTTGCGCGTCAGCAGGAACAGGCCTTCCAGAAGCTGCTGGAAGGCATGGAAAGCGGCGAAATACCGTCCTTTTTCATCGACCGCTACAAGGCCGACAAGGGTATGACCTGCGCCGGATTCGATGCCCGCGCGCAGAAGAAGAAGGTGAAGATTTTCGTCAAGGCCGATGCACTCGGCAGTAAATCGAAAATCATCGGCGAACCTGAGGTTGCGAATGCGCCCGTCGGCGGCTGCCAGGGACTTCGCGTAATGGTTCGCGCCAACACGGCGGCAGGTGCCACGGTGCAGATGCTGGTGTATTCCGCCGCGGTCGACGGTATCACCTATGACCTCGCGCTAATCGCCGAACCACGGTATTTCGACCAGAACCTGCCGTGGTTCGAGCGCGTTGTTTCCTCGATGCGCCTG
>JBFIQH010000079.1:0-12329 GCA_041609735.1 Woeseiaceae bacterium | reverse complement strand
CCTGGAGTATCACTACGATGAAGACGGCTGCCTTGTGATCTCGGCGCGGCTGCCGGCCGAGCAGGGAGCAATGATCGTCAAGGCGCTGGAGAAGGCGGTCGATGCCGACGTTTCCGCAGAAACGCCGGGCATCGGAATTGAGAGAGAGGACGATGAGCCGCCGGCCGAGGATGGCCGGCCCTCCATCGCCGCACGCCGTGCTGACGCCCTGGCCGAGGTGGCGGAAACCTATCTGAATGCCGACGAGACTTCTGCCTCGACCGCCGATCGCTACCAGGTCGTCGTACACGTTTCCGCGGAAACGCCGCTGCCCGGCGCCGACGGTGAGTCGTACATCGAGGACGGCCCCCACGTTTCCGCGGAAACGTCGCGCCGCCTGCAGTGCGATTGCTCGACGATCGAGGTCAGCGAGGACGAAGACGGTGAACCCTTATCGATAGGCCGCAAATCCCGGACGATTCCACCCGCCATCCGGCGCGCATTGCGCTTTCGCGATCGGGGCTGCCGCTTTCCGGGCTGCACCCACACACGCTTCGTCGACGGCCACCACATTCACCACTGGGCCGACGGCGGCGAGACGAGTCTCGACAACCTCGTGCAGCTGTGCCGCTTCCATCACCGGCTGGTGCACGAGGGCGGCTACGGCTGCGAACGCACGATCGATGGCGATATCGTGTTCATGGCGCCGAGCGGGCATGGGTTACCGGCCTACGCCCGGACTTACGGCATCGACGACGTTCCTGCCGAGCGCATGGAGCAGTATCTCGCCGAACAAGATATCGACAAGCACACTTGTGTGCCCGAGTTCTATGCCGGCGATACGATGGACTGGGATCTCGCCGTCAGCGCTCTGTTTCAAAGTCCGGGGCGTTAGGAAGTTCTCTCGGCCAGCCGAATGTCGGAAATCGGGCGCTTAGCAGCCGGTTGGACCAGATCTTTCACGATACAATGACCGGCAGCTACTGACCCATAGCAGCCGCACGTATCTTGGATTTTCACACGGCAGCCTACCGATCAAGGGAGAATAATTTGGAAGCCTTAGCGCGCCGACAGTTTCTCAGGTTTCTTGCCGCAAGCCCTCTGCTTGGATGTACTGCGGCGGGGCGCCTGTTGGCCGAGGAATCTCTGGATGCGATCGAGCTCCCGAATTACCTGATCAAGTCTTCCGCAGATGCACTGGATGTTTTTGACTTCCACGCCGTTGCGAAGCACAAGTTACCGCCAGCGCACTATGGGTATCTGGCGACCGGTACTGACGGTAACGAAACCCTGTCTGCAAACCGGCGTGCTTTCGAGGACATTTATCTGCGGTCGATGCGCATGGTCGATACTAGCGACATCAGCCTCAAGACAACGTTACTCGGAGAACAACTCAAATCTCCGATCGCACTTGCTCCCGTTGGCAGCCAGCGCGCGTTTCATCCTGATGGAGAGCTCGCAACCGCTCGTGCCGCAAGAGAGAAAGGAAACCTGCAAATCCTGTCGAATGTGACATCGAATCCGATCGAAGATGTTATAGAGGCACGCGGGCAGCCGGTGTGGTTCCAGCTGTACCCAACCGGTAAGTGGTCGACAGCAAGGACGATGCTGGAACGTGCAGAAACGGCCGGGGCGCGTGTTGTCGTGCTGACCGTAGACCTCAATTCGTCAAGTAACCGCGTACTACTAGGCCAATTCATTCGTACAGATGATCGTGATTGCTCGTCTTGCCACGGGACGGGAGGTGTTGAAGATTTCTTACGAATGAACCCGATGTATGAGGGGTCCAGCATTACCTACGCCGATTTTGACACGTCTGACATGACCTGGAATTACCTCGACAGGATTCGTGAGGTTACGTCGATGAAGATCGTCGTCAAAGGTATTGTCACGCGCGAAGATGCTGTAAGCGCTGTCGAGGCCGGCGCGGACGTCGTCTACGTTTCCAATCACGGAGGCCGCGCTGAGGCAAGTGGTTGGGGTGCCATCGAGAGCTTGCGTGAAGTTATCGCCGCGGTGGATGGCCGCGTTCCAGTGTTGGTCGACAGTGGTTTCCGGCGTGGAACCGATATCTTTAAGGCTTTGGCGATGGGCGCGGATGCAGTATGTATCGGCCGCGCGTATGTTTGGGCGTTGGCGGCATTCGGCCAAGCAGGTGTCGAAAAGGTGCTTGAAATGTTGGACGCCGAGCTGTCAATGGTGATGGGGCAGATGGGCGCACGAAGTGTCGCGGATATCGGCACGCAGCATATCGGCATTCGAAAATAGGCAAACGAATTGATCTGCTCGACTGGCTGCTCCTGGCCGTTTGCGGACCGTCGCTAGAGTAATTGCTTGAACGGCCGCTATTCCTGACAGCGGCCGTTCTCAGGTTTTCAGCCTAACCGCACTTCGAGTCGCCGCAGCTCAAGCAGGTCATGCAGCCGTCCATCATGATCAGTGCGGTCGTGTTGCACTTGGCGCACAGCTGGGCGCCTTCCGGGTATTCGCCCTTGGCGAACGCGTCCTGCTGCTTGTGGGCGGCTTCGAACTCGGCGCGCTTTTTCTCGAGCAGCTGCTTCTGGCCTTCGTCGAGGTCGGGCTTTGACATCAGGCCGATTGAGATCAGGTGCTTCTCGACGATGTAGCCGAGTTCGGCGATGATCGACGGCATGAACTTGCCGCCGGGCTGCCAGTAGCCGCCGCGCGGGTCGAAGACGGCCTTCAGCTCGTCGACGAGGAACGCGACGTCGCCGCCCTTTCTGAATACCGCCGAGATGATGCGCGTCAGCGCGACGATCCACTGGTAGTGGTCGAGGTTCTTGGAGTTGATGAAGATCTCGAACGGCCGGCGTTTCTCGTGCTCGGTGCCTTCGTTCAGGATGATGTCATTGATCGTCACGTACATCGCGTGGTCCGAGACCGGCGTCTTTACTTTGTAGGTTGAGCCGATGAGCATCTCCGGACGCTCGAGCTTCTCGTGCATGCGGATGACTTCGGCGCGGTTGCCGGTGCCGCCCTCGCGCTTGTACTCGGCTTTCTCGGCGTCCGGGGCTTTCAGTTTTTGCACGTCGTAGCCGACGATTTTTTTCTCGATCTTGATCATGTTTCAGAACTTCCCGTAATAGCCTTCTTTGAGTGCATCAAAGAGGTTGGCGGCGGTGTGCACCTCGCCGTCGTATTCGATTTCCTCGTCGCCCTTAAGTTCGATCGTGGAGCCGTCCTCCAGCTTGAACGAATAGGTCGTGTTCTTCAGGTCCTTCTCTTTCACCAGCACGCCCTGGAAGGCTTCCGGATTGAAGCGGAACGTCGTGCAGCCCTTCAGGCCCTGCTCGTAGGCGTACAGGTAGATGTCCTTGAACTCACCGTACGGATACTCGGTCGGCACGTTGGCCGTCTTCGAGATCGACGAATCGATCCATTTCTGCGCGGCCGCCTGGATATCGACATGCTCTTTCGGTGAAATGTCGTCGGCCGAGACGAAGTAGTCCGGCAGGTTCGACGCCCCGGCCCCGCTTTCCGGCATCGCGTCCTCGTCGACCAGTGTGCGGTACGCCAGCAGCTCGAAGGAAAATACATCAACTTTTTCCTTCGTCTTCTTGCCCTGGCGGATGACGTTGCGGAAGTAGTGATGCGCGAAGCTCGGTTCGATGCCGTTCGACGCATTGTTCGCCAGCGACAGCGAGATCGTGCCGGTGGGCGCTATCGAGCTGTGGTGCGTGAAGCGGGCACCGGTCTCGGCCAGCTCGTTGACGAGCTCCGGCGCTTCGGCGGCAACGCGCTGCATGTAGCGGCTGTAGCGCGCGTGCAGGATACGGCCCGGCACCTTGTCGCCGACCTGGTAGCCGTCCGCCATCATCTCCGGGCGCTTGCGGAGCATCGCCTCGGTGACCTCGAAGGTCTCGTTCATGATCGGCGCCGGACCCTTCTCTTTCGCGAGATCCAGTGCCTCTTCCCAGCCGGCGAGCGCCAGTTCCTTGGCGACGCGCTCGGTGAATTCGACCGCGTCCTTGCCACCGTAGCGCATCTTGAGCATCGTCGTCGTCGAGCCGAGGCCCAAAAAGCCCATGCCGTGACGGCGCTTGCGCTGGATCTCGTTGCGCTGCTGCGGCAGCGGCAGGCCGTTGATCTCGACGACGTTGTCGAGCATGCGCGTGAAGACCTTGACGACCTTGCGGAAAGCGTCCCAGTCGAAATGCGCGTCGTCGGTGAACGGATCGACGACGAAACGCGTCAGGTTGACCGAACCCAACAGGCACGAACCATACGGCGGCAGCGGCTGCTCGCCGCAGGGGTTGGTCGCGCGGATGTTTTCGCAGAACCAGTTGTTGTTCATCTCGTTGACCTTGTCGATCAGCACGAAACCGGGCTCCGCGAAATCGTAGGTCGACGCCATGATCAGGTCCCAGACGCGATGCGCCGGCATTGTCTTGTAGATCTTGCAGGCGACGAGGCCTTCCGGGTTGCTGACGTAGCTGCCCGCTTCCGGCCATTCGCGCCAGACGACCTGCGACGGATCGTCGAGGTCGATCTTCTCTTGCTCGAATTCTTTCTCGGTGATCGGGAACGCGAGCTTCCAGTCTTCCTGGTTGATGACGGCCTGCATGAACTCGTCGGTGACCAGCAGCGACAGGTTAAACTGCCTTAGGCGCCCGTCTTCCCGCTTCGCGCGAATAAATTCCATGACGTCCGGATGGCCGACGTCGAACGTGCCCATCTGCGCCCCCCGGCGCCCGCCAGCGGACGACACCGTGAAACACATCTTGTCGTAGATATCCATGAACGACAGTGGACCCGACGTGTACGCCCCGGCTCCGGTGACGTACGCGCCTTTCGGCCGCAGTGTCGAGAACTCGTAGCCGATGCCGCAGCCTGCTTTCAATGTCAGGCCGGCTTCGTGCACCTTGTTCAGGATATTGTCCATCGAATCGCCAACGGTACCCGACACGGTGCAGTTGATTGTCGATGTCGCCGGCTTGTGCGCCTGCGCGCCGGCATTGGACATGATGCGTCCCGCTGGTATCGCACCGCTACGGAGCGCCCACAGGAATTCTTCGAAATAGTGCTCGCGCTTGTCGTCGGTTTCGACGTTCGCCAGGGCTTTCGCGACCCGCCGATAGGTGTCGTCGATGGATTCGTCGATATTCGAACCATCCTTGGCGGTTAATTTGTACTTGGCATCCCAGATATCGAGGGATGCGGGCTGAAATTCGATTTCCGATACCGTGTGCGCTTGCATTTGAACGGCAGACTTCATTGGTCTCAATTCTCCCCAGTGCTCCGTGCGGAGACCATACATGTTCGTTTTGTACCCGCTGTTTCTCGAGAGGAAAAGAGATCCGCTCGCCGCATGCATTTTTTTTAGCGGCGAGTGCCTTAAATGGCCTCGTTTCCTTTCTGAGAGGACACAAGATGTTGTGCCCTGATGACCTGTAGATTATGCCCGCTCGGGTTCGGTGTCAAGGGTTTTGCCGAAAAATTGTGAGGGGTAAAACATCATTAATATCATATATTTACAGTCTTAATCGTAAAAACTGCTTTAAAATCAAGGGAAATAAAATGAAGCTTTCGCTAAACCCCAAAACCACAAGATATAGTGCCATTACGTTAAACCGAATGACGGCTTGAATTGCCCGTTCGCGACCGCATAAATGGCGCTAAAGCAGCACCTTAGAGAGGCCTTCCAGAAGGCCGCAAAGTGATTATCAGTGAGGAGAAATCAATGAACCTGACACGTTTCGAACCGTGGTCGCTCGTCGATATGTTACATCGCGATCTCGACCGCATCGCACACTCGCGCTTTGGCGCGGGCAACGACGAGAACCCGGTCGCCAGCTGGACGCCGGCCGTCGATATCGTCGAGGAAAAAGACCGCTTTGTCCTGCGCGCGGATGTCCCGGGCGTCAATCCCGAAGACATCGACATCAGCATGGATAACGGTGTCCTGACGCTGTCCGGCGAGCGCAAGTCGGAAAACGTCACCGAGGAACAGGGCTTCAGGCGCGTCGAGCGTGTCAGCGGCCGGTTCTTCCGCCGCTTCAACCTGCCGGACACGGCCGACGCCGACGGCATCAAGGCGAAGAGCAGCAACGGCATTCTCGAGGTGACGATCCCCAAGTTGCCCGAAGTCCAGGCACGGCGGATTACCGTCGAAGCCTCCTGAGCGCCTGGTCACGCGGCCCGGCTGCGACGTTAAGGCGCGGCCGGGCATCTTTTTGGACGACGAAATCGAACGGGCGGCCGCGGAACGCGCCGGTGCGCCAAGGAACATCGACATCGGCTCGACGGTCAAAGCGAAGTGACGGGTAACCGTCTTATAATCTGGCGTGCGTCGCCGTACCCAGTAATCCCCGCCGATTCACGAAGGATTCAGCTGCGATAACGCATCGTACAGGGTCGGAATTCCAGGTAGGAGCACTATGAAGACAAGTATTCGATTTACCGTCGTCGCGCTGATGGCGATTCTTGCCTGGACTGCGGTGAGCGCCGCGATCCCGGCACAGGTTGGCGGCCAGGCCGTGCCGAGCCTTGCCCCGCTTGTCGAGTCGGCGTCGCCGGCCGTCGTCAACATCCGGGTGCGGCAGACGCTGTCGTCGCGTCAGTCGTTTTCGGACGATGCGTTCAGGCGGTTCTTCGGATTGCCCGAAAGCCGAGGCTCCCGCCAGGTTGCCAGTGCCGGTTCCGGCGTCATTGTCGATGCCGATAAGGGCTTCATCCTGACGAACCACCACGTTGTCGCCGACGCCGACGAGATCAAGATCTCGCTGCTGGACGGGCAGCTGTTCGACGCGGAGATCGTCGGCTCCGATGCCGCGACAGACATTGCGGTACTGCGCGTCGACGCGGACAACCTGACGGAGATGCCGATAGGCAATTCCGACACGGTGCGCGTCGGCGATTTCGTCATCGCGATCGGCAACCCGTTCGGGCTCGGCCATACGGTCACATCCGGCATCGTCAGCGCGCTTGGCCGTACCGGCATCGGTGACGGCTACGAGGACTTCATCCAGACCGATGCGTCGATCAATCCGGGCAATTCCGGCGGCGCGCTGGTCAACATGCATGGAGAGCTCGTCGGTATCAATTCCGCGATCATCAGCCGCACCGGCGGCAATGTCGGTATCGGTTTCGCCGTGCCAACACGCATTGCCAGCTCGATCATGAACCAGATTCTCGACTTCGGCGAAGTCCGCCGCGGCCTGCTCGGCGTCTCGATCAGCCCGATCGACGCGGCTGCAGCCGAGGCGCTGAACGCAAGTGTCGACAGCGGCGCGCTGATTACCGAGGTCGTGCCGGAGTCTGCCGCAGAGAAAGCCGGACTGCAGGTTCAGGACATCATTATCGAGGTGGATCGCCGCAAGATTAACAATGCGCGCGAACTCAGCAATGCGATCGGCCTGATGTCGGCCGGTGACGAGGTCCAGATTCGCTACATCCGTAACGGCGAGACGCGCACGGTGCGAGCGGAACTCGGGCAGCGCGTTGCAGCGACGATATCCGGCGCCGATATCCACGAGGGCCTGACCGGCGCCGAATTCGCGTCGAATTCCACCGCTGCATCGCGTATCGGTATCGAAGTCACCACCGTTGCCAGTGACAGCCCGGCCGCGCAGCGCGGCCTGCGCGAGGGCGACCTGATCGTGCAGGTCAACCGGCGCAATGTCCGCAACATTTCCGACATGATTGCCATCGCCAGCGACAACGACATCCTGTTCCTGCTGGTGCAGCGCGGTGATCGGCAGTTGATGCTGCAGATACGGTAAAACGTGTAGGATATTCGCGTGAGCAACGCCCACCGGATATCAGGACTATTGCTGCTGACAGCCGCACTCGCTGCGGCTGTCCTTTTTCCTGCCTACGCCGCTGACGACGCGCGAATCCTCGAGCGGCAGCGGGCGCTGTTCGTGCCGGCCTTCGACAGCGCCGAACGCGGAGACTGGTCTACCGTCGAAAAGCTGGATCGCGGTGATCGCGAGCTACTCGAGCAATACCTGCTGTGGCCGGACCTGCGCGCCGCGTATTTTCGCGCGACGCTGCGTCGCGCGAACCTGCGCGATGTCGAAAAATTTCTCGACCGTCACGGTTCCCTGAAGCCCGCACGCGAGCTGCGTTATCGCGTAGCGCTCGAATACGTCCGCCGCGGCGACTTGCCCGCTTACCTTCGCCTCTATAAGTCGTACTACCAGGGACTGGACAACGCGAAACTGGATTGCCTCGCGCTGCGGGCGGAAATCGCCGCTGGCCAGGGCGCGCGCGCCGTCATTCGGGCCAAGGACCTGTGGCTCGTCGGCAAGAGCCAGGTTGACGAGTGCGATCCTGTGTTCGAGTTTCTGAAGGATTCGGGACGACTGTCGGCGCTCGACTATCGCAAGCGCTACGCACTCGCGATCGATGCACGCGAGTTTTCGCTGGCGCGCTGGCTTGGAAAGTCCATCGACGATGCACACGTCGAGGAGGCGCGGCTGTGGCTCGCCGCCCAGGCAAATCCGGAAAAGTTTCTGCGGGACCGGATCAGCACGCCAGCCGGCAGCGATGTGCGCGGACAACTGGCCTATGCCGCGGAACGCCTGACGTATCGCGATCCCGAGCTGGCGCTGGCGCTCTGGTCGGCGGTGCGCGAGCGATATCCGTTCTCTGGCGAACAGCAACTTTCAACGGAACGGCATATCGCGCTTTGGACCGCGCGCGACCGGTTGCCGGGCGGCTATGCGCTGCTCGCGGCGCTGCCGATTGCCGCACAGGACGATGAGGTGCTGCGCTGGCGTGCCCGGGTCAGCCTGCGGGAGCAACAGTGGCTGCGGCTGCTGGGCGATATCGGTGCGATGTCGGCAGACGAGCAGGTGACGGAGGAATGGCGCTACTGGCGCGCGATGGCGCTCATCCATAGCGGCCAGGTCAATGCGGCCATCGCGGCGCTGGACGCGTTGGCCGCCGAACGCAGTTATTACGGTTTTCTCGCCGCCGACGAGCTTGGCAGGGACTATCCGCTGGACGATGCCGGCCTTGCAGATAACCCCGTAATCAAGGCGAAGCTCGAGCAGCGCACCGACATTCGTCGGGCGCGCGAGCTGTTTTTTGTCGGCCAGGACGGGCGAGGTCGTTCCGAATGGGATGCCGCGACGAGCTACCTGGCGCCCGAAGAAAAAATTCAGGCGGCGTTGCTGGCGAACGATTGGGGCTGGCACTCTCGCGCGATTGCGACCGTTGCATCGGTCGGCGAATACGACGACCTGTCGTTGCGTTACCCGCTTCCGTTTCGGGCGGCATTCGAACAACACGCGACGTCGGCCAGCATCTCGCCGACGTGGGCCTATGGCATTGCGCGCAGTGAAAGCCTGTTCATGCGCGACATTCGGTCGAGCGCCGGCGCTGTCGGCCTGATGCAGCTGATGCCCGCGACCGGCAAAAGCGTTGCCCGTGCCATAAAGCTGCCGTATCGGGGCATCGACACGTTGACCGACCCGCTCGCGAATATACGCCTCGGCACGGCTTACCTCGGCCAGATGATCGAGCGATTCGGCGGCAACCCGGTACTTGCAACCGCCGCGTACAACGCGGGCCCGCATCGCGTCGACGCATGGATGCCCGCCAATGGTTCCGTCGATGCAAGAGTCTGGATCGAGAATATTCCGTTCAACGAGACGCGCTCATACGTTCGACGAGTGATGTCGGCGGACGCAATTTTTCATTGGCGCCTTAACGGCACGACACGCCGCCTGAGCGATACGCTCGTGACCGTTAACGCACCGCCGGCCGATCAGCGGGTAGCCAGCTCCGCGAGGTGAGCCTTGCGGGCTTCGGCATCCAGTTCGGAAACGCGCCGCGCTTCAGCGTAGAAACAGGGCAGATCGTCTTCGCACTCCGCCAACATTTGCCGGAACGACGGCAGGTAGCCCTCGTACAGGGTGAATGACACCAGGCGTGCATTGTTAAAGGGCGCGCGCAACCAGGCATCGGCATCGCGGCCGTCACTCTCCAGCAACGTACGCAGGTCGGCGACGAGGCGCTCCAGCCGGTGCTCCTTCAACAAGCGCTTCTCGTCGGCATCGATGGTCTCGGAGTAAAAGGTACGGAGGTCACTGCGCGCGGCATTGATCAATTCCATGACCTCCCGCCGGAAACGTTTCTGTCGCTCGTAGTCGGCGTATAGCTCGCCCCTGCCCCGTTCGGCCAGGTACTTCTGCACGCCGCATTCCTCGACCGCGGTCGCGAACGATTCGTTGAACGCGGTGTCATCGCGAATATAGAGCACCTGGTGAGCGAGTTCGTGGAACAGCACTCCGATCAGTTGCGTATCACCCCACTGCATCATCGTGTTCAGGACCGGATCGTCGAATCGTCCCAGTGTCGAATATGCGGCAACGCCGCCCACGAATACGTCGAGGCCCTCGGCGGTGAGTTTCGCCGCTTCCCGCCGCGCGGCCTGCTCCTTGAAGTAGCCGCGGTACGACACGCAGCCGACGATCGGATAGCACCAGCGCCTGGGTTCGAGCGAAAACTCCGGCGCTGCGAAAATACTCCAGACGACGAATTCGCGTTCCAGATCCGCGTAGGTGCGATAGCTGTCGTTGTCCGGCAGTCCGAGTTCCCTGATCGAAAACGTCCGTGCGTCCTGCACGAGTTCGAGTCGCCGGGCCACGTCAGGTGGCGTATCGGGATCCAGAATGACCTCCCTGATCGGCTCCCGCTTGCGCAGCACTTCAATTTGCCCACCCGCTGCCTGCATGTAGTAACAGCCGTTGAGCGCAAAAACGACGACCAGCAGAACGGCGATTCTTGCAGCCGCAGGAACGGCAGATTTCGTCAGGATCATGGATCGCCTGTTTGCATTGTTTCGGGGCAGGACACAGAATCGCGCGATGCAAGTGTACCTCGTTGGCGGCGCGGTTCGGGACGAACTGCTTGGCATTCCCGTGCGGGAGCGCGACTGGTGTGTCGTCGGCGCCACGCCCGAGCAAATGATCGCCGTGGGCTTCAAGCCGGTTGGCAAGGACTTCCCGGTATTCCTGCACCCTGAAACGAACGAGGAATACGCGCTGGCCCGCACCGAGCGCAAGACGGCCAGGGGCTATCACGGGTTTGCATTCAATACGTCACCCGACGTGTCGATCGAGGATGACCTCGAAAGGCGCGACCTGACGATCAACGCGATTGCGAAAGATGGTGACGGCAATCTCGTCGACCCGCACGGCGGTGCGCGCGATATCGAAAACAGGGTATTGCGTCATGTGTCCGGCGCCTTCGTCGAGGATCCGGTGCGCATTCTGCGCGCCGCGAAATTTCGTGCGCGCCTCGACGCGTCGGGTTTCAGGATCGCAGACGAAACAATGGCCATGATGCGGGATATCGTCGACGCCGGTGAAGCCGACGCACTGGTGCCCGACCGGGTCTGGAAGGAAACTGAAGAGGCGCTTGCCGGCCCGTCGCCGCGGCTCTTTTTCGAGACGCTGCGTGAATGCGGCGCGCTGCGCGCGGTCTTCCCGGAGATCGATGCGCTGTACGGCGTGCCGCAACCCGCAGAGTGGCACCCGGAGATCGACACCGGCCTGCACACGATGATGGCGCTCGAGCAAGTGACAAAGTTGTCGGATGCCGTCGACGCTCGATTCGCGGTGCTCGTCCACGACCTGGGCAAGGCGACGACGCGCCAATCGGACCTGCCGAAACATCCCGGGCACGAACTGCGCGGCGTCAAGCTGATTCGCCGCCTCGCCGAGCGCATGCCGGTGCCGGGCGGTTGCCGAGATCTTGCTGTCCTCGTCGCCGAATTTCATACCCACTGCCACCGCGCCAGCGAGCTGCGCGATGCGACGATGCTTAAGGTGATTGAGCGCACCGATGCGTTCCGGCGACCGGAGCGCTTCGAGCGGTTTCTCCTTGCCTGCGAAGCCGACGCACGTGGCCGAAAAGGCCTCGAGGATCGCGACTACCCGCAGGCCGACTTGTTCCGTATTGCATTCCGGGCAGCCAACGGCGTCGATGCCGGAGCGATTGCCGCGCAACATTCGGGCACCGCTATTCGGGACGAGATCCGCAAGGCGCGCACCGCTGCAATCGGCCGGGCGCGCGAGACAGCGGGTTAGCCGCCGCCGTAAAAATACAGGTACGCCGACAGGAACGTGACGTTTCCGTAAAGATCGGAGTCGTCGTAGCCGAGCGCCAGTTCGAGATCTGTGCGCCGGGTCAGCGGCGTCAGCAACGTGATCGTCGCACCGACATTGTCGCTGCGGTCGACGATGCCCTGCCACCTCGACACATTGAAACTCAGCTGCCGCAATCCGATGTCGACGTCGATGCCGGCACTGGCGCGCCAGTCCACGAGGCTCGTCAGCACGCTCAGTCGGCTGAATGTCAGCAAGTCCGTCAAGCGG
>JBFIQH010000078.1:0-12373 GCA_041609735.1 Woeseiaceae bacterium | reverse complement strand
GCTCGGCGTCGTCGAAGACATACGACGTCGTCTGGTAAATGGGCACCGCGCGAGCGCCCGTTACAGGGTCGGGAATCTGGCCGGCGTGGAGGCAGAGGGTTTCAATGCCGAATTTTCGATCCGCCACGATTGGCTCCTGTTAGCGATTGAAATTGACGGGTCGCCGGGCCGAAATCACGCCGGTATTGACACCGGCCGAACTGAGGCCGCCGAACAGGCGCGCATACTCGATCTTGATGCAGCGGTCCGCGACCACCTCGAGCCCGGCGGCGCGCGCCCTGGCAGCCGCTTCGTCGTGCTCGATGCCGAGCTGCATCCACACGACCCTGGCGCCGATGTCGATCGCGGCATCGACAAAAGGTGGAATGCGTTCGGGTTTCTGAAACAAATCGACGATGTCGACGGGCGTCGGAACCGAGGCAAGGTCCGGATAGCAGCGCTGCCCCAGAATCTCGTCGTACTTCGGGTTGACGGGGATTACCTCGAAGCCATGTGCGAGCAAATATTTGGCAACGAAATTGCTCGGCCGAGACCAATCGGCAGAAAGGCCGACGATTGCGACGCGTTTATAGTCCGTCAGGATGCGCCGCAGCGCCGCGATATCGGTCATAAACGGCTGGCCCGTTCGCGAAGTTCGAATTTTCGGATCTTGCCGGTGGACGTTTTCGGCAAGGGCCCGAACACCACTTTCCGTGGTGCTTTGAAATGCGCCATGTTGTCCCGGCAGAAGTCGATCAGTTCCTGCCCATCGATCGACCCGGCGCTGTCGCGGAGATCGACGAATGCACAGGGGACCTCGCCCCATTTTTCATCCGGCATCGCCGTGACGGCGGCCTCCAATACGGCCGGATGTCGATACAGCGTCGCTTCGACCTCTATGCTGGAGATATTCTCGCCGCCAGAAATGATCACATCCTTGGCACGGTCCTTGATCTCGACGTAACCGTCCGGATGGCGAACCGCGAGGTCACCGGAGTGAAAGTAGCCACCCGCAAAGGCCTCCTCGGTCGCGGCGGGGTTCTTTAAGTAACCTTTCATGACGACGTTGCCGCGAAACAGGATCTCGCCGATCGTTTGACCATCGCTCGGTACCGGCGCAAGCGTTTCCGGGTCTGCCACGAGGAGTTCCTCGAGCATCGGGTAACGCACGCCCTGCCGAGCCTTGAGTTCGGCCTGCTCACTCATCGGCAACTGATTCCATTCCTCGTGCCAGGAGCAGACGACGGCAGGACCATAGACTTCTGTCAGCCCGTAGGTGTGCGTCACATTAAAATTGAGCCGGGCCATGGCTTCGAGCACCGTTGGCGGCGGCGCCGCACCCGCCGTCATCACGTCGACGCGCCGATCCACCAATCCCGTCAGCGCGGCGTCCGAATTCGCCATGAGATTGAGGACGACCGGTGCGCCGCAAAGGTGGGTGACGCGATGCCGGGCAATCGCTTCGAAAATTGCCGTGTCGCGGACATTGCGCAGGCAGACGCTGGTGCCGTTCAGCGCAGCAATGGTCCACGGAAAGCACCAGCCATTGCAGTGAAACATTGGCAGGGTCCAGAGATAGACCGGGTGTGCAGGCATGTTCCAGGCGAGCACGTTCGAGACCGCGTTCAGGTACGCGCCGCGATGATGGGTGACGACGCCCTTGGGATTGCCGGTCGTCCCCGACGTGTAGCCGAGCGCGATCGCCTGCCATTCATCATGCGGCAACGTCCACGAGAATTCGGCATCGCCGGTTGCCAGGAAATCTTCGTAGTCCAGGTCGCCGATCGGCTCAACGTCCGCGCAAGCGGGGTCATCGACGTCGATCACGAGAGGTTTGTCAGTGAGCAGCTCCAGTGCCGCCGCCACGGTCGCCGAGTACTCACGGTCAGCGAGGATAATGCGTGCGCCCCCGTGCTCGAGCTGAAAGGCGATCGCCGCAGGGTCCAGGCGAATATTGATCGCATGGATGACCGCACCTGCCATCGGGATCGCAAAATGTGCTTCATACATCGCCGGCACGTTTGGCAGCAGCAAAGCGACGGTGTCATCCGTCGTGACACCCTGCTGCCGCAGGGCGCTGGCAAATTGGCGACAGCGACGGTATGTCTCCGACCAGCTGCGCCGGGTCTCGCCATAAACGAGAGCGCAGCGCTCGGGATAGACGGTGGCGGCACGCTCGATGAAAGTCAGCGGTGATAGCGGCGAATAGTTCGCCGCGTTCTTATCAAGACCGGTCGAATATCGCGAGTTCGGCATGGCGCTGTGCTATTTGTGCTTCCACGAGGGTTTTCGTTTCTGGATGAACGCGTCGATGCCTTCGCGCGCGTCGTACGAATCCATGTTGCAGGCCATACGTTCGCTCGCGTAGGCATACGCATCGGCCAGGTCCATCGACAGCTGCTTGTAGAACATCTCCTTGCCTATTTTGATGGACAGCGCAGATTTGGCTGCGATCTTCTCGGCGAGCGCGTGCGTTGCCGACTGCAGATCTTCAGCAGCTACCACTTCGTTTACGAGGCCATAGGTTTTTGCCTCCGCCGCCGATATGAAATCCCCGGTAAGCAGCAGCTGCAGCGCCTGCTTGCGCGACAGGTTACGGCTCAAGGGCACCGCCGGTGTCGAGCAGAACAGGCCCACGTTGATACCGGAGACGGCGAATCGCGCGTCTTCCGAGGCCACCGCCAGGTCACAGTTTGCGACCAACTGGCAGCCGGCGGCTGTCGCGATACCGTTGACGGCGGCAATGACCGGCTGCGGCAGGCGATTAATGCTAACCATCAGGCGGCCGCACTGGTCGAACAGCGCCTGATGCATGGCGCGCTCGTCGTTGGCGCGCATTTCCTTCAGGTCATGGCCTGCACAGAACGCCTTGCCTTCGGCGGCGATAATGACCACTCGCAGCGAATCATCTTGCGCGATCTCATCCAGCTCGCGCTGCAGGCTGGCGAGTAATTCTTCGGACAGGGCATTGTATTGCGCCGGACGATTAAGCGTTAGCGTGGCGATTCCGTCGGCATCGCTGCGCAGCAGCACGGGCGATGCAGTCACCGGATTGGTGTTCGTGTTCTTCATTCACGTCTCCTGCGGCTACTGTTCTGGCAGGCTGAGTATGGGCTAGGCAAGACTTTTATCGGCGCGGACAGTCCGACGCCCTGCCGTCAACCATACCCCACCGCTGCCGGTAATTTCCAATGCCGAAGGTGCCAACGACGGCCGCAGTCACGTTCATTCGACATCGAGCCTGAGCATGGAGAGCGCGCGTCCCGACCAGGACTGGGGGTGCCTGTCGGAATGCGCAAGGCGCCGCAGCGACCGGGCATTTAGGAAGGGCGACCACTGTACAATCAAAAGGAGTTCCGATACTTTTCATAGAAGCTTCGTTCAGAGCTTTTCAAACGCAGCAGCGATCCTCGGCTGAATGCTCAATCAAGGCCTGCGGGTTGAATGAATAAACTACGCAACTCGGCGACACATAAATAAAAGGAATTTTCTGCTGTGGGTTCACTAAATTGGGATGCGATTGGCGCGATCGGTGACTTTGCGGGCTCTATAGGCGTATTTATCTCATTGATTTACGTCGCGATGCAGATGCGCCACAGCGCAGCAGAAACGCGCGATGCAAGCATCCATTCCGTCATGCAGTTGGCAATCCAGTTCCGTGCCGAATCCTACGGCAACGAACTGGCGGAAATTCGACTGAAAGCGGCGACGGGAGAAGCATTGACACCGCTGGAATCCCTCAAGTTCGAGGGCTACCTGTCGGCCTTGTTCGAGCTGAATGAACTGGTATTCGTTCAGTATCAGAAAAAGAATCTCGATCCGGAATACTTTGATGCATGGGAACGTCGGACAGGGGCGGCCATGTCGGTGCCACGGATCCAGCAGTTCTGGGCGAAAACAAAGTCGGGTTATCGTTCGAGTTTCGTCGAGTACATCGACGGGTTGATGCGGTCTTCAGCCTAAACGAATACCAAAAGGGATTCGGCTTCTTTTTTAGCGTCGTCCAGTGTTGTGTCCTTGCTGGACAAGAGATTTTCCAAAAATCGCTTGCTGAGGTAATTCTGGATATGGATCTTTACGCGCGCTTTGACAATGGGGGGGCTGATCGGCTTGCTGATATAGTCGACGGCGCCGGCATCGAAACCACGTTCCTCATTGACGGTGTCACCCATGCTGGTCACGAAAATCACCGGAATATCCTGGGTCTGTTCACTCGATTTGAGTGCCATGCAAACCTGTATGCCATCCATTTCCGGCATGACCATATCAAGCAGTACGATATCCGGTAACTGCACTTTTGCGACCTCGAGAGCCTGCTTGCCATTGGTTGCGACGCTCAATGCATAATCGCCCGCCAATATGTTCGAAAGGATCTTGATATTTCCGGGCTCGTCATCAACGATGAGTACCCGGCTTTTTTCCATTGTTGCTGCATTCATGCCGGATTCCTGAATTACTCGCCGCAAATCAGCGACGCTAGATTATACTGACAAGCCAGATACGATGCTCATAAAAAAGGCGACCGACAATGACCGATCGAGTTGAGGCGCCCAGCGTTGAAGCGCAGCTATTCTCCCGCATCACTCTCGTCAGCGGCGGTCTGTTTGTTGTCGTCGGCTCCACTGCACTGATCCTGGCGATACTTTACGCGAGCCCTGTTGCCTGGGGTTTGGCGATATTGATCGACGGTATTCTCGTACCGATGTCATATGTCTCTTATCGGTGGGCGAAGCGGGGCCACCTGGACAAATCTGCACTGGCGCTGGCCTGTATCTGGTACTCAATTGCCATCGGCATGATCATCGTGGGAGAGCGTTTGTACGGCATCTTGCTGGTCACCGCGATCCTGCCTGTCATGATGAACCTGCCCTATATGTCACAGGCCTTGCTCCGCAGATTGATCGTCGCATCGGTTGCGCTCGTTCTGGTTGGCAGCGTGGGAGCGTTGTTCCCGCCGATCATCACGCCGACGGTACCCGACGAGACGGTTAGCATGGTCCAGTCTTTCTCTACCGCGATTATTACCATGATGGTCATGCTGGCAATCTGGCAGTCGGCTGGCCGGCTCAGCAGCGTCACCGAGGGTATGCGCCGCGCGATTGCTGCGCTGCAGGAATCCGAACGCTTGCTCGAAACCAAAGTCGAGGAACGCACCGACGAATTGCAGCGGGCTCTGAAAGAAACAGCCGATCTTAACGAGATCGCGAGAATCGTGAATTCGACGCTGGACGTCGGCCGGGTCAAGGACATTATTTACGAGGGCTTGCAAAGTCTGTTCCGATTCGACCAGATGGGTGTGTTCCTTCTGGACAATGAGACCGGGCGCCTGCGTTTGCGGCTACAGGCCGGCTTGCCGTTTGCCAAAGAGCTCGACGAGTGCCTGATCAATGAGGGCTTGCCGCTGCGCGACAACGACAGTCTGCCGGCGGCTTCGGTGTTGAGCAATACGTCGATCTTCACTGGCCGGATCAGCGCTGAGGCGGTCGAGCAGAGCAGCGCCAACGCCAAGCTGATCTATCAACACAACCCGATGGCATCGCTGCTGGTGTGTCCCCTCGAAATCGAGAACCGTGCGATCGGCTGCATCTTTTTCTCTGCGCGCGACGAAGCCTTCGAGTTGAGCAAGTCAGATATCAAATCGATAGAGCGCTACGTAACCCAGCTGGGAGCAGCACTTCGAAACGCCGAGTTGTTCCAAGAAGCCGAAGAATCGAGGGCCGAGGCCGAGGCGGCTAACGAAACAAAGGGTGCTTTCCTCGCCAATATGAGCCACGAAATCCGCACCCCGATGAACGCGATCATCGGGCTGACGGGTTTGTGTCTCGAGACGGAGCTGACGCCCAAGCAGGAAGACTACCTGGTCAAGGTCGATGGTGCCGCCAATGCGTTGCGCACGATCATCGACGACATCCTGGACTTCTCCAAATTGGAAGCCGGCAAATTCGAGATCGAGAGCATTCCATTCTCGCTCAACGATGTCCTGGATAATCTCGCTACGATCTGCATGGTGCGGTGCCAGGAGAAGCACCTGGAGCTGGTTTTTCAACGCGACCCGTCCCTTCCCGATACCCTGCTCGGCGACCCGACGCGACTCGGCCAGGTTCTGATCAATCTTGCCGGTAATTCGATCAAGTTCACCGAGGAGGGGCAGATAGTTGTCGAGGCCCGCCAGGTAAATCTCGACGACGACAAGGTGGCGGTGAGGTTCGACGTGCGCGACAGCGGCATCGGCATGAACGAGGAGCAGCTCGGACGCCTGTTCAAGTCGTTCTCGCAGGCCGACAGCTCGATCAGCAGGCAATACGGCGGCACCGGACTGGGACTGGCCATATCTCAGCAGCTGACCGAGTTGATGGGCGGCGAAATCGAAGTAAGCAGTGAACCCGGCGTCGGCAGCAGCTTTCACTTTACGCTCGAATTCCCGGTCGCGGATGTCGAGGTGGATCGACTTGCAAAAGGCGATGAACCCAAGGGGCTGAATGTGCTCGTCGTCGATGACAATGCAGCATCGCGCGACATCTTGAGGGAATACCTCGAGTCCTTCGGTTACTCCGTGACGCTTGCAGAGAGTGGCGAGGAAGCATTGACGGTCATGCAGCCGACGCACAGCTTCGATCTCGTATTGCTGGACTGGATGATGCCAGGGATGACCGGGCTGGATGTAGCCCTTGCAATTCGGGAGACCGAGTCGCCACCGAAGATTGTGCTGCTCTCGGCATGGACGATGCCGAGCCGTGAGCATCGCGCGATTGTCGATGCTTTCTTGTCGAAACCCATCAAACCATCCGCGCTGCTGGACACGATCATGGTCGCTTTCGGCAAGGATGTAGTAAAACGCAGACGGTCGCTCGGACTTGCGACCGGCCCTGACGATCTTGCAGCGATCCGCGGGGCCCGAGTGCTGGTGGTCGACGATTCAGACATCAACCTGCAGATCGCTTGCGAGCTTTTGCAGAAGGTGCCGTTGGTGCTCGAGACGGCCAGCAGCGGTGAGGAAGCCGTTTCGAAAGCACGCGCAAATAATTACGACTGCATCCTCATGGACATACAAATGCCCGGCATAGATGGCTACACCGCGACCGGGTTGATTCGGGAGGGCCATGCATTTGATGATCTTCCGATCATTGCGATGACCGCAAACGTCATGGCTGAAGATCGCGCTCGAACCCGCGAAGCCGGCATGAACGGTCATGTTGCTAAACCGGTCGAGCCTTCGGATTTGTACAAAGCACTACTACAGGCGATTCCCGAGTCGGACTACAGCGAGAATTTAATATTGAATCAATCTGCAGATACTGTTCTGCACGACGACTCGAAGCACAATGTCCTTCCCGAGACGATGCCCGGCCTGGATATAGGCAGAGCTCTCAGTCGCCTCGCAAATAACGAGCAGCTTTACCTGCAATTGCTCGGCGACATGGTGAGGGAATACGCGGGGGCAGCCAACACGTTGCGTGAACTGGCTGCCGCTGGTGACGTCGAACAGTTGAGAAATGTGGCGCATAAAACTCGCGGGATCGCGAATAATCTGGGTGCTACGGAAGTTGGTGACAGCGCAGAGGTAATTGAAAGAATCGCACTGGCCGGCGATGTCGTCAGCGATAGTCAGATCGGCGAGCTAGCGACAGCTCTGGCTACCGTTGAGACTTCGCTCGAGAAATTGCTGAGCCTGCAAAAGTCGGCGAAACCGGAAAGCCAAGCTGAGGCTATCGACCAATTCGAGGTCTTCGAGGCGCTGCAGACTGCCGTCGCGGCCGCCGATCCCGCTGCAACCACGTTTGTCGATCAATTGCTGGCCGCTCAAAAAGACGACAGCGATACCTCACAGCATCTGGCTGATGCGCGCGAGTTACTCGACAACTTCAACTTTTCTGAAGCTGTGCCCCTCCTCGCAAGAATCGAAAAAGGTTTGAAGGCCTAACCATGTGCCATGCGGCACGGAGCAGCCTGTTGTTTGCCGTGCTGCTGCTTGCGGTTCAAAGCGCTGCGACGGCTACGCCGATCAGCGGCCTCGACCAACCCGTGTCTTTCGCGGGCCAATGGAAGTTTCGGCCTGGCGATAACCCCGCCTGGGCGTCAGTCGAACTCGACGATCGCGGCTGGGCGACGACCGAAGTCCCGGCCCATGCGCCGGCTGGCTATTTGGGCTATTCGGGTATGTTGTGGTACCGGGTCACTTTGCAGCTCGATCTGTCGCGCCAATCTGTCCGCGACGACCTCGGCGCATTGGCGGTGATGCTGGGCAGCGTCATGAGCGCTTACGAGCTCTACGTCAACGGCGAGCGGATAGGTGGTGCAGGAAGTTTGCCGCCGTCGCCGCAGGCTCACTACGATCAGCACCGCGTTTACGACGTTCCTGCGTCGGTCGTGAGCAGCGACGGGCGACTCGTGTTGGCATTGCGAGTATGGCGCAATCCGGCCGTTATCCGGCAGTGGGAAACCGGCCCGTACGACGGGCAGTTCCTGCTAGGCAACGTCGGCGACTTGCGCGCCCTGCAGTTACGCCGCGCGCTGCTGCCGAGCGTCGTATTGGCGGCGCTTTATTTCGTTCTCGGCCTCTACCATCTGTTGATCGCCCGCCGGAACCCGGTACTCAGGGAATTTTTCTGGTTTGGCCTGTTCAGTATCGTGCTGGCCCTTTACACCTTCGAATCCAGTCAGGCCAAGTATTTCCTCGATATCAGTTTTCAGTGGCACAAGAAACTCGAGCTGCTTCTGCTTTACTCGGCACCCATTCTTTTCAGCAATACGCTTCTGTCGGTAACGCGTACGCCCGGAAACTTGCTGACCCGCGGGTTTAATGTTGTCTTCGGTCTGTTTTTTATAACGACCATGATCGGTTTCGGTGAAACCGTAACGACACTGACACTACGTATCTTTCAGTATCTCGCCGCGATCTGGGCACTGGTTATGGCCGCCATAATGGGGTGGCGAGCCTATAAGGGCAGCAAATCGGCGCGTGGCGTCATCGTCTTGCTGTTGTTGCTATTCGGAGCAGTCTTTAACGACGTCTTGCTGCAGACCGCCGTAATCGGCTCCGGCAAAGTGTTGTACATCGTTTTCGCCCTGTTGCTGTTCTTTATGGCGCTCCTGATGGCCGAGCGCTATACCGAAACGCTAAAAAAGCTGGAGACCTCCGTTGAAAACAGGACGGCAGAGCTGTTGGCTTCCAATCGCGAGCTTGCTGCTGCCGCAGAGACCAAAGGAAATTTCCTGGCAAATATGAGCCACGAAATGCGCACGCCGATGAACGCGATCCTGGGGTTGACCCGCCTCGGCCTGAAAACCGAGCTGACCGACGAGCAGCGGGATTACTTTGGAAAGGTCGAGCAATCCGCTGAAGACCTGCAGGACATCATCGACAGTATTCTGGATTTTTCAAAGCTGGAGGACGGGCAGCTCCAGTGCGTCAGTGAACCCTTCAAACCCACGTCATTGATCGACGGCATACAGCGTACCTGGGAAGAGGTGGCGGACGAGGCAGGGCTGAGTCTTGTCATCCAGTCCGATCCGCAAGTTCCGGAAGTATTGCTGGGTGATGAGAAACGGCTGAAGCAGGTGCTGGGTATACTGCTGAGCAATGCCGTGAAATTTACCGAACACGGCCACGTGAACTTTTCTCTGAAAGTACTCGATTCCGACGCACGCTCAGCGCGTCTGCGCTTTGCTGTATCAGACTCCGGTATCGGCATCGCTGACGATCAGCGCGAGTATCTTTTTGAAGCGTTTTCGCAGGCGGACAATTCGACGACGCGCAAGTACGGTGGCACCGGGCTGGGCTTGTCGATTGCAAAACGGTTGGTTGATTTGATGGGAGGCGTGATCGACGTCAATAGCACTCCCGGAGAAGGCAGCACGTTCAGCTTCGACCTGGAATTGCCGCTGGCGAATACGGCGACGACATTGGACGACGGCGATGCGGAACTTGACTTGACGCCAATTCGCGGTGCACGGGTGTTACTGGTCGATGATTCACAGCTGAATCTACAGGTGGCGGGGGAGCTGCTAAGGCAAGCCGAGCTATACGTCGATATGGCCGAGGACGGCAGGGCGGCGGTCGAGAAAGTTAATTCGGCGCCGTACGATTGTGTATTGATGGACGTGCAGATGCCGGTGATGGACGGTTACGCCGCGACGGAGCGCATACGGGCGAAATCACACCTCGATGATCTCCCGATTATCGCGATGACCGCCAACGTCATGCAGCAGGATCGCGCGCGAGGGGCCGAGGCGGGCATGAACGACTACATTCCCAAACCCATCGAACCTGTCGAGCTTTATCGGACACTGCTGAAATGGATCGAGCCCGGGGAACGGGTCTTTGAGCAAAAAGCTATTGGAAGCCGGTTCGGCACCCAGCAGATCAGCGCCGAATTGCCGGAAAGCCTGCCTGGCATTGATATCCGCGAAGGGCTGAGGCGAGTAGCTGGAAATACGGCGCTATACCTCACTCTACTCAACGATCTGTTGACGGATTACGCGGATGCGGCTCCACGCATGCGGGCGCTATTGTCTGCCGGCGATGCCGATGCAGCTCGGCAACTGGCTCACAAACTGCGCGGGATTGCGAATAATCTAGGTGCGGTCGAAATTGGAGCCACGGCGGAAGAAATTGAACTGACGGTCTCGTCGAGCGCAACCGTCGAGCCGGAGGTGCTTGTTCGACTGGAAGCGGCGTTCGCCAAAACTGTGGAGTCACAGGCCTTGCTCGCTCCGCTGTCAGCGCCGCAAGAGGATTCGGTGGAACTCAGTGACCAGGAAAGACAGTCGGCGTTTAACGATGTGCTGCAAGCCGTTGATCAGAGCAACCCCGAGGCTTTGGATCTTCTGGATGTACTGATCGATGGCACCAGCAACACGGCTGTCGGATACGACGATCTGATCGCAGCAAGAACTGCCCTCGATATCTACGACTTCGCGGGCGCAGGAATGCATCTGCAGTCGGCAGCGGACACGATGGGAAAAGCTGGCTAAACTATGCCGGGCATTCCCCAAACGGGGCGTAACGGCCCCGGCGGTTTCGCCGGCAACCAGGTCGTATGCGTTGCATTGAGTAAATTATTTGTATCGTTACTATAGTGTCGGAACCCGAATAAACGGACCTGACGACAGGAAATTCTGTGTGATGCACCGAAAGCTTTTCGTCATTGCACTTGTCATCGTGGCCGGTTGCGGTGGTTCCGGCGGCGGCGAGCAAGGCAGTGACCAACCGCCCCCCGTCGTGCTGACGCCCGACGCGCGCAGCCCGTCGGTCAGTCGCATGTGGAACGAGGCCTTGCTGGATGCGATCCGTGGCGATTTCGCCCGGCCGACGGTCCACGCGCGAAATTTATTTCACGTGTCGGCCGCGATGTACGATGCCTGGGCTGCTTACTCCGCGACGGCCGATACTTACCTTCTCGGTGCCGAGGTCGACAGTTTCGCGTGTCCGCTGGACGCATTTCCGGCGCCTGTCGATATTCATCTCGCGCGTGAGCAGGCGATTGCCTTCGCCGCGTACCGCCTGCTTGTCCACCGCTTCCAGTCGTCGCCTGGTGCAGTGGCTACCCTCAGCGCTGCCGACGCATTGATGCAGCAGCTGGGCTTCGATGCCGGCGACACGTCGCTCGCGTACCAGGATGGCTCGCCGTCGGCGCTGGGTAATTACATTGCAAGCTGCTATATCGATTTTGGATTGCAAGACGGGGCAAATGAAGCCAATGACTATGCCAATACCGCTTACGCGCCCGTCAATCCACCGATCGAGCCCGGCCTGCCGGGCAATCCCGATATTGTCGACCTGGATCGCTGGCAGCCCATATCCGTTCCTGTCTTTATCGATCAGGCGGGCAACGTCGTCACGGACGATCCGGAATTCCTGAGCCCGGAATGGGGGCGGGTGATTCCGTTTTCGCTGGCGGACGCCGACAGGGTGACCTATCAGCGGGACGGTTTCGATTACGAGGTTTATTTCGATCCCGGGCCGCCGCCGGCCCATACGGGCGATACCGCTGACGACTACAAGTGGGGTTTTTCGCTCGTGGCAATCTGGGGCTCTCACCTCGATTTCAACGACGGCGTCACGATGGATATTTCGCCGGCGAGTATCGGCAATATTCAGCAGTTGCCGACGACACCGGCGGACTACCGTCAGTTCTACGATTATCTGGGCGGTGGTGACTCGAGCCAGGGCTACGCATCGAACCCGGTCACCGGGAATCCGTATGCACCCCAGGTTGTGCCACGCGGCGATTACGCTCGCGTACTGGCCGAGTTCTGGGCCGACGGTCCCGATTCGGAGACGCCACCCGGGCATTGGTTCGTGATCCTCAACGAAGTGAGCGATCATCCCGATCTCGAGCGACGATTTGCCGGACAGGGCGGCGAACTCGGCCCACTCGAATGGGACGTCAAG
>JBFIQH010000077.1:0-12804 GCA_041609735.1 Woeseiaceae bacterium | reverse complement strand
TCCTTGTGTTCGGCAAAATCTGCGGCCATGGCCTTGCGTATCTCGAGCTGGGTGCTGAAATCGTAGTCCGGCAAGCCGTGCGCGTCGATGCGTTCGTTCAACATCCAAAGAGCATGGGCGAGGTCGCCGACGACCTCCGTTTTCGGGTGGTAGTGTTCGTCGATCTCCGCCGGCAGGAAATCGACGTGCAGGATCTTGTTGTTCTTGTCGGCGTTCCACAGCTGCGGGTGGTACTCGACCATGTCAAAGCCAAGCGTGATGACGAGGTCGGCCTCGTCGATGGCAAGATTGATTCGGTCCTTGTTGCCAAGGCCGACCGTGTAAAGGCAGTAGTCGGCATCCAGATCGACACAGCCCTTGGCCATGAACGTGCTGATGACGCCGATGCCGGTCTTCTCGCACAGGATGCGTAGCTGCTTGCTCGCGCGCTTGCGGATGCAGCCGTTGCCGGCAATGATGATCGGGCGCTTCGCGGTCTTCAGCATGTCGAACGCCTGGTTGACGATCTTGTCGTCGGGCACCGACCGCCGAAAACGTCGCGGCAGCATCGGCGTGCTGTCGGTTTCTTCGGCGGCGATGTCCTCGGGCAATTCGATGTGCACGGCGCCCGGTTTCTCGGTGCGCGCGAGCCGCACGGCCTTGCGCACGATCTCGGGAATCGTGTCGGGGTTCAGGATCGTCGTTGCCCACTTGGTGACCGGCTGGAACATGGCCACGACGTCCATGATCTGGTGCGATTCCTTGTGCAGTCGGTCAGTTGCGCCCTGGCCGGTCAGCACCAGCATCGGCGCGCGGTCCATGTTCGAATCCGCGACGCCGGTGATCAGGTTGGTCGCGCCGGGGCCGAGTGTGCCGAGCGCGCCGGCGGGATTACCGGTCAGCCGGCCATAGATTTCAGCCATGAAGGCCGCGCCCTGCTCGTGTCGCGTCAGGATGAATCGGATCTTGTCCGACTTCTCCAGCGACATCATGAAATCGGCGTTTTCCTCGCCCGGGACGCCGAAAATGTACTCGATCCCTTCCTCTTCGAGGCATTTCACGAACAGGTCAGATGCTTTCATGTCGGCTCCGGCGATGGCTTAGGCGAAATCGGAATAATCGAGTGTGGAACATTTTGTACCACATCGCACTCGATTCAATTGTCGGGAATGGTACACGCACAGGCTGATCGCACAGGAAACACCGGCGCTCAGCGGCATACAGACCCTGGTCCACGAAAATATCGATGTCGAGCAATGGCTGGATGAGTTGATCGCGCTGATTCCGGTCACGCCGCTCAATAACCTGACGGGAACGCCGGCGATTTCGCTGCCGCTGTGCGAGGAGCCGAACGGCATGCCGCTCGGTGCGCAATTCATGGCGCCGACAGGTCGCGAGGACCGACTGCTAAGCCTGGCTGGACAGCTGAGACGCGCTTCGCCATGGTTACATCGACATCCTCAGATACATGTCTGCCATTAATCGACCGGGAAAATGTAGTGCGGCTGGCGGAACCGCGCTCAGCTGGCGGCCCGAGAGCAGTAACCCGGGATGTCGGCGGGCACGCGCCACCGTGGGTCGTGGCCCGATAGGTAGTCCTCCGCGTGCAGGCGATCGCGTTTGCGGAGCCAGTCGACAATAACGTCGCGAGCCAGCGGGAGCTCGGTGTCATAGCGAAAGCCGCCATCCGGCATCGCGGGATCCAGGATGCCATCGCCACCGAGCGCGAGAAAATCGTTGACGACGACGCGAAGCGTGTCGTCGTCAGATATTCGGCGGCCGTCATCAAGTTGCATGTCGATTTCAAACACGCCGTCGTCGCAGGTGGCTCGTACTCGCAAGCCGGCTATGCCGGCGCGCCGATGAGCGACACCCGCCTGCGCGGCCATGATCTTGCGCAGGTCGCGCCCGCTCATTCTTATGACGACGGCCCGGTTGTCGAACGGAAACATTTCGTAGACCGACCCGTAGGTCAGTTCGCCGGCCGGCAGGATGCCGCGAATGCCGCCGGATACATTGTGAATGGCCACGTCGGCGTCCGTTGCGTCGAGCAACGCCGTCGTAAACAGGTTGCCGAGTGCCGACTCCGGGTTGCCCTCCAGCGTGAACGGCGTTTCCAGGTATGGGCCGATCTTCTGCAGTTTGCGCTCGCTCGCTCGCCGCGGCAGCGGCGTTGTCGGCAATGTCGACAACGGCGGGATCCGGGTATACGACAAATCCCTCGTAAACCGCCGGTGACGTATCGCTTGCCTGCTGCCACGCGCACTGCTGGTCGCCCGGGCGCCGTAACGGGCACGCAAGCTGTGGCGGGAACAGGCGCTCGCGGGTCACCGTGCCGGATGCCCTATCTACGCGAAAGTCGATGCGGCTGAAGGCAATCGTGTGCGAATAGCCGGACGAGATCGAAATGCCGTTGACGATATGCGCCAACCCCTCGTGTTTATGGCCGGCGAATATGTGGTCGACGAGTCCGGACGGCAACGAGCTCGCAATCTCGAAGATCTCGCTATCCGGGTCACAGCTCGCGAGATCCAGCGGGTCGCTGAAGTCCTCGCAGGATCCGCCGGCGTGCGCGACGACGATGACCAGCGGTATGCCGTCGGCCCGAAGCCGTTCCGCCTCGCGGCGTATCGCCTCGGCCAGCGGCGCGATCCGCAGGCCGTCGAGGTTCGCTGCAATTGTCGTCTCCGGTGTTTGCGACGTCACAACGCCGACAATGCCAACGTTGATGCCCGCAGCCGGCACCACCGTGGCGGGCTTGACGTTGGTCCAGCCAACAGCCTTGCCGGTCGATGCGTCGACGACGTTGGCCCCGAGCAACGGGAATGCCGCCTCCGTCGCGCGCGCCTTCAGTGCGCCGCGAGGATCGTCGCCGGGCGTCGCGGCCGTCACCTTCGGACCGACCGGGCCGAAATCGAACTCGTGATTGCCGATCGCGGCGGCCGCGTAGCCCATCGCGTTGTAGGCAGCGACGACGGCCGCGCCTTCGTTGAGATTGGATTCGATCGAACCCTGCCACATGTCACCTGCGTCGACCAGCAGGACGTTGTCGGCACCACGAGCCGAGCGCAGTGCGTTAACGTATCCCGAGATCGTAACGAGGCCGCCACGCTGCTGGTCCGCATGCAGTTCGCCGTGCACGTCGTTTGTCGACACGATCGACAGCGTCACGGCAGTGTCGTTGATTGCAGGATTCAGCGCGCAGCCCGACATGATCAATGCCGACAGCGCAGCGCATCGTCTCAGGAAGTACCTTGTCATGCTGCAATTCCTCCAGCGCTGACGACAGCATACCGGGTGCCCGGTTTCAATTGTTGGATCGATAAGGGGATAATCGCCACTGACCGCAGCGACTGTGCTCGAGGGAGTACGCCATGGCCTTGGTCTGGATAATCATCGGAGGGTTCATCGGCGCAGCAATCGGCGGAGAGAGCGGCGGCTTCTTCGGCATGCTGGCCGGTATCGCGATCGCGTGGTTGCTGCACGCGAATCACCAGCTTCGAAATCGCGTTAGCGCGCTGGCAGAAAAACTCGGCAATCTCGAGACCGTCGTTCATGCGCTGCAGGTAGAGCGCCGCCAGCAGCGCCAGGCCGAGCCCCGTCCCGCGCAGGACACGTCGCCTGCCGCGGCGCCGGAATCGAAACCGAAACCACCCCCGGCGCTCGATGATCCCGATCGGTACGGCACCCGGCCTGTTGCCGCCGCAAGCAGCAAGCCCACGCCGCAACCCGCCGCTGCAGCGATGGCAGTGCCAGCGGCTGCGAAAAGCTCATCGACAGAGGTTTCAGCGACCCCGGACGATCCGCTCGATGCGCTGATGGAGCGCGCGAAGCGCTGGCTGACGACGGGCAATGTCCCCGTGAAGCTCGGCGTCATCGTCTCGTTCTTCGGTGTCGGCTTCCTGCTCAAGTACGCGGTCGATAACAACGTGATCGAAATCCCGATCGGCATGCGCTACCTGTTTGTCGCGGCTGCTGCGATTGTCCTGCTGATCCTCGGCTGGCGGCTGCGCAGCGAGCAACGCGTGTACGCGCTGAGCCTGCAGGGCGGTGGCGTCGGCATTCTCTACCTGACGATATTCGCGGCGTTCAACCTGCACGATGTGCTGCCGGCCGGGTTTGCGTTCCTGCTGATGGTGCTGCTGACGATCGCGACGGGTGCTCTTGCGGTCATGCAGGAGGCGCGCGCGCTGGCGATACTCGGTGTCGTCGGCGGCTTCCTGGCACCGGTGCTGATCTCGACCGGCTCCGGTAATCACGTCGCGTTGTTCAGCTACTACCTGGTGCTGAACGGCGCCGTTCTCGGCATCGCCTGGCACAAGGCGTGGCGCGGTCTCAATGTCATCGGGTTCGTCTTTACGTTTGGTGTCGGCACCTTGTGGGGTTCGAGCTCGTACACGCCGGAGAAATTCTGGACGACGGAGCCGTTCCTCGTTGCCTATTTCGTCTTCTACACGGCAATCGCGATTCTGTTTTCGCTGCGACAACCGCCGAAGCTGCGCGGCATCATCGATGGCACGCTGGTTTTCGGCACGCCGGCCATCGCATTTGCGCTGCAGTCGCTGCTGGTCGAGGACACCGAGTACGGGCTCGCAATCAGCGCCGCCCTCGTGGCCGTGTTCTACGCATTACTCGCGCTGTGGCTGTACCGCACGCGCCGCGACCAGATGCAGCTGCTCGTGCAATCCTTCACCGCGCTTGCCGTCGCCTTCGGCACCGTTGCGATTCCGTTGGCCCTTAACGATCGCTGGACGTCAGTCTCGTGGGCGCTGGAGGGCGCCGCGCTCGTCTGGGTGGGCGTACGCCAGAACGGCCTGCTGGCAAAACTAACCGGCACGTTGCTCGCGTTCGCGAGCGGCATCATGTTCCTGGACTACGGCTGGAACGATGGTGCGGGGCTGCCGCTACTGAACGCCAACGTGCTCGGTGGTCTGTTGATCAGCGTCGCGTCGCTGTATGCAGCACGACTGCTTGGCACCGACGCCAGGCCGTTCGAGCTGCAGCCGATTGCGTCGCTGTCATTGATGCTCTGGGGCCTGACGTGGTGGTTGTCAACCGGCATCCTCGAGATTCTGGACCGCGCCGGGTCCGATCTCGAAGTGCATCTCGTGCACGTTTTCTTCGCAGCCAGCTTTTTGGCCCTGGCTTACTGGGCGATGCGTAAAGACTGGATTGCGGCGCGCCGGGCATCGCTGTGCTACCTGCTGCCGGTGCTGTTGATGGCGGTTGTTTATCTCATCAACGACGGGCACTTCCTTTCCGGTCCAGGGCTGGTCGCCTGGCCCGCGGCGTTTGCTGCGCAGCTCGCGATCCTGCGTATGGCGCAGCCGCACGAAGAGCACTTGCTGAAATTCGAGCACCTCTCTGGAGGTCTCGTGTTCTCGCTGCTCCTCGGCTACGAGGCCTGGTTCCGGGCTGACGAGGCGAATCTCGCCGAACTCTGGCTACCGGTGTCGACAATACTGGTTCTCCTGGCCCTGATTGTCGGCATGCAGGCGGGTGCCCGGCGCATTGCATGGCCACTCGGGAAATACCGGGATACCTACAACGTGCTGGGCGAGACACTGCTTGCAATCGTCTTCCTGCTGTTGCTCGGCGTTTCCTTCGAGTATGCGGGTGATCCGGCTCCGCTGCCTTACCTGCCGCTGCTGAACCCGCTCGACCTGCTGGCCTTCGCAACGCTGTATGTCGCGGCACATCGCTGGGCGCTGAGCGCGATCGACGATACGCCATACCGGCCAGTGCTTTTCGTCTGGGCGGGCCTCGCGTTCGTGCTGACGACGCTTGTCGTTGTCCGCACGGTGTTCCATTTCTCGAACCTGATCTGGGACTGGGATGTGCTGCTGGATGCGGATGCGATCCAGGCGGCGCTGTCGATTTACTGGGCCATTCTCGGTCTCGGCGGCATGATCCTGGGTGCGCGGCATGCGCGGCGGCGTATCTGGATCGCCGGTGTCGTGCTGATGGCGCTGGTCGTATTGAAGCTGTTCATGATCGACTTCGGCAATACCGGAACCGTCGCGCGGATTGTCTCGTTTATCGGCGTCGGCGCGCTGCTGCTGGTCGTCGGATACTTCGCGCCGGCGCCGCCGCGTGCCGTCGTGCGGGACGAGGCCTGAAAGAAAACCGGCGCCCAGGGGGGCGCCGGTCGGGTTCCAGGTACTGTCGTCCCGAAACGAGACTAGGTCTTCGATGCCGCGAAAATCTCGGCGATCGACTTGTCGAGCATCGCCTCGAACTCGGCGTCGCTATGCTGCGCCGTCAGCCCTTCCGACAGGGCTCTCGAGAAGCTCGCGACCATGCCGTTGTTGCGCGCGAGACGTGCGTTCGCTTCCTCGCGCGAATAGCCGCCGGATAAAGCGACTACACGAACGACGTTCTTGTGCGCGATACACTTCGAATACAGGTTGTCTTTTTCGGGCAGCGTCAGCTTCAGCATGACCTTCTCACTGGCATCGAGGTCATCGAGATGCTGCAGGAGATGCGTGTTCAGGATCGCCTCGGCCTCTTCTTTCTCCGGGCAGTGAATGTCGACCTCGGGCTCGATAATGGGTACGAAGCCGGCCGCGACGATCTGCTTGCCGATCTCGAACTGCTGTTCGACGATGGACTCGATACCGGCGGGGTTCGCTTTCTTGATAACGGAGCGCATCTTGGTACCGAAAATGCCGTTCTTCCTGGCTTTGCCCAGCAGCTTCGCGAGATCGGGCATCGGCTTCATCAGCTGCACGCCGTGATCCTCGGCGGCGAGGCCCTTGTCGACCTTCAGGAACGGGGCAATATTCTTGACGTTCCACAGATAGGACGCCGTCGGCTGGCCTTCGATTTCGCGATCCATCGTGTTTTCGAACAGGATGGCGCCGAGGATGCGGTCACCGTTGAATGCAGGGCAGGTAATAATGCGCGTCCGCATCTGGTGCACGATGTCGAACATTTCCTCGTCGTTCGACCACGCGTCTTCCTTGATGCCATACAGGCCGAGTGCTTTCGGCGTGCTGCCGCCGCTCTGGTCGAGCGCGGCGATGAATCCGGGCGCGGTTTTTACTTTTTGGAGTTGCTTGTCGAAATTGCTCACTGGTTATCTCGCCATTTGGGTGTAGGGATGGGCCAAGTGGCGGATTGTACCGCAAGTCGTAGAGGCATTGACGTCCCGGGCTGCGCTGGGGCGCCGACGTTGGACGAGCCGGTGTCGGGCAGCGGCTAGCGGGCTTCGGCTGACAGCTGCAGCAGTGCCGGCACGTCGCTCGGTTTGTACAGCGCGATCGACGACAGCGGAATCGGGTCCACGGGCTTTGCGGTCACGACCAGCGTCGATTTGCTGCCGAGAAATTCCCGGTACGGGTCCATGACGTAGTCGTCGAATTCAATGCCGACCTGGTTGCCGATGTAACGAAACGCATCGATCTGGGCATCGATCACCGCTTCCGGTGACAGGCCGAGACGCCGGCAGTAGGCGGAGACGCGGTCTTTCAGCGAGCGATCGTTGTAAATAAACTCCATCCCGGCGAGTTTCGGACGATAAGCGGGGCCCATCGCGAGTTCGCTCGTCATGTTGCCGGCGAGCTTGAGCGTTGCATCGACGTCCCACATGTTCGCGCTGCCGGAGTGAATCTCGACGCCGTACTGCCCGTCGTCCTGGCGAAACCGCGCATTGAACGACAGTTCATAATCCTCGTAGCCCATCGCAACGAGGGCTTCGGGCGAGAACCCGTACTTGCCGGTGCACTCGTTGGCCGGATCTTCGGCATCCGTGACGCCCAGCGCGGCGATCTGCGTTGCGTGCAGCGTACGACCATAGTCGGCGTCGACCGGCATCTTCAGGTCTTCGAGAATGATGCCGAAGTACTCGGGCAGTGTGTCTTTGCGAGCCATCATGATTGACTGCATGTCACCGATTTTCATCAGCGACAGGAAGCTCGGCGTGTCGATGCCGATACGGCCGATCGAAAATTCGTCGTCGTAACCCTGGACGCGGCCACGAATGCCGTCGATCGTCAATTCGCCGCTGAGTGTTGAACTGACGCCATCGTATTCGAGGACGACGTACGGTTTCATCATCAGAACGGCCATATCGACGCCGGATTCAACGTCGCTGTGCAGCTTCCACTTGATGGCGAAGTAGCCACCAACGGCCAGCACGAGCAGGACTAAGGCGAGGTTTCTCATCGCGGGAATCTCGGAGTCACAACAGAATCCCGCTGATTCTCCCGCCATTCCGGTCGCAGCTATACATAACGCGTCACAAAACGGCGCACTGTCATACAATTGCCCCGTCGGCCGGCAGCTGTCAGGCTGCGGCGGTGAATATCGAGGCCCTCGGCGCGCTGAGAATCGTGCCGGACCCGGCCGGCCAAAGCGGTGTCGCGCTTGCGCTGCTGCTGCTGATGTTCAGCGTCGCGCCTGGGCTCCGTGGCAACGATCGCGGCTCAGTGGGGTGTCTGGCATCTCGTCGCCGGTGGTTTTATCGTTGGGATCCATGATCTTTTTGACCGCGGCAGCGAATGCATGACGCTTGACCTGAAAATCGCCGGCGGCACTGTCCACGACGGTAACGCCCGCACCCCGATCACGGCCGACATCGGGATTCGCGACGGGCGCATCGCGGAGATCGGCCGCTGCGGCGCGGCCAAGCGCACGATCTCGGCCGACGGCGCGCTGGTGACGCCGGGCTTCATCGACCTGCATACCCATTACGACGGGCAGATCACCTGGGACGACGAGCTCCGGCCCTCGGTGAACTTCGGCGTGACGATGGCGGTGCTCGGCAATTGCGGCGTCGGCTTCGCGCCGGTCAGGAGCACCGACCACGACCGGCTTGTCCGGTTGATGGAAGGCGTCGAGGACATCCCGGGAACTGCGCTGCACGAGGGGATTACCTGGCAGTGGGAATCCTTCCCGCAGTACCTCGAGCATATCGATGCAAACCCGCACACGATCGACTACGCCGTCATGGCCGTGCACGATCCGCTGCGCGTCTTCGTTATGGGCGAGCGCGCGAGCAGCAACGAAGTCGCAACGCCGGACGATATCGCGGCCATGCGGCAATTGCTTGCCGAGGCGCTGGATGCCGGTGCTGCCGGTTTTTCGACCGGCCGCAGCGACGTCCACAAGACGGCCGACGGCGACTGGACGCCGTCATCGGAAGCGTCCCGCGACGAGCTCGTGGGGCTCGCATCGGCACTGAACGGCCGACAAGCCGGCGTGCTGCAGGCGGTCAACGATTTCAACCTCGAGCGTGACGGCGACCAGTTCGACGACGAGTTCGAACTGATCGAGGCGTTCGCGCGAGCCGGCGGCCGGCCGTTCTCGCTGTCGCTGATGCAGCGTGACTTCGCGCCCGACCAATGGCGGCGCATCCTCGATGAAACCGAACGGCTGAACGCGGACGGCGTTGATTTCCGTGTCCAGGTCGCTCCGCGCGCCATCGGCGTATTCAATGGCCTGCAGTGCACGTTTCACCCGCTGCTGGCGCAGCCGAGCTATCTCGCCATCAAGGACAAACCGCTCTATGAACGCGTCGCGATCATGCGCGACCCGGCGTTCCGCACGCGCTGCCTCGCCGAGACGCCGATCAAATTGTCCGGGCCGGACTCGCCGGTGCCGCCGATGGTCGACAGGCTGATCGCTGACATCGAGACGATCGCTTTCAAGCTGTTTCGCCTCGGCGAAAACCCCGACTACGAGCAGCGGGCGGACCAGTCCCTGGGCGCGGAAGCGAAACGGGAGGGCGTTCCCGTCATGGAAAAGCTGTACGAAGTCTGCCTCGAGCTGGACGGACGCCAACTGATTTACTTCCCGGTCTACAACTACACCGAGTTCAACTACGACAACGTCCATACGATGCTGACGCATCCGAACGCATTGCTCGGCTTGTCGGACGGCGGCGCACACGTCGGCACGATCTGCGATGCGAGCTTCCCCGCCTACCTGTTGTCGTACTGGACCCGCGACCGGGCGACGGATCGCCTCAGTGTCGAACGCGCGGTGCAAATGCTGACGGCCGATGCCGCGGACTATCTCGGGCTTGCCGATCGCGGCCGCCTGGCGGTGGGCCAGCGCGCGGACATCAACGTTATCGATTACGACGCGCTCGCGATCGACGCGCCGCGCATGGTGCAGGACCTGCCGGCCGGCGGTCAGCGGCTGCTGCAGGGCGCCCGCGGATTTGTAACAACCCTTGTCGGCGGCCGCCCGGTTATCGAGAACGATGCTATAACGTCAGAAAGGCCGGGGCGTCTCGTGCGCTTCGCCTGAGTTTTTTGATCGATAGCAGGTTCTGTCATGGCAAAGGACGTTGCGATCATCGGCGGTACCGGTTTCGTCGGCAGCTACATCGTCGACGCGCTGCATGCGGCCGGGCATACGACATCGCTACTGGTTCGCGCCGGCAGCGAGGACAAGGTGCGTCGCGCCGACGGGCAGCGCGTCACTATTGGCGATATCGACGATGACGACGCGCTGCACGCGGTGCTCGAAGGTTGCGATGCCGTCATCTACCTCGTGGGCATTTTGCGCGAAGACCGCTCGAAAGGCATTACGTTCCGCAAGATGCAGTATGAAGGCGTCGTCCGCGTTGCGGACGCAGCCAAAGAGCGGCGAATCCTGCGCTTCTTGCTGATGAGTGCCAACGGCGTTGAGGCGGAAGCGACGCCTTACCAGCAAACGAAACTCGATGCAGAACTCTACGTCGAGGACATCGGCATGCAGTATACGGTGTTGCGGCCGTCCGTCATCTTCGGTGACCCGCGCGGGCGCATGGAGTTTGCGACACAACTCCGGAACGACATGGTCAACATGCCGATGCCTGCCGTCGGCTTCTATTCGGGGTTGAAGCCGTCGAGCAATCCGGTGCTGATGTCACCGGTCCATGTGCAGGACGTCGCCAGTGCGTTCGTCGCAGCGCTGGACGATGACTCTTCGATAGGCGAAACCTTCGAACTGTGCGGCCCGGACGTGTTGTCCTGGAACGAGATGATCCGCCGCGTAGCGGCAGCCGTCGGCAAGAAAAAGCGGATAGTGCCGATGCCGATCGGATTGATGCGAGTTGCGGCAACGGCGCTCGACTGGATGCCGGTGTTCCCGGTGACTCGCGACCAGCTGACGATGCTGCAGCAGAACAACGTCTGTTCTCAGAATCGCATCGGTCTGCTGGTCGACCGCAAGCCGACGGCGTTCGTCGCGAAGAACCTCGGGTACCTCGACGGCCGATAGCCGATCCCGTCGTTCAATCGGGCGGAGCAACGTCGGGATCGTCGATGACAAATATGCCGCCGGCGTCAAAGCCGTTAAAGTCTGTCCTGCCGCTGATGCTGTACGCGCCGATCGAGCCGAACTCGATGTAATCTCCGACCTCGACATCAGCCGGGATCGCCAATGGTTCCGGCAGCACATCCGACGAATCGCAGGTTGGTCCGAACACGCGGTATTCCCGGGTCTTGCCGGCCAGCACCTCGCCGTTCCTGTAAACGCGAAACGGGTACTGCTTGTGGCCCTTGAAGCGCAGTTCCCAGAATGAGCCGTACATACCGTCGTTGATGTACAGCCGATCCGGTTTTTTCAGCAAGACCTTGACGATAACGGACAGCCCCGGAGCGGCCAGCGCGCGTCCGGGCTCGGCGAGCAGTTCACCGTCATCATGCAGCGGCAGAGACCGCGCTGCATCGCGAATCGCGCTGAAATAGTCGTTGAGCGGCGGCACGTCGAATCCCGGATAGGATCGCGGAAAGCCGCCGCCGACGTCGACCAGCCGCACCTGCACGCGCGAGGCGCGTAGCACGTCTCGCGCAACCTGCATGGCGTGGCGATAGCCGTCGGGACTCGTGACGCCGGACCCGACGTTGAACGCGAGTGCGGCCTCCGCCCCGGTTGCGGCTATTGCCTCGAGCAGCGCCGGGATTTCTGCCGGCCGGGCGCCGAATTTCTGCGACAGGTCCTCCATCGCCGATGCGTGATGCACGGCCATGCGCGCAAAGATGACGCAGCCCGCGGGATCGATCTCGTTGACGAGCCGCGGAAGCGCGTCGATGTGATCGACGACGAAATGCCTCGTGCCAAACTCCGTCACGGCGACCCGCGCCGCATCGTCGAGGCGCACCGGGTTCATGAAATAGCACGTTGCGTCCGGGTTGCTGTCGAGCGCGAGCCGGATTTCGTCGACCGACGCGCAGTCGAAATCCCGAATCCCGAATTCCCCGAGCATCGCCAGTACCGGCGCTGCATTGTTGGCCTTGATTGCGTACATCGTCCGCCCGGGAAATCCCTGCGTGAATTCCTCCACCGCCGCGCGATACGCTTGCGGATAAATGCAGTAGACAGGCAGCCCCGGCCGGCGTGTGCGGATGATCTCGGCGGCGTTTTTGAACGAGGCGGGCGGGTTGGGCGTCATGGGAAACCGGGACGATAACTCTGCTGCATTATGATCGAGGCGCGTGCGATTTTCAGCGTCCAGCAGGTTTCACCAACCCGTGTGCCGTCCGCAAGCCGAGGGGGCTTTCGATGAAGCAATCCGACTCCAGCCTTTTTTCGCTGCACGACGCGTACTGTGCGCCAGGCGACGACTGCCTAATTGCCGGTTCGAGGCAGGATTCAGCCGGACATACGGTCACTATTCTTGTAACGTTCGCGGTACTTCATTGAACGAGACACGCCGATGATTGCGCGCATAAATACTCTCAAGCTCTCACTGGTTCTGTTGCTTGCCTGCCTGTTCAGTGCGGGGAGCACGCTGGCCGAACCGCGTGCCCGCGATCTCGGCATTCCGTTCGACGGCACGCCCGGACCGCTGAATGCGATTACCGATGTGGCCGGCGTCACCGTCGGGCACAC
>JBFIQH010000076.1:0-12846 GCA_041609735.1 Woeseiaceae bacterium | reverse complement strand
GATGCTGCCGCGGCGCGCCTGATGCAGTCCGCGTTCTCGGCGCCGCCGAGCGACGGCATGCTGTCCGGCATCGCCGCTCTGCCATGGCTGCCGCTGGCGCTGGTCGGCCTCGGTATCGCGCTCGTCAGCGCGCTGGTGCTGCTGAACACGAAGATCGCCGAGTTCGAGCGCACGGCCAAAAAGCACGCAGAACAAAACGAACGTAACCAGCAGGCGATCCTGCGCCTGCTCGACGAAATGGGATCGTTGGCTGACGGTGACCTGACGGTCGAGGCGACCGTGACCGAGGACATCACCGGAACTATTGCCGATTCGTTCAACTACGCAATCGAGGAGCTGCGCAAGCTCGTCACGACGGTCAACGAGACCGCAATTATGGTCGATTCTGCCGCGAAGCAGACGGAGAGCACGGCCGCCCATATGGCGCGCGCAGCCGAAAACCAGACGCGGGAAATCGCGGCGGCGACCGAGTCGATCGTGTCAATGGCCGCGTCGATCGAAGAAGTGTCGGGCAATGCCGAGCGCTCGTCGGACGTCGCCCGCCATTCGGTCGAGGTCGCACACAAGGGCGGCGAAGCGGTACGTCGCACGATTGACGGCATGAACACGATCCGGGAAACGATCCAGGACACGTCGAAACGCATCAAGCGACTTGGCGAAAGCTCGCAGGAGATTGGCAACATCGTCGAGCTGATTAACGATATTGCCGAGCAGACGAATATTCTCGCGCTGAACGCGTCGATCCAGGCGTCCATGGCCGGCGAGGCCGGGCGCGGTTTTGCCGTCGTTGCGGACGAGGTCCAGCGACTCGCCGAACGCTCGACGAATGCGACCAAGCAGATCGAAGTGCTGGTGAGCACGATTCAGGCGGATACGAAGGAAGCTGTCGTATCAATGGAGCGCAGTACAACGGACGTTGTCGGCGGCGCGCTGCTGGCCGAAAACGCCGGCGCGGCACTCGACGAGATCGAGCAGGTATCGAACCAGATTGCGAGCCTCGTGCAGAACATATCCAGCTCGGCGCGCCAGCAGGCGAGTTCAGCGGCCGACGTGACACGACGCACGACCCGGCTCGGCGAAATCAGCGAGCAAACCGGCAAGGCGACGACGGCGACGGCTGCAGCCATTTCTAAACTGTCGGAATTCGCGTCGCAGCTCCGCAAGACGGTTGCCGGATTCACGCTGCCTAACGATCCAAGGCCCGCAACACAACTGCGAACGACATCGACGGACGCGACAGGTGCCAGGGGACAGCGCCCGACGGGTACTGGCTGAACGCCACTGCAACGGCAATAACCGAGACTGACAAATAACAAATACGCGTAAATGACGGGCACGACTCAGACAGAACAGCCACGTACCGGCAGCATTGAGAGCCCGGCACGCGCGCTATCGATCATCAGCACCGAGCTGAATGAATCGATACGCAACGCGCACCTCGCGCTCGAAGATTGCGTCGATGGCCGTGGCGGTTCCGCTGCGTTGGTGCGTGCCGGCGAACTTCTGCACCAGGTGCGGGGCGCGCTGCAGATTACAGAGACCTATGGCGCTGCGCTGCTCGCCGAAGAAATGGAGCTTTGCTGCCACTACCTCGCGTCGCTGAAAGCGGGCAAGGGTCGCGACGACGGGCTCGACGCGCTGACGAGGTCGATGGTGCAGCTGCCTGTCTACATAGAGCGCCTCCTCGGCGGCGGTCGCGATATTGCACTGGTGTTGCTGCCGATGCTGAATGACTTGCGTGCGGCGCGCGGTCAACCATTGCTGTCGGAAGGTACGTTGCTGCTTTTGAACCTGTCGCCACGACGCAGCGACGACAAGGCGGCGCGTCGCGAAGGCAGCGGCGAGGAGCCGGTCGGCGCCGCAGCGCGACTGCGGCCGAAGTTCCAGCTCGCGCTGCTTGGCTGGATTAAAGGCGGGGACACCAATCGCCACTTGCAATCGCTGTCGAATGTCGCGGCAGCACTCGAGAATGCATCGACGCGCGATGACATGTACCAGCTTTGGTGGGTTGTCGGCGGCGTGCTCGAGGCATTGCAGCAGGGCGGTCTCGAGACGTCCGTAGCATTGAAGCGCCTGCTCGGCCAGACGGACCGGCAGATGAAATACCTGATCGACGAAGGGCTGGAATCGTTCGACAAGCACCCTATCGACGATCTGCTGAACAATCTGCTGTATTACGTCGCTCGCTCGACGACCACGGGCGAGCGCATCAGCGAGATTCGTGCAGCGTTCAACTTGTCCGAGCTTTTGCCGGGCGACGAGCAGGTCGAGCACGCGCGCGAAGCGCTGTCGGCGCCAAGCGTAAAGTTGATGAATACCGTGGCATCGGCGATCAAGGAAGATCTGGCGCGAGTCAAGGACGTACTGGATATTTTCGTGCGTACTGGCATGAACAAGGCGTCGGACCTGGTGCCGCAACTGGAGCTGCTGAAGAAAATTTCGGACACGCTTGGCGTGCTCGGGCTAGGCGAGCTGCGCTCCGACATCGACGGTGAAATTGACCGGCTCAAGGGCGTCGTCGAGCGTGGCGGAGCGGCCAGCGACCAGATTATTCTGGATATCGCCTCGACGCTGCTGCGCGTCGAGGATCGTCTCGATCAACAGCTGCTGCGGCTGACGATACCGCAGGATGCGCCACCGGCTGCACAGGGCAGCGACCTGCCGGCCGCAGAAGCGGCGGACTACCAGCAGGTCGCCGAATCGGTCATGCGCGAGTGCATCATCAACCTCGCTCGTATCAAGGAGACCATTAGCCAGAGCATGTCGTCGAATGCGCCGTCCCAGGGGCTCGACAGCATTCCGTCTCTGATTCGAGGCATCAAGGCCGGGCTGTTGATGCTCGCAAAAACTCGCGCCATGGAAGTCGTCGATCGCATCGGTAAGTTCATTACGCTGACGCTGAAGGCCGGCGGTCCGTCCAGGCTGTCGCAAAAAGACACCGATCGGCTCGCCGACGCGATCGTAAGCATCGAATACTACATGGAGACGGTAAAAGCAGGTCGTAGCGAGCCCTGGTACATGCTCGACAACGCCGAGGCGTGCCTCGCGGTATTGCGCGATGTCGAGCAACGCCTGCAACAGCAGATCGAAGAACCGGCCGAAACAACGATGAAAATCCACCGAGCCGATATCGAGGCGGCATCCGGGCAGCCCGGGCCGGAACCTGGTGCCATGCAGGCCACCGAGGTCATGCCGTTGCCGGTGTTTTCGAACGATGCCAGCAATTTCGATCCGGAATTGCTCGAGCTGTTCATCGAAGAAGCGAAGGAAGAGATCGCATCGATAAAGCGCAAGCTGCCGGTGTGGGCCGAGTCACCCGACGATATGGAAACGCTGATTACCGTGCGTCGCTCGTTCCACACGCTGAAGGGCAGCGGCCGCATGGTCGGCGCAGAGCGCATCGGCGAATACTGCTGGAGCATCGAGAACCTGCTGAACCGGCTGATCAACCACACGCTGACGCGCACGCCGCCTATGGTCGAATTCATTCTCGAAGCTGCGGCAGTGGTTCCGGAACTGGTCGAGCAGCTGGAAGTCGGCACGGAACCGAAATCCGACATAAACCTGCTGATCGCACGCTCGCACGCGTTTGCCGAAGGGGATCCTAATGCGGCCGTGCTGACGATCGACGTGCCCGACGCGCAGTCAGTGCAGGAAAAGCCGGCTCTCGAAATGGATCCGGTGCTGCTCGACATTTTTTCAAAAGAGACGGGTGGACACCTGCAGGTCATTCGCGATTACATCGCCGCTTGCGATGGGCATACGCCGCCGTTCGACGTTACCGACAAGCTGCATCGCGCCTGTCATACGTTGCACGGCAGCGCAAATATGGCCAACGTCGAACGCGGGGTTGCCGTTGCCGGTGCGCTAAACCGGTTGGTGCGTCGCGTTTACGACTTCAAGGTTGGTTTCGAGCGGTCCGGCATCGACGCGCTGACAGCGGCGGCAAAGGCCATCGAGACGATTGTCGCGGATATTAACCAGCCGGATCGCCGACGAGCCGATTACACGGCGCTGATTCAGCACCTCGATCGTCTGACGGACGCTGTCGAGCGCGCCGATACGACGTTGGTCCCCATGGAAGCGTTCGACGTCGAGCCTGACGTCGACGAGACCCCGGCCGAGCCCGAGCTGGTGGCGATTACCGCCGACGATGCCACACCGGAGGAAGCGGAATACGACGCCGAGATCGCCGCGATCTTTACCGAGGAGTCAGCGGAGCTGCTCGAGGCAGCGGACAAGGCATTCAGCGAATGGTCGAAGGACAAGTCGTCGCAGTCGGCCATCGAGGAGCTGAAGCGCCATCTGCACACGCTGAAAGGCGGTGCGCGCATGGCCGGCATCACGTCAATGGGCAATCTGAGCCACGAGATCGAGACGTTGCTGATTTCGGTCGACGATGGCCGTGTTGATGCGTCGATCGAGGTACAGGAATTGCTGCAGCAGAGTATCGACGAGCTGCATCGTATGCGTGATACCGTCATCGCGGGCAGGCCGGTCCGGGCCGCGACGGAACTCGAGCATCGGATCCGTCAGGCGAACGACGGGTTCGAGTTTGCGGACGACGCCGAGGTCGAGACTGCACCGACCGAAGTCGAGGAAGCGACGCTCACCGAGTTCACGATCGAACCCGATGACTCGGTCAGCATGATTATTGTCGACTCGCCGCTTGCCGACGAGCTCGAGGACATGGCATCTGCCGAGGCGACCAAGGTGTTCGGTGCCGGCGAGACGGCCGATGAGCCGGCCGAGCCGTTTCAATGGGATACGCAGCCGGAACCCGAGCCGGAACCCGAACCCGAGCCCGAACCCGAGCCTGAACCTGAGCCGGAACCCGAGCCTGAACCGGAGCACGAACCGCTGCCGGACCTCGACGCGGACCTCGACGCGGAGCCCGACCAGGCGCCCGCGCCGGTCGCAAGACCCGCGGCAGCGCGCAAGGCCGACCTGCGCACGCTGCGGGCTGCACCCGAGCGACAGGAGTTCGCACGCATCGATGCTGACTTGCTCGAGAATTTGTTGAACGCCGCCGGCGAAATCAGCATCTTCCATTCGCGCCTTAGCCAGCAGGTCAATTCCTTCGAATTCCATGTCGAGGAACTGGACCAAACAGTGCAGCGCCTCAAGGAGCAGCTCAGAAAACTCGAAATCGAGACCGAAGCGCAGATCATGCACGGGCATCAGGACACGGTGGTCGCGCGCGATTTCGACCCGCTGGAACTCGATCGCTACTCGAACATTCAGCAGCTGTCGCGTGCGCTCGCCGAATCGGCGAGCGACCTCGCGAGCCTCAAGGACCTGCTCGAGAAGGTGACCAGCGAGGCCGAGGGCCTGCTCGTGCAGCAGTCCCGCGTGACGGCGGAACTGCAGGACGGCCTGATGCGAACGCGCATGGTGCCGTTCGAGCGGCACGTCGGGCGGCTGACACGTCTGGTTCGCCAGGCCGCGAGCGAAGCCGGCAAGCGCGTCGAGCTCGCGGTCGAGGGCGCGTCCGGTGAACTCGATCGCCAGGTGCTCGACAAGATGTTGCCGCCCTTCGAGCATATGCTTCGCAATGCCGTTGTGCACGGCATCGAGTCGCCGCAGGAACGCCAGGAATCCGGCAAGCCCGCACTCGGGCGTATCACGATCCGCCTGCATCGCGAGGGGTCTGAAATGGTCATCGACGTCAGCGACGATGGCCGCGGGCTGGATGTCGATGCGATCCGGCGCAAGGCTTACGAGCGCGACCTGCTGAAACCGGACACGAAAGTGACCGACGAGGAAATCATGGAGCTGATTCTGACGCCGGGGTTCTCGACGGCCGGTTCCGTGACACAGGCGGCGGGACGCGGCGTCGGCATGGACGTTGTCGCCAACGAAGTGAAGAAGCTCGGCGGATCGTTGCGTATATCGTCGGTAACGGGGCAGGGCACGAATTTCACGGTACGCCTGCCGTTCACGCTGGCGATCACGCAAGCGCTGATCGTGCGCACCGGCGAAGAAATTTACGCGCTGCCGCTGCCGTCAGTCGAAGGCGTCGCGCGGCTGCCGCGTGCCGAACTGGAATCCTTGTTGAGCCAAAGCGAGCCGAGCTACCAGTACGGCGAGCAGACCTACAAGTTCCGCCACCTCGGCATGTACCTCGACGGCCCGGCGGCCAACCTGCCGCAAGACGAACCGCACGTGCCGGTCATTCTGGTGCGCGCAGGTGAATACTCGGCGGCGCTGTTGACCGACGAGATGCTTGCGAGTCGCGAGATCGTCGTCAAGACGGTCGGCCCGCAGCTCGCCGGCATCCGCGGCATTTCCGGCGCGACGATTCTCGGCGATGGACGCATTGTGTTGATCCTCGACATCAACGCGCTCGTGCGCACCGGTGCGCCCGTCGTCGAGCTGAAGAAGGCGGCGCCGACGCCAGTCGACGAGCGGCCGCTGGCGCTGGTCGTTGACGACTCGATTACTGTGCGTCGGGTGACCGAACGCTTCCTGCAGCGCCACGGCATACGGGTCGCGACAGCGAAGGACGGCCTCGATGCGATAAGCGTCATGCAGGACCAGAGGCCGGACATCATCCTGCTCGACATCGAGATGCCGCGCATGGACGGTTACGAATTCGCATCGCATGTGCGCAATGACGAACGGGTTGCGGACGTGCCGATCATCATGATCACGTCACGTGTCGGTGATAAACACCGGGCGCGCGCCATCGAGATCGGCGTCAACGATTACCTTGGCAAGCCTTACCAGGACGCACAGCTGCTGGATGCGATACGGCGACAGTTTGACGAGCGCGGGATACAGCTGTCATGAACGCGGAGAACGAGGAGCTCTACAGCCTGCTCGTGCCGCTCTCTGGCGACCGCCTGATCGTGCCGCGAGCCTGCGTCGCCGAGGTCATGCGTTTCTCGGAGCCGGCGCACGAAGCCGGAGCGCACGAATGGATGCTCGGCACTGTCGACTGGAACGGCCGCCAGCTGCCGGTCGTGTCGTTTGAAGGTGCGCTGGGCAAGGAAATTCCCGCCCGCACCGGGCGCACGCGCATCGTTGTCTTCGTAGCCAGCACTGGACAGTTGAAGACCGGCTACTTCGGCGTACTGACCCAGGGTTTTCCGCAGCTCGTGCGCGTCAATCGCGATGTGCTGAAGCTCGAGGCCACCGACGGCTGGCCCGATGGGGCGCCGGTGCTTTGCCGCGTGAAGATGATCAACGAATTCCCGCTGATTCCGGACCTCGAAAAACTGGAGCTGATGCTGGCGCGGGAGTCGATCCAGGCCTGAATACGGGGACGGGGTACTTTTTAAAGGTCTCCCCACATCGACTGCACGATGGTCAATGCAGCGACGGCTGCCGTCTCGGTGCGCAGGACTCGCGGCCCGAGCGCGACCGCATCGAAGCCAGCGGCACGGGCATCGCTGTACTCCTTGTCGCTGAAACCGCCTTCCGGACCGACCAGCAGGCAGACTTTCGTTGCCGGCGCGTCGATGTCGGCGAACGTGTTCGTCGCGCCTGGCCGCAGCAGCAGCTGCGTGCTGTTGCCGTGCGATTCGGCGAACCAGCGATGCAGCGCGACCGGCGCATCGACCAGTGGGGGCCGCACCCGCCCGCACTGCTCACAGGCGCTCTCGGCAACACGCTGCCAGTGCTCGCGCCGCTTCCCGGCGCGCCGGGCATCGAGCTTGACGACGCCGTAGTCGGTCAGCACGGGCGTGATGCGCTTGACGCCCAGCTCCGTGGCCTTCTGTAGCACGAAATCCATGCGTTCACCGCGGGAAATACCCTGCACGAGATGCACTTTCAGCGGCGACTCGGATTGATTGTCGATTGGCTGGCGGATAGCGAGCCGGACCGTGGCTTTCGTGATTCTCAGGACTTCCGCCGAGAATTCGCCGTCGTCACCGTTGAAGACGGCAACACTGTCGCCGACGCGAGCGCGCAGCACGCGTCCGAGATATCGGGCCTGCTCACCCGAGAGCTCGAGCTCGACGCCATTGCCGAGCGCTTCAGAAACAAATAGCCTCGTACCCATGCGCGTCAAATCATGCCTGATTAAGTCCTGAGATGCCGAACGAATTCCGAGTCGACGCGGCGTCCGGCATGATGTCTCCTGCGCGCATGGTGGCATGCACAAACTTCGATGAGCGGCCCGACGGCATCGCGCCGGAGCTGATCGTCCTGCACGGCATCAGCCTGCCGCCGGGCCGGTTCGGCGGCCCGGAGATCGAAGCGTTGTTCACGAATTGCCTCGACTGGGACGCGCACCCGTATTTTGCCGAAATCCGCGGCGTCGAGGTCTCGTCGCATCTTTTGATCCGGCGTGACGGTGAGGTGCTGCAGTTCGTGCCGATGACGGAACGCGCATGGCACGCCGGTGATTCCTGTTTCCGCGGCAGGCGCCGCTGCAACGATTTTTCGATCGGGATCGAGCTCGAGGGCGAAGACGAGACGCCTTACGACGATCGTCAGTACGGCGTGCTTGCGCCCGTTATTCGCGCCATCCAGACGGCCTGGCCGGCGATCACGAACCGGCAAATCGCCGGACACTCGGACATCGCGCCGGGACGAAAGACCGATCCCGGTCCTGCTTTCGACTGGCTGCGACTGTATGATTCGCTGTCATGAACCTGATCGCCCTGCTCATCGGACTGGTTATCGAGCGCCTTGCGACGCGAATTTTCCACTGGCGCCGCATGCGCTGGCTGGATCGCATCATCGATGCCGGCTTCGGCCGTGCGGCGAACGTCGATAACTGGCCCGCGCTGATACCGGTCATTCTGCTGACCGTGCTGCTGGCGCTGCCTGTCGCGTTGGTGATATTTGCGCTCGGCGATTCTTTCCTCGGATTCCCGTATCTGGCGCTGGCCATCGTCGTGCTGTTCTTTTCGCTGGGGCCGGCAGACATCGGTGAGGACATCGACGAGTACTGTGCGGCGCTTGGCGAAGGTGACGAAGAACGCATTTGCCAGACCGCGCGTGCGCTCGTCGAGGGCGAAATTCGCGAGGATGACGAGGAGCGCGTGGCGCAGGTCGAATCCGCGGTCTTCGTGCAGGCGAACAACCGGCTGTTTGCGGTCATTTTCTGGTTCGTCGCACTCGGGCCCCTGGGCCCGTTGGGCGCATGGACCTATCGCGTTACCGACCTGATCCGGCGGCGCGCCGTGTTCAACGCAGCCCGGGAAGACGAAGCCCGGGACCGCATTGCGGCCGACGATTCCGCAGACGAAACGAACAGCAACGATGAAGACGCCGTCGTGCCAGAGGCCAGTAATTCCGCGCGCCTCTGCAAGGCCGCAATCCAGCTGCACGGCTGGCTGGCGTGGATCCCGGCGCGACTGACGGCAATCGGCTATGCCGTCGCCGGCCATTTCGACGCCGCGCTGCACGCATGGCGAGAGCCGCAACAGCCGCCACCGGCGTCGACGTCCGAGGGCAGCGAACAATTGCTGGCGCGCGTCGGTGTCGGTGCGCTAGCGCTGCATGACGAGGACGGCGAGACTTTAAATGCGCGCGCGGTGCGCGGCGCGACCGCGGCCAATCGGCTCGTGTTCCGATTACTGCTGATCTGGGCCGTCGTCATCGCTGCACTGACGCTTTACGGCTGGTCTCTATGACGCGACTCGTTGCGCTCGCCGCGACGTTGCTTTTCATTCTGACGCTCGCGCCCGGCTGCCAGCGCTCGCCCGGCACGCCCGGCGAGACGGCGGAGCCGCGACGTATCGTCACGCTGGCGCCACACCTCGCTGAACTGGTGTTCGCCGCGGGCAGTGGCGACCTGCTCGTCGGCGTCAGTGCCTATACCGATCATCCGCCGGAGGCGGCGCGTATCGAGGTCGTCAGCGATGCGTTCACGGTCGACCAGGAGCGCCTCAGGCTGATCGACCCCGACCTCGTACTGGCATGGCATAGCGGCACTCCGTCGCACGTCGTCGACGAGTTACGTACAGCCGGCTATCGCGTCGAGGCTATCCGCACACGCGGCCTCGACGACATCGCCGCGGCAATCCGGCATATCGGGGAACTCACCGGTCGCGAGGACGCTGCGAAACGCGTTGCCGCAAAGTTCGAAAACGACTTCAAGTCCCTGGGTAACGAGTATTCTGACGCCGACAGAATCTCGGTTTTTTACCAGGTATCGCTGAAACCGCTGTACACGATCAACGGCGAGCACTATATCGGCGAACTGATCGAGCTGTGCGGCGGCAAGAACATTTTCGCGAACCTGAGCGAACTCGCGCCTGCGGTCAGTGTCGAGGCTGTCGTGGATCGTAATCCCGACGTCGTGCTTGCCGGCAGTGCCGACGGCGATGCCGCCTTCGTCGAATGGCGCCGCTGGCCGCACCTGACGGCGAACCGGGTTGGCAATTACTTCAGCGTCAACGCCGACGAAGTGACGCGCCCGTCGCTGCGCCTCGTCGCTGCGGCCAACAGTATTTGCAAACACCTCGTCGTTGCCCGCGCGAATCTTCGCGCCGTAGCGAAATAGCGACCGGTCGGCGGGTCCGCGCAGGCACGGCGGCGACATGGAATGGGCGTACACCTTTTCGGGCTTCATCGTCGGCGCACTGGTCGGCATGACGGGCGTTGGCGGCGGCGCGCTGATGACGCCGTTACTCGTGCTGGCATTCGGTGTCTCGCCGGTGGTGGCCGTCGGCACCGACCTATGGTTCGCGGCGTTGACGAAATCGGTGGGTGGAATCGTGCATCACCAGCGCGGTGCCGTCGACTGGCAGGTCTTCAGGCGCCTGTGCCTCGGCAGCCTGCCGATGGTGCTGTTGATGCTCGCCTGGCTGCACGCCACCGGCGGTGACAAGCTCAGGCAGGGAAGCTTGCTGACGGCGCTGGGCATCGTTCTCGTGCTGACCGCGCTGGCGATCGTGTTCCGCAGGAACACGCGCACCTGGGGCGCAAGGTTCTACAAAAACGCACCCGACAGGTTCAGACGCGTACAACCGCTGCTGACGGTTGCGGCCGGCGCGCTGCTCGGAGGTCTGGTGACGCTGACGTCCGTCGGCGCCGGCGCGCTCGGCGTCGTCATGCTCGTATACCTGTATCCGCTACGCCTCGACCCGGTTCGCGTCGTCGGCACCGACATCGTTCATGCCATCCCGCTGACACTGACGGCGGGGCTCGGTCACCTTTGGCTCGGCAATGTCGACCTTGCGCTGCTCCTGGTGCTGTTGACCGGATCAATCCCGGGCGTTGTCGTCGGCTCACTGCTGGCGTCCCGGGCACCCGAAACGCTGCTGCGCCTCGCGATGGCGGCCATCCTGTTGTTCGTCGGGATCAAGTTGTTGCTCAATTGATCGGCCGCGTCAGCGCTGCTGCGTCGCAATACACACGTAACGGGTTGTCTGGTGATTCACGATATGGGGTTGCCACTTTGTTTCAGGCTGATTCCGGCCGAGCACGTGATAAGCTAACTTGCAGCCGCATCTCGACAAACAGAGGCACCTGGCTGCCTCTACTGAGAATAACAAGATGAAATTAAAGCTCGCCGAATATGCCAGCGTTGCTGAAATCATCGGCGCATTCGCGGTCGTGATTTCCTTGGTGTATGTCGGCATGCAGGTTAACGACAGCGCATCGGCGGTACGTGCGGCGTCCGCCAACGATGTCAACGTGGCACTGCAAAGCTGGTATCTCGAGATCGGTACGAACCAGCAGACCAGTGAGCTCTTTTACCGGGCATTGACGAGTGAAGAGGCGTTGTCGAGCGAAGAAGAGTTTCAGTACCTGATGATGCTGCACGGCGCATTTCTCGCATTTCAAAACAGTTACCTGTTGGCCGAGGAGGGGACGATCGACACCGAGCTTCGCGAGGCTATCACCGCGGCGATCGTCGGCATCAAGCAGCTCCCGGGTATGAGGCGCTACTGGCGACAGCGAAAGAGTTATCTGCATTCGGGTTTTGCCGCCTATGTCGACCAGCTGATCGAGCAGGACATCGAGGTCACGGTGGACATCTATCGCACGCCCAACGTCGACAAAGAGAAAGACGAGTAGTCCGCTCGCATTTACTGCGCGTCTTGAAAGCAATCATTTTCGACATCGATGGCACGCTGGTCGAATCGATGGCCATCGACACCGAACTGTATTTTGAGGCGATCCGAGCCGTGCTCGGCCCGGTCCGTGTGCGCGAGGATCTGCGCAGCTATCGGCATGTGACCGACAGCGGCATTCTCCGGCAGGTGGTCGAGGACAATCGCGCCCCGTTCGACGACGCGGCAGCCGCAGCGATCCAGGCCCGTTTTGTCGAGAGCCTTGAGGCGCATATACGTTCGTGCGGTCCTTTCCCGACGATCGACGGCGCGATTCCGTTTTTCGAGAAAATCAGGAGCGCCGCGGATCAGCACGTCGCGATTGCGACCGGCGGATGGCGTCAATCGGCGCTGCTGAAGCTCGATAGTGCGGGATTCGATATCGACGGCGTGCCGCTGGCGAGCAGCGACGATTTTCCGTCACGCGTCGACATCATGCGTTACGCGCTCGCGCGCATCGGAAGCGACGTCGAGTCGGTCACGTATTTCGGCGATGCCGAGTGGGATCGGCATGCCTCAGACGTGCTCGGCTGGAATTTTGTCGCGGTTGGGCCCGACCTCGGCGGAATCACGTCCTATGCCGGCGTTGAGCTGTGAGGGTCGACACCGAATTCTTTACCGAGCTTGTCCGCGCCATCGCCGGCGGCTAATGTAGGGCCCATGCAAACCGAGCTCAGAGTCAGGCCCGCGGAATTTCGTGACATCCCGGCCTGCATCGAGTTTCTCGAGCAGGCCGGCTTGCCGACGGCGGATGTTTCGCTCGACCGCATAGCGCTGATTGCCGATGTCGATGGCAGCGTTGCCGGATTGATCGGGCTGGAAAAGTTCG
>JBFIQH010000075.1:0-12914 GCA_041609735.1 Woeseiaceae bacterium | reverse complement strand
TTTGCCTCGTGCGCACCGACTCCGGCGCCAGCAAGCATGAGGGCATCAGTTTCGTGCTGTTCGACATGACGACGCCGGGCGTCACGACGAAACCGATCCGCCTCATCAGCGGCAAGTCACCGTTTACCGAGACCTTTTTCGACAATGTCCGTGTCGAGAAGAACCAGGTCGTCGGCGAACTCCACCGCGGCTGGACCGTCGCAAAATACCTGCTGACGCATGAACGGGAAATGATCGGCAGCTCGGGCCTGCTGACCGGCGGCGCGGAACCGCTGGCGAATTTCGCACGGGCCATCGCCGAGGCGTCCGGTGGTGTCTTTCCGGGCACGTACCTGCGGTCGGAGATCGCCCGTTTCGAAATCGATGAAGCCTGCCTGGCACTGACAATGGATCGCGCGCGGGATGAAACGGAAGCCGGCGCCGGGCTTGGCGCGGTGTCGTCGATGTTCAAGTATTACGGAACGGAGCTGAACAAGCGCCGTTTCGAATTGCGCATGGCGCTCAGCGGCAGCGATGCGCTGCACTGGGACAGCCGTACGGCTGGCGTGGAGGCGCTGTCCAGGACCTGGCTGCGCTCCAAGGGAAATTCCATCGAGGGCGGAACGTCGGAGATTCAGCTGAACATCATCGCCAAGCGGCTTCTCGGCCTGTAAAGCGCGGGAAAATCGAATGGCACTCGTACTCACCGAAGAACAGCAGATGCTCGCGGAGGCCGCGCGGGTTTTCCTCAACGATCGCGCGCCGGTAAGCCACCTGCGCAAGCTGCGCGATGACGGCAATGCAAAAGGCTACTCGCGCGAACTCTGGACCGAGATCGCCGAACTCGGCTGGCCGGCCGTGCTGGTGCCCGAAGACTACGGCGGGCTCGGTTACGGCTACGTCGGCATCGGCCTGCTGTTACAGCAGTGCGGCAGGACACTGACGCCTCTGCCGCTGCTGGCAACCGCGATGATGGGCGTCGCCGGCATCGAGCGATTCGGCGACGATGCGCAACGCCGGGCGATTCTACCCGCCGTTGCGGCCGGCGAGCACCTGCTCGCAATCGCCGTCGACGAGACGGGCCAGCATCGGCCGGATGTCAGCCGCTGTACAGCAGCGGCAGTGGATGACGGCTTTACGATTAATGGCGCGAAAACAGCGATCATCGACGGCCACGTTGCGGACACCTTGATCGTCAGCGCAGCGATCGGCAGCGACGACGCACTGTCGCTGTTCCTGGTCCCGGCAGCGGCCGACGGCGTCAGCACGGAAATCATTGAACTGTTCGACACGCACAAGGCCGCGGCCGTGCGATTTGACAACGTTCGCGTCGGCATCGACGCGGTGCTGGGCGAACCCGGACGGGGCGCCGCAGCACTGAATTTCATCCTCGACGTCGGGCGGATCGGACAGTCTGCCGAACTACTCGGTGTTGCCGAGGAGGCGTTCGAACGCACCATCGGCTACCTGAAGGAGCGCAAGCAATTCGGTGTGCCGATCGGCAGCTTCCAGGCGCTGCAACACCGCGCCGCAATCCTGTTCGGCGAAATCGAACTCTGTCGATCGGCGGTCCTCTATGCATTGCAGTCGCTGGATTCAGGCAGCGATGAATTGCCCCGCATCGCGAGCATGACGAAAGCCCGGCTGGCCGAAACTGCCCACCGCGTCACGACCGAGGCCGTGCAGATGCACGGCGGGATCGGCATGACCGACGAACACGACATCGGTTTTTTCCTGAAACGCTGCCAGATTCTCGAGACGCTGTATGGCGATCGCTATTATCATATCGACCGATTTGCAGCGCTGCGTGGCTATTGAACGCGAGTTTCGAAAAAAGAATGGAAATTCAATGACTAACAAGATCAAGGCGGACGACCTGCCTGGCCTCGCCGGCACGCGACTGGCGCCGTCGCCGTGGCTCGAAATCACGCAGGAGCGCGTTGACCAGTTTGCGACGGCGACCAATGACCACCAGTTTATCCATACGGATCCGGAGAAAGCGGCGCTGACGCCGTTCGGCGGCCCGATCGCGCACGGGTTCCTGACCCTCTCGTTGCTGTCGTACCTCAACGGACAGACGATGCCATTGCCTGAGAACACGGTCATGGGCGTCAATTACGGATCGGACAAGGTGCGTTACCTGATGCCGGTCCGGGTCGGCAAGCGCATTCGTTCTCACCAGACGGTGCTCGACGTGACGGAAAAGAATCCGGGCCAGTTCTTGCTGAAAATCGAAGTAACGGTCGAAATCGAGGGAGAGGATAAACCGGCGCTCGTCGCCGAGATCCTGTCGATGATCGTCGTCGCAACTTAATTTCATGTACACCCAGGAAATCGAATAATGAGTATCAGACTGGATGGCCAGGTTGCCATCGTAACCGGTGCGGGTCGGGGCCTCGGCCGCAGCCACGCGCTGTTGCTGGCTGCACACGGTGCAAAGGTTGTCGTCAATGACCTTGGGGACGACAACGATCATTCTGCCGATGCCGACGCCGTCGTCGACGAGATCAAGGATGCGGGCGGCAAGGCGATCGCGCACGGTGCAAACGTTGCCGACGCCCGGCAGGTCGACGATATGATTGCGAGGGCGATGGACGCCTGGGGCCGCGTGGACATAATGATCAACAACGCCGGCATCCTGCGCGACAAGACGTTCGCGAAGATGTCACTCGACGACTTCCGGCTGGTCATTGAGGTGCACTTGATGGGCACCGTGCACTGTACGAAGGCGGTCTGGCCGATCATGCAGGAGCAGAGTTACGGCCGCATCGTTCTCACGTCATCGAGCTCCGGCCTCTACGGCAACTTCGGGCAGTCGAACTACGGTGCCGCGAAGATGGCGATGCTCGGCCTCATGAATACGCTGCACCTGGAGGGTGCAAAGCACAATATTCACGTCAATTGCCTGGCCCCGACCGCCGGTACGGCGATGACCGAGGGCCTGTTTCCGAAACCGGTCTACGATCTGCTGACGCCGGAATCGGTCAGCCCGGGTGTCGTCTTCCTGGCGAGCAGGGATGCACCGAGCCGCAAGGTCCTCGGCGCCGGCGGCGGCAGCTTTGCCGTCTTCAAGGGATTCGAGACCGACGGTGTGAACCTTTTGCCGGACGAATTGACGCCGGATGGCGTTGCCGCCGCCTGGAAAGACATCGACGACGAAGCGGGCATGAAGGAGTTCAAGAGCGGCTTCGAACAGTCCAGCAAGTTTGCCGTCAAGGCTGCCGAAAAGCTCGGCATCGACCTCTCCGAATAGCACAGCCAGGGATGAATTCATGAGACAAGCAGTGATCGTATCGACCGCCCGCACACCGATCGGCAAGGCCTACCGCGGCGCTTTCAACAATACCGAAGCGCCGACGCTGGGCGGCCACGCCGTGCGGCATGCCGTGGCGCGTGCCGGTGTAGACCCTGCCGAGATCGAAGACGTCATTATGGGCTGCGCGATGCCGCAGGGCTCGCAGGGCGCCAACATCGCGCGCCAGGTTGCGCTTGCGGCGGGTCTTCCGGTCACAACGGCGGGCATGACCGTCGATCGCCAGTGCTCCTCCGGCATGATGGCAATCGCCGTCGCCGCGAAGACCGTCATTGTCGACAACGTCGACATCATGGTCGGCGGCGGGCTCGAATCGATCAGTCTCGTACAGAACGAGAATCTGAACCACTACCGTGCGTCGGACCCGCGGCTTTTGGAGCAGCACCCGCACATCTATATGCCGATGATCGACACGGCGGAAGTCGTCGCAAGTCGATACGGCGTCAGCCGTGAGGCGCAGGACGAGTACGCGCTGCAAAGTCAGCAGCGCACGGCCGCCGGCCAGGAAGCCGGCAAATTCGACGACGAAATCGTGCCTATGCCATCGACGATGGGCGTCATGGACAAGGAAACCAAGGAAATCAGTTTCGTCGACGTCGAATTGGACAAGGACGAAGGCAACCGGCCGTCAACCACGATCGAGGGCCTGCAGGGCCTGAAGCCGGTGCGCGACAACGGCTTCATCACCGCGGGAAATGCCAGCCAGCTGTCGGACGGCGCGTCGGCATCGGTCGTCATGGAGGCTTCGGTTGCCGAGAAGCGCGGACTCGAGCCGCTCGGACTTTATCGCGGCACGGCGGTCGCCGGCTGCGAGCCCGACGAAATGGGCATCGGCCCCGTGTTTGCCGTCCCGCGGCTGCTCGAGCGCAACGGACTGACAATGGACGACATCGACCTGTGGGAGCTGAACGAGGCGTTCGCGGTGCAGGTACTGTATTGCCGTGACAGGCTGGGCATCCCCAACGACAAGCTCAACGTCAATGGCGGTGCGATTTCAATCGGCCACCCGTACGGCATGTCGGGTGCACGCATGGTTGGCCACGCGCTGATCGAGGGCCGACGGCGCGGTGCCAAGTACGTGGTCTGCACGATGTGCATCGGCGGCGGACAGGGTGCCGCATCGCTGTTCGAGGTGCTCTAGTGTCCTGTCCGCTTAATGCGCATAATTTTAGCGCGCCGTACACGGCGTGTGGCCGCGATCCGCCGGCAATGGTGCTGCCCTTGCCAAGGTCGCGACATTGGCGGCACGATGCGCCTTGGCCTGACGTATTTTGGGAGCTCTTAAATCATGCGAATTAAGCGGACAGGACACTAGATGCGGGCGCTCGTCTGCAAGGAATACGGGCCACCGGAATCGCTGGTCATCGAAGAACTCCCCGATCCGGTACCCGGCAAGGGAGAGATCGTCGTCGATGTCGAGGCCGCCGGCATCAACTTTCCCGACGTGCTGATGATTGCCGGCACGTACCAGGTCAAGACGCCACCGCCTTTCGTTCCCGGCAACGAGGCTGCGGGCATCGTCGCCGCAGTCGGTGATGACGTCAAGCGCATCAGCGAAGGCGATCGGGTCATCGTCATGACACGCGGCAGCGCGTTCGCCGAAAAGGTCGTCGCCGCAGAGATCACGACGATGCCGCTGCCGGAGGGCCTCGATTTCGAACAGGGCGCCGGATTTGCGGTTACCTACGGCACCAGCTACCACGCGCTGAAGCAAAGCGCGAACCTGCAGCCCGGTGAGACCATTCTTGTGCTCGGCGCCGCCGGTGGCGTCGGCATTACCGCGGTTGAGATCGCCAAGTCAATGGGCGCTCGCGTCATTGCCGCTGCCAGTTCGGACGAGAAACTCGAGTTCGCAAAGTCGGCCGGTGCCGATGAGCTGATCAACTACTCGAACGAATCACTGAAGGAAAGGGCCAAGGAGCTGACCGACGGCAACGGCGTCGACGTGGTCTACGATCCGGTCGGCGGCGAGCTGGCCGACCAGGCGTTCCGCGCCTGCGGCTGGCACGCGCGCTACCTCGTCATCGGCTTCGCATCGGGCGACATTCCGAACTTCGCGGCAAATATTGCACTGCTGAAGGAGGCAAGCGTCATCGGCGTCTGGTGGGGTACCTGGGCAGCAAAAAATCCCGCGCAGCAGGTGCAGAACATGCGAGAAGTCGCGGGCTTGCTCGCCGCAGGCAAGATCGTACCGCGCGTGACCGAATCCTACGCTCTCGACGATTTCGTCGATGCGTTCGCGGCGATAACCGGGCGGCGCGCACGCGGCAAAGTCATTCTCAGGATGCGCTAGGCGGCTTGCTGCGGGCCGCCCTGCGGCGAATGTCGTTCTCGAGACCGAGCATCCGTTCGTAGCGACCCGGGAGCCAGCGCACGACGCGATCCAGCCAGCGCGCATCGCGGCCGACGAGCACGCGTCGCCGATCCCGCTCGATACCGCGAATGATGATCGCGGCCGCCTCCTCGGAAGAAGTGATCGCTTTCTTTTCAAAATTCTTCACCAGTTTCTCGCGCGTCACGAACGGAACATCCGCGCCGATGCGGGCATTCTGCGCAATCGCGGTACTGACGCCGCCAGGGTGCACGCTGCTGACGCCAATCCCCGATCCCGCCAGTTCCATTTTCAGCGCTTCGGTGAAGCCACGCACCGCAAATTTTGTCGCGTTATAGGTGGACTGCAGCGGCATGCCCATCAGGCCGAACAAGCTGGAAACGTTGACGATATGTGCCTCGCGAGCCTCTCGCAGGAGCGGCAGGAAGGACTTCGTGCCGTGGACGACACCCCAGAAGTTGATGTTCATAATCCATTCGAAGTCTTCGTAAGTGCAGCCTTCTGCTGTCGACACCAGCGTCACTCCGGCATTGTTGATCAGCAGGTCTACCCTGCCGTGGTGCTCGACAACATCTCCGGCAAAAGCATTCATGGCCAACCTGTCGGCAACGTCGACGACGTGCGTCGTGCATTCGACGCCGGTTACCATCAACGCCGTTTCATCGAGGCCCGCCCCATCGATGTCGGCAAGCGCAAGGTCGGCGCCCCGCCCCGCCAGCTGCACGGCGAGTGCGCGGCCGATGCCGGACGCGGCGCCGGTGATGACGGCGAGCTTTCCAGAGAAATTTTTCATGGCGGGTTTCCGTTCGTCAGGCGACCTTGCTGTTGGTCATCCGGCTGTCGGCAGCGCGGATATGCCGGACAATGCTGTCCAGCAGTCGCGGCATCAGCTGGATTGGCAGGTCATGACCCATGCCGGGGATGGTTTCGAGTGTTGCATCGGGAATCGCCTGCGCCGTCGCTTCGCCACACACGACCGGAATCATCGGGTCGTTGGCGCCGTGCAGGACCAGCGTCGGCGCCGATACCCGCTTCAGGGCTTCGCCCCGGCCCGGCATCGCCATGATCGCCAGCAGCTGGCGAGTCGTGCCTTGCGGATTAATGCCGCGGCCGTAGACGCGCGCGAGAAATTGGCTGCGGCGTTCCTCGGTCGTCGGGTAGTCCGGACTGCCGATCAGCTGCCACATCTTGCGGTAGTACGCATCCCGCAATTGAACATCGTCTTCGGGTGGACGTCGCAACATATGCCGGATGATCTGCGGTGCGGGCCCCGGCAGGCCCCGATCGCCGGTGGTCGACATCATCGACGTCAGGCTGCGCACCCGGTGCGGCGCGTGTATCGCCATCAGCTGCGCAATCATGCCGCCCATCGATATGCCGACGACGTGCGCCGCGTCGATGCGCAGTGCTTCGAGCAGTCCAATCGCATCGTCCATCATGTCCGACAGCCGGTACGGTGACCTGACGCGCAGGCCGATTCGCTGGCGGACGACCTGCCACGCCAGGTTGCGGGGCCGCGCCTTGATGTACTCGGATCGACCGGCGTCTCGATTATCGAAGGTGATGACACGCAGCGATCGATTGACGAGGGTGTCGATGAACTCGACCGGCCATGCGGATGACGGCAGCCCGAGGCCCTGCACCAGCAGGACCGGTGGATGATCCGGGTCGCCATACTCGTCGTACGCCAGTCGCAGGTGATTAATGGTCAGTGTTGGCATCGGCGCATGATGCCGGAATCGGCTCTGGAGATCGATTCTTCGCGACAAATACTGCGCTATTGGCGAGAATGAAGCGTTGATGATCGACCGGGAACAGGCATGAGCGGGGAAAACAGCGACGCAGGCGGGCCGCCAAATCTGCTGCTCTACCTGAGCGAGGTCGGGCGCGCCGCTGTCGAAGCTGGCAACGTGTTGATCTCGTCGCCGCAGCTCGTATCGCCCGAAGACGGTGCATCCGGCGTGGTACTCGTCATCCCCGGATTTACCACCGACAGCAAGGCCACAGTCATCCTGCGCAGAAAGTTGTCGTCAGCAGGTTACGATGTGCACGCGTGGAAGCAGGGCCTCAACCTGGGCATCCGCAAGCAACTGTTCGATGGCCTGCTCGACGAGTTCGATCGCCTGCGCGAAACATGCGGTAGAACGATCAGCGTCATCGGCCAGAGCCTCGGCGGTATCTACGCTCGCGAGCTGGCGAAAGCCCGGCCGGAGCATGTTTGCCACGTCGTCACCCTCGGCACGCCGATCAACGACCCGGGCGGCAGCGGCTCCCGGGTTGCCGGCCTGTACAAGTTGCTGAATCGCGGCCACGGCAAAGACAATTCGGCGCCACCGGGCTTTGAGGACTGGGATATTCCAGCGGCACCGCCCGTGCCGACAACGGCGGTCTACAGCCGCAGCGACGGCATCTGTCACTGGCGCACCTGCCTGCAACAGGGCGAGCATCCGCACGTCGAGAACCTCGAGATACCGGGCAGCCACCTCGGCATGGGCGTTAACGGCCGCGTCCTGTTTGCGATCAGCGAGCGGCTGTCGCGGGCCGGTTAGGGGTTTCGCCAGGCAAAAAAAGGCCCCGGGAATCGGGGCCTTTTGGATCGGGCATTGGTCGCCCGTTACGTGCTGTTCTAGAAGACCTTGCGAACGGTGAGGCCATAGGTTGCCGGCGCATTCGGATAACCGTTGACCGTTCCAGCCTGGGCGACGCCAGGGAACGCGCTGAGCAAATACTCGTCGTCGGTGATGTTGCGGCCCCACAGCGTAAAGTCCCATCCGCCCTCGGTCGACAGGCCGGCGCTGGCATTGAAGACGTTGACCTCCCGTGAGGCGACCGACGCGGGAATATTGTCGACAACCTGCACATCGCTCTCGTAGAGGTATTCACCGCGGAGGAACAGGCTCATGCCGTTGGCCAGATCCCGCGTCCACGTGGCCGAAGCGACGATGCTCTGCTCGTGAATACCCGCTGGCTGCGTGCCCGACAAATCGGTGTTTGGCCCGTTGGGGCCGACGCCATTCGGAAACGAATCGTATTTCGGATCCATGAACGTGCCCCCAAAGGTCAGCTGCAGCGACTCTGTCGGATACCAGGTTGCGTCAACCTCGACGCCCTGCGTCGATTGCTCGCCGGCGTTGATCAGGTTGAAACCAAGTCCACTGAAGATATTCTGCTGAAAATTCTCGAGTGACTGGTCAAACACGGCGAAGTTCAGGGCTCCTCGATCGAAGCGAGCCTTGACCCCCAATTCGTAGACGGTTGACTCCTCCGGTTCCGCAAACCGCGTGCCGGCCCGCCAGTTCGGGACGAACAGGCCAGCCGACTGCAGTGCCGGCAGGTCGGACGCGAATGAGCGCGAATCGCGCGACAGGTTCCATGACGTTGCCTTGAAGCCGGTCGCCGCGCTGGCATAGATGTTCCAGCTGTCGTTGATGTCGAATGCGAACCGCACGGTCCAGGTTGTCTCGCTGTCGTCGGAACTGCCGCTTTCAACGGAATTCGGAAAGTCGACGAACGGCGGCAAAACCTGGATTGCCTGCAAACCCAGCAGCGGGTTACACGGAAGTGCGCCAGCCGGCGGGCACGGGTTCGTGCTGATTGCCTGCGCCGTCGGGCCGTTGGCAGGGTTACCCGGATCCATCGCCTCGAGTTGCGCAAACGCCTGCGCAAATCCGATGAATACAAAGTCCAGCGACGAGAACAGGTCGTTGTTTTGCGTACGAATGAACGCGTCCTTATCGTCTTCCGTGTAGTTCACGCCCAACGTCAACGTAGCGCGGTCGCCGATGTGCCAGTCGAACTGTGAAAATATCGACAGCGCCTGGTTGTCCTGGCCCGAAAACTCCCGCGATCCGGTACCCGGGAAGAAAAAGGCCCCGACCGGAATGCCGAGCGCGCCTTCCAGCCCGGCAAACGTGCCCGGGACGCCGCCACCGGCGAGCAGGTCGAAGTACAGCCGGATGTCGCTGCCGTAGATGGCTTCGCTGTCGTAGTTGACACTTTCGTCGAAATAGAATGCGCCGATCAGGAAATCGATATTGTCGCCACTGGTTGACCAGCGAAGTTCTTGCGTAAACGTGTCGATGTTCGTGTTAGATATCAGCCCGTCAAGCAATTCGACTGACGTGTGATCCGCATCAATGGTTTCAAATCGTGCGACATTGCGGAACGACGTGATCGAGGTCAGCGTCGCTTCCCCCATGTCAATGTCGGCCTGCATCGATATGCCGCTGTTTTCAACCGTATTGACGGGATTCGTATTCAGGAAACTGGTGTACGCGAACGGTTGGTTCGGCACCAGGTTGCCGCCTATAGCCTGGATAACCGGGGCTGTCGGGCCCGCCAGTAGGTTCGCCACGCCGCAGCACTGCTCGTCGAGCTCGTCGTAATCACCGATAAAGCGCAGCGAAATGTTGTCGGTCGGCGTCAGCGCCAGCTGCGCTCGGATGTTCCAGCGATCGCGTTCGTTCAGCTCCTCGCCGTCTTCGAGGTTGTCGAAGTAGCCGTCGCGCTGGTTCAGGCCACCCGAGATGCTGAAGCCGGCCGTATCGGACAGCGGGATCTGCAAGTCACCTTTGATGACCGTCAAACCGTAATTGCCGATGGCGCCCTCGATGGAACCACCGAATTCAGTGTCGGGCAAAGCCGTGACGACACTGATGACGCCTGCCGATGCGTTCTTGCCGAACAGCGTGCTTTGCGGGCCGCGCAGCACTTCCACGCGCTCGAGGTTCGGCAGATCCGATATTGCGGCCGCCGATCGCGACCGATAAACACCGTCAATAAAAACGCCGACCGAAGGTTCGATGCCCGGATTGTTGGCGCCGTTACCGAAGCCGCGAATCAGGAAATTCGTGTTGGCCGAGCTTTGCAGCTGTGTGACGCGCAGCGACGGCACCAGCGTCTGCAAATCGAGAATGTCGAAGACCTGGGCCTGTGCGATGGTCTGGTTGTCGACGACGGAGACCGCCACCGGTACCTCCTGCAGCGTCTGCTCCCGCTTGGTCGCGGTGACAGTGATTTCCTCGAGAAGAACCTGCGCCATCGCGGGCGTCGCAGCGAATGCCGCCAGTCCGGTCGCGCACAGAAATATCAGTTTTTTTGGCATTAGGTGTCCCCCCTGAATGCGCCAGGTTGATCGAGTCGGCTGAGCCGAGGGCCGATTGTGCCAGTATTCTAGGGCAATTATCACTAATTCGAAGTGCGTATTGACCGCAGTGGTCAGTATTTCTGCACGCGATCTGAGGCACGCCGTCGCCGCACCCGCGCGCGAACCGCGTCGCGAAACGGGACTACTTCACATAAAGCCCGACCGACGTCCCGAAACCGCTGCAACCCGCTAAAGAATCGCCGCCTCCGGCCGACAATTTCTCTTGTAACGTATTGATTTCAGAGAGCTCCTCGCGTGACCCGACGTCGTCCGACATGGTCGATCCCCGCCCTGCTGCTGCTCGGTTTGCAGCCGCAGGCAGTCGCTGACGAGGGCTCTGCCGAAGCGCCGTTCCGCTTCTACTCGGTCATCGACGGCCTGACGCAGTCCGAGGTCTACGACATCGAGCAGGATCACGCCGGCTACCTCTGGTTCACGACGGCTCGTGGACTCAACCGCTACGACGGGGTCGATTTCCGGCACTACACAATTGCCGACGGCCTGTCGTCGAACGAACTGACGGCCCTGACGATCGACGACGACAACACCGTTTGGGTTGGTGACGCCAGGGGGGGCATTACGATACTGCGCGGTGCTCGCGTTACCGACGTCTTGGCGCCGCTCGCCGGCAACAGCTCGGCGATTACCGATATCGAAATCAGCGGCGACCGGGTCTTTGCCGTCATGGACAACGTGGGAATTTTCGAAATCGACGCCGCACTGCCGGATGACCCGGTGCTTGCGCTGGTGCCGGGCTCCGGCGACGCGAAAAACCTGTCCTCGCATGACGGCCGGATATGGGTCACCGCAGAAAGCGGCCTCTATACGCTGCAAGCCGATGCATTCGCGCGACTCGAGCCGGAGTCCGGTGCGATCACCCTCGTGCACCTGGCGGCTGACGGTTCTACCTGGGTCGTCGATCGTGACAATCGCATTGGCCAGTTGCGCGATGGGGTGTTTGTCGAGCGCACCATTATCGACTCCGAAGCTGCCGTATTCAGCATTGTCGTCGATCGCGATGGCGTCTTGTGGGCCGCGACGGCCAATGCACTGTACAAGGTCGATACCCGCGCAACTACCGGCGCGCGCCTGCCGGTACGACGCTTCGGCGGGATTGATCGCATCACGTCGCTGTTCGTCGACCGCGAGAATTCGGTCTGGTTGTCCAGCGACTCCGGGCTGGTCCGCTTTCTCGGCGATCGTTTCCAGCACTATCGCCTGCGCACCGGCACCGACAACGAAACGATCTGGGGCATCGCCGAAGACGCGCGTGGCCGGTTCTGGTTTGCAACGCAGTCGAAATTGCTGATGCGGGACACCGACGAGACGCTTATCGTCATTGGCGAGGAGTATGGAGTCCCGGCGGGCGCGGTCCGCGACGTCGCCACGGCGGGCTACGGCTTCCTCTGGTTCGGTGTCGAAAAGCTGGGCCTCTTCAGCCTCGACCTGGATTCGTTGCACGTCGAGCTGATCGCGGGCACCGAAGGCGCAGAGATTCTCGATATCGAGATCTCCGAGGCCACCGTCTGGGTCGCGACGATGGAATCCGGCATCCTGTCATACAGCCTGAACACCGGGGAACTGACCCGCATCCCGGTGCCGGACAATACCTCCGTCTATACGGTCGACGCATGGGGCGACGGCAGCGTCTGGTTCGGGGCCGACGACGTCGGCCTCATCAAGCTGGTGCCGAATGGTGCCGGCGGCTACGTCAGCACGATTTTCGGCACGCAGCACGGCCTGCAAAATATGCTGTTTGATCATGTACGGCTGACCGGGCCGGACGAAGGCTGGGTCGCGACCGAGGAAGGCGGCCTTTATCGCTTCGAAAACGGCACATTCAGGAACTATGGCGTCGATACGCCCTTCGCCGATCAGACCGTCTATCTCGTCGAGCCGCTTGAGAACGGTACGCTCGTCGTCGGCGGTGAGCAGGGCTTGTTCCAGTTCAGACCCGGCTCGGCCGGCATCGTGCATTACAACCAGCGGGTCGGCTTTATCGGCCTCGAAACCAATGTGCACGCGACCCTGTTCGACAGCGACGGCTATCTGTGGATCGGCACCATCAACGGCGCTGCCCGCATGGACGTCAGCCGACCGATGCCCGAATACGTGGAGCCGACGCCGACGATCGTTGTCAGCGA
>JBFIQH010000074.1:0-13240 GCA_041609735.1 Woeseiaceae bacterium | reverse complement strand
CGCCGAGTTCACGCGGCTGTGCCGCGAGTCGGTCATGACCTATATCGGCGACTGGGAGAAGATGACCGAGCGCATGGGCTTCTGGGTCAACCTCGACGAGGCCTACTACACGCTGAACAACGATTACATCGAGTCCGTCTGGTACCTGCTGAAGACAATCTGGGACAAGGGGTTGATCTACCAGGGCTACAAGGTCGTGCCCTACGACCCGCGAATCGGCGCAACGCTGTCGTCACACGAGCTGGCGCAGGGCTACAAGGAAACGGAGGACCCGTCGATTACCGTGCGCTTTAAATTGGCGGGCGAAGACGACACCTATTTCCTCGTCTGGACGACGACGCCATGGACGCTGCCGTCCAACCTGGCGCTCGCCGTCGGCAACGACATCGACTACAGCTACTGCGAGTCGAACGGGCAGACGCTGATCGTCGCCGAGGCGTTGCGCGAAACCGTCTTCCGCGATGAGCCGCACACCGTGACGAAGACCGTCAAGGGTAGCGAGCTCGTCGGCATGCGCTATGAACAGCTGTTCCAGTACCTCGATGTCGACACGCCCAAGGCGTTCCGGGTATACGCCGCCGACTTCGTCAGTACCGAGGACGGCACCGGCATCGTGCATACCGCGCCGGCTTACGGCGTCGACGACCTGTCTCTCGGCCAGGCAAACGACCTGCCGGTGCTGCACGGCGTCGGGCTCGACGGCAACTTCGTCGACGGTGTCGAGCCGGTTGCCGGTATGTTCTTCAAGGACGCCGACAAACCGCTGATTCGGATCCTGAAGGAGCGCGGCATGATGTTTCGTTCCGAGCGCTTCAAGCACAATTACCCGTTCGGCTGGCGCACCGGTGACCCGATCATCTATTACGCCAAGAACGCGTGGTACATCCGTACGTCCGATTTCCGCGATCGCATGGGCGAGCTGAACCGGACGATCAACTGGGTGCCGGAACACATTCGTGACGGCCGCTTCGGCAACTGGCTCGAAAACAACATCGATTGGGCGCTGTCTCGCGAGCGCTTCTGGGGCACGCCGCTGCCGGTCTGGACCGACGGCGAGAGCGGTTTCCACTGCGTGGGCTCGGTCGCCGAGCTCGAGCAGCTCGCCGGCCGCAAGCTCGACGATCTCGACCTGCACCGGCCGTCCGTTGACGAAGTCACGTTCGAAAAAGACGGCAAAACCTGGCGGCGACTACCAGAAGTGATCGACTGCTGGTTCGATTCCGGCGCGATGTCGTACGCGCAATGGCACTACCCGTTCGAAAACGCGGATACCTTCGACTCGCATTTCCCCGCCGACTACATCTGCGAAGCGATCGACCAGACGCGCGGCTGGTTCTACACGCTGCATGCAATCGCCACGCTCGTGTCCGACAGCGTCGCCTACAGGAACGTTATCTGCCTGAACCTGATCGTCGACAAAGACGGCAAGAAGATGTCGAAGTCGCTCGGCAACATTATCGACCCGTACGATGTGTTCGACACGGTCGGTGCCGATGCGCTGCGCTGGTATTTCCTGGCGCGCCTGTCGCCCGACGTGCCGAAGCGTATCTCGGTCGACATCGTCGCCGACGTCGCGAGCTCGTTCATCAACACGTTCTGGAATACCTACGCTTTCTTCGTGCTGTATGCGCGCCTCGACGACGTCGACCTCGGCCGCAAGATCGATGCGAAAGATCGGCCCGAGATCGACCGCTGGGCGCTGGCGCTCGCGCACCGCACGATCTCGACGGTGACCGACGCGCTCGACAGCTTCGATGCAAAGACGGCCGGTGAGGCGATCGAATCCTTTGTCGACCAGCTCAGCAACTGGTACGTGCGCCGCAACCGCCGGCGATTCTGGAAGTCGACGGACCCGGATGACAAGCAGGCGGCCTACCTGACGCTTTATGAATGCCTCGATGCGGCGCACCGATTAATGGCGCCGTTCGTGCCGTTTCTTGCCGAAAACGTCTATCAGAATCTCGTCCGAGGCGCCGACACGTCGGCGCCGGACAGCGTGCACATGGCCGCATGGCCTGAGGCAGATGCCGCTTGGCAGAACGATGCCCTGCTGCACGATATCGACGTCGTTCAAAAAGTCGTCGGCCTCGCGCGCGCTGCGCGTGGCCAGTCCGGTGTACGCACGCGTCAACCATTGTCCCGCCTCCTCGTACGCGCGCCGAATGATAAAGCCGCTGCCGCCCTCGATGCACATCGGGACCAGATACTCGAGGAACTGAACGTCAAGAGCATCGAGTTCATCGCTCGCGATGCGGGACTCGTCAGTTATCGCATCAAGCCAAACCTGCCGGTGCTCGGCAAGCAGTACGGCAAGTTAGTGCCCGCAATTCGTACTGCACTGAACGAGGCCGACGGCGCAGACATCGCCGGTGCGGTCGCGCGCGGTGAGCCTTTCTCGGTCGACGTCGACGGAGAGACACTGCAGCTGGCCGGCAACGACGTGCTAATCGAAACCAGTTCCGCAGAAGGCTACGCGTGCGCTGAAGACTCGGGTTACCTGACGGCGCTCGACACGACGCTCGATGACGATCTGCTGAATGAAGGATACGCACGTGAAGTCGTGCGTTCGATTCAGGATGCGCGCAAGCAGGCCGGACTCGACGTCTCGGATCGAATTGTCCTCGGTGTCAGCGGCTCGACGGTGATCGAAACGGCGCTCGAAAAGCACCGCGATTACGTCATGAACGAGACGCTGGCGCTAAAATGGCAAACGGGCCAGGGGGATGACGCGCTGTACCGGGACGAGCGCCGGCTCGGCGATGAACATTGGGTTCTCGAGTTCCGCAAGGCCTGAACGCACCAAACTTGCGCAAGCTTTGGCAAACCTGCTATAAGAATCTTACGCAGATCCCTGATTGCCAAGGACTAGATCAGGGGAACGGTCCGAAGAGGCCGCTTAATCTACAGGATGTAGAGACTCGCTAGCGTAGAACGCCGCCGGAGCATCTGTGAGAGGAGACCCGGCAGGCCGAACAACAATACGACACGCTGGAGTTGAAATGACGAATCTCGTCAATCGCTTTCATGCCGCGGTGACGGCACTCGCCGGTGACGGCCATATAAAACAAAGACTTATCCGTGCGTACCAGGATAATCTCGCCGAGATCGAAGACGACGAACTGCCGCTCGTCGCGCGCGAAAAATTCAATGAGCTGACCAAGCGCATGCACAGCGTCGCGCCGCTGAACGGCGAGGGCCCGATCACGGCCTCGGTGCGCAAGATGTCGTGTACAGAGGCCGGCGCCTGCGGGGAATCCGTCGTCGCGCTGTATGCCGAAGTGCTGAAACACGCCGACCAGATGCAAGGTGATCTGCCGCTGCCGGACATCGACGCGAAACCGGTACCGCCGTTCCTCGTCAAGTCGGCTTCCTGATACCCGGCCGCTGCACGCTCCGCGCCAACTCGTTATTCGCCCGCAAGCGGATAATAGACTTCGGTAACCCGTGCCGATCCCGGCGTGTCCGTCGGATCACTGATAAAGACTTCCCAAGGCGCGCCGTCCCGCGAGAGACCGGCTGCGGCCATGTAGGCGGCGATGCTGCGGTGGGTCTCGCCAAGTCGCGCATAGGGGCCGGTATGAATGACTTTAAGCGCCGGCCCGGCTGGACTCGCAATGATGCGCACGCGCTCATTGGCCGGCGGCACCTCCTGTATTGCCGACACCGGAATTGCCGCATCGAATCGGCGTAAGGCACCGAGGAAATCGCGCATGATGAGTCGCGGCGCACCGGCAGGCTGCAGTCCGTGGCGATCGAGGTATTGCGTTATGTCGAAATACGCCTGGTCGAGGTTGGCGGCAATTGCCGCCGGATCCGGCGCTGACACAAAAGACACGATCGCCAGTGGCGTAGCGGCAAGCGCGACCCGCTCCGGGTGCAGGCGGCCGAAGTCCGCCCGCGGCAGACTCTGCGCCAGCTCGGCGAGCTTCTCGAGTCGATTGACGTAGTCGCGCCGCAGAATACTTGTCGCAAGCAACCCGACATAACGCCCGATAACATTGAATCCGTAGTCGTGCGCGAATCCCCAGCGCACCTCCGTCGTCCCGGGGCCCGGAAAGAGCTCGAACCAGGACGTCGCCTCACCCGTATCACCCGCGTTCAGCCTGATCTCGACGTACGACCACGGGCGGCTGTCGACGATTGTGAGGGTGCCGGCACCCGATACCGGGTCGTCCCATGTCATCGTGGCACCGGCACCGTCGCGGGGGCCGGAATACTGCGTACTGGCATCGTCGCCGGCCAATGCCGACCAGAGCTGGATTCGGCGGGGATCGTTGACCAGCACGAAAACCGTCGCTGCCGGCGCATCAATGCTTGTCGATACGACGAAACGACTTTCATGGGGCAGCGCGAATCCGATAGCGAGCAGCAGCAGCACGAACCCGGCCGCAGCCAGCATCAGTTTTTGCACGTTGAGCGCCTGTGGTGATAACACGATGAATTATTTCACAGAACTCGACGGTACAATGCGTCGATGAACGCAGAGACAGCTCGTCCTTTACCGATCGGCGTTTTTGATTCCGGTGTCGGCGGTTTGACGGTCCTCAAGGCGATTCGCGAGGCATTGCCGTACGAAGACCTCGTCTACCTCGGAGACACCGCACGCCTCCCGTACGGGACCAAGAGCCCCGCATCGATTTCGCGTTATGCCTGCCAGGCGACGCGTCGCCTGCAGGAGCAGGGCATCAAATTGCTTGTCGTTGCCTGCAATACCGCCTCCGCTGTCGCTCTCGATGCATTGCGCGAGCAGATGTCCCCGCTGCCGGTCATCGGCGTCGTTGACCCCGGCGCGACGGCAGCGGTCAATGCCGTCGCCGGCGGGACGCACCTCGTGCTTGCGACGGAAGCGACGGTGCGCCTCGCTGCCTATACGCGCGCCATCACGGCGCGCGATCGCGATGCACAGGTCAACGAGCTGGCCTGCGAAATGCTCGTCGCGCTCGCCGAGGAAGGCTGGACCGACGGTGACATCGCGACCGCGATCGTGCGCCGCTACCTCGACCAGCTGGACGGCGACAGGTCGGCCGCGGACTGCGTCATTTTAGGCTGCACACATTTTCCGCTGTTGCGTAGCGCGATCGCGGCGGCCCTGGAGCCCGGCACGACGATTGTCGATTCGGCGAGCACGACGGCAAATGCGGCGGCCGGCATGCTGGCCGAACTCGGCATTGCCAATGAACAGCAAACGGCCGGCCGGCTGCGGCTGCTGGCCACCGACGGGGCAACCCGGTTCGCGCGCGTCGGCGGGCGTTTTCTCGGCGAGGACCTCGACGCAGCGGATATCACGCTCGTCGATCTGTAAGTGACCCGTTGCCGCAGGCGGTATAATGCGCGGCCAATGCGCCGGTAGCCCCGGCCACGATAACGATTCCTGAGGGGAAAAATCGATGCGTGACAAGCTGTTACGCGCCACCGGCGCGATGTTGCCCGTACTGTTTCTGGCTGCCTGTGTGAAAGAGCCGCCACCGGCGCCCGATACGACGACGGCTACGACCGTCAAACCGCGTCCCGAAATTTACGCGGACTTCCGGCTGACGGCCGATCTCGGCGACCTGACCGACAACCAGCGCCGGATGATCGCCAAGCTGATCGACGCGTCGGTCATCATGGACGACCTGTTCTGGCGCCAGGCATATGGCGACGATTACCGGGAATGGCTCGATTCGCTCGGCGCGGGCGATGCGCGCCGCTTCGCCGAACTGAATTACGGCCCATGGGACCGTCTCGACGACGATAAACCATTCATAGAGGGCGTCGGCCCGAAACCGCTCGGCGCAAATTTCTACCCGCCCGACATGAGCAAGGAAGAGTTCGACGACGCCTACCTGCCGGGCAAGGCAGGGCTTTACTCGCTCGTGCGTCGCAATGACGAGGGCGAGCTGATCCTGATTCCGTACCACGTCGAGTATGCACCGGAACTACAACGCGCTGCCGAGCTGCTGCGCGAAGCCGCGGGCCTCGCCGAGAGCGCCGAATTCGCGACCTACCTGAAACTGCGCGCGGCCGCGCTCCTCAGCGACGACTTTCAGACCAGCGACCTGTACTGGATGGACGTCAAGGACAACCAGATCGATGTCGTTATCGGTCCTATCGAAACCTACGAAGATCGCCTGTTCGGCTACCGCGCCGGCTACGAGTCGTACGTGTTGATCAAGGACCTGGAGTGGAGCGCGCGGCTGAGCCGCTACGCGGACTTTCTGCCCCAGCTGCAGAAAGGCCTGCCGGTTCCTGACGAGTACAAGTGGGAAACGCCCGGAACCGACTCTGACCTGAACGCCTACGACGTCGTTTACTACGCTGGGCACTCGAACGCCGGGTCCAAGACGATCGCGATCAACCTGCCGAACGACGAAGAGGTGCAGCTCGAGAAAGGCACGCGCCGGCTGCAGCTGAAGAATGCAATGCGCGCGAAGTTCGACAAGATTCTCGAACCGATTGCCGATGTCTTGATCGACGACTCGCAGCGCAAGCACATCACGTTCGATGCGTTCTTCGCGAACACGATGTTTCACGAGGTTGCGCACGGCCTCGGCGTCAAAAACACGATCGATGGCCAGCAAACGGTTCGCGAAGCGCTGCTCGACGTCGCGTCGAGCATGGAGGAAGGCAAGGCGGACATTCTCGGCCTTTACATGATCAAGGAACTGCACGACGACGGCGAGCTCGGCGACGTGGACCTGCATGACTATTACGTCACGTTCATGGCCGGCATATTTCGGTCAACGCGATTCGGGGCCAGCAGCGCTCACGGCAAGGCGAACATGGTGCGCTTTAATTTCTTCGAGGAGCAGGGCGCATTCGTCAGGGACCCGCAAACCGGGAAATACCGGGTCGACTTCGGTGCAATGGAAACAGCGATCACCGAACTGTCGAGGCTGTTGCTGACGCTGCAGGGTGACGGCAATTACGAAGGTGCTGTCGAACTGACAAATACCCGGGGCGTCATCGGTGAACAGCTGCAGGCCGACCTCGATCGGCTGACCGAAGCGAACATTCCGGTCGATATCACGTTCAGACAGGGGCCGGCCGAACTCGGCCTGTAGTCGCGTACCGCGCACCAGGAGACAACAATGACAACGACGAAATCACTGCTCGTCGCCGGCGTGCTGACGGGCGTGCTGCTGGCATCGGCCTGCTCGAAACCGGCTGAACCGGTGGCGGAGGAAAAGATGCCGTGGGCCGACTATGCGACCGGCGTCATCGACGAGTATTACCGGCGCAACCCGGAAACGGCCGTCAACGCCGGTCTGCACCAGTACGACGGTCAGGCCTCCGATTTCGGCATCACTGCGACCAACGAGTACGTCGACTGGCTCAATGCCGTCATCGACGAGGCGTCGTCGTACACCGACCTTGACGGTATCGAAGCATTTGAACGCGACTACCTGGTGCAGGCAATGCGCAACCAGCGGTTTTATCGTGCCGACACGCAATACGTGACGAATAACCCGCTGTACTACACGAGCCAGTTAAGTTTCTCGGTCTATGTGGATCGCGATTATGCGCCGCTCGATCAACGCATCAAGGCGTATACGCAATACATGTCGCAGGTTCCCCGGATCCTGCAGCAGATGCGCGACAACCTCGAGCCGCCGTTGCCGGCGTCGTACGTCAACGTTGCGCACGGCGTGCTGAGCGGGCTCGCCGACTACCTCGAGAATACCGTGCCCGGGCTTTTCGCTGCCGTCGAGGATGAGCAGCTGCAGCGCCAGTTCGCGGCCGCCAATTCGGCAGCGGCCCAAGCTGCGCAGCAATCTGCGGACTGGCTGGACGGCCTGAAAGCGACAGCGACGGGCGATTACGCGCTTGGCAAGGACGGCTTCTTGAAAATGCTGCGCGAGACGCAGGGCGTCGATGTAACGCTGGAACAGCTGAAAGCAACAGGCGCCGCCGATTTGCAGCGCAATCTCGACGCGCTGAATGAAGCCTGCGCCGAGTTTGCACCCGGTGAAAGCACCGAGGACTGCGTGCTGAAAGTGCAGGCGCGCAAGCCGCCCGAGGGCGCGGTGGCCGGCGCAAGCCGCCAGCTGCCCGGCCTAAAAGAGTTCCTGATCGAGAACGACCTCGTGACGATACCGGGCACCGAGGACGCGCTGGTTGCGGAAGCGCCGCCGCACCGTCGTTTCAATGCCGCCTACATCAGCATCCCGGGCCCGTTCGAGGAGGGGCTACCGTCGGTCTATTACATTGCACCGCCGGACCCGTCGTGGAGCGAGGAAGACCAGCTCGCCTATATCCCCGGTGAAACAGACCTGCTGGCGATTTCCGTTCACGAGGTCTGGCCGGGACACTTCCTGCATTTCCTGCACGCGAACCGCACGGAAAACCGGGTCGGCCGCCACTTCAGCACCTACACGTTTACCGAGGGCTGGGCGCACTACACCGAGGAGATGATGGTCGAAGCCGGTCTCGGTGACGGCGACCCCGAAGTAAAAATCGGGCAGTTGCTGAATGCGTTGCTCAGAAACGTCCGCTACATGTCGGCAATCGGCCTGCACGCCGAAGGCATGACGGTGGCAGAGAGCCGCGCCCTGTTTGAAGAGAAAGGTTTCCAGGACTACGGCAACGCGGTACAGCAGGCGAATCGCGGTACCTACGATCCCGGCTACCTGAACTACACGCTCGGCAAGCTGATGATCATGAAATTACGCGACGACTGGACCGCGGGTCGCGGCGGCCGCGAGGCCTGGGGCGAATTCCACGACCGACTCCTCAGCTACGGCGCGCCGCCGATACCGCTCGTGCGCCGCGAAATGCTCGGCGGGAACTACGACGGCGATACGTCGTTGCTGCCGGGTACGGAGTAACGTGCGTCAGCTGCACTCGAATGCGATGTCGCTGACCGCCTCGAGCGGTTGGCAGAAGTCGCCCCAGCCGAATTCCTGCCAGTACTCGGGCAGGCCCGTTGCCCGGATGATCTCGATGAATTCCGGCCGGCGCCGAAGATCGGCGGCCACCGGCAACCAGGCGGCCCACAGGTCGGGCGAACGCCGCATCGCATCGAGCGCGAGCGCGCTGTTACCAAGGTAGGCCGCCCAGACGATTACGTAGTAATCGGTCGAGCTCGACATTGCGAACGCATTCTCGAGGATGCGCAACTGGGCTTCGCGGTCGCCGAAGGCGTCCAGCATCGCCTTGTGAATGCCCATCGCGCCGGGCTGCTGATAGTCGACGGCACGCTCGAGCCAGCGGCGCAACTCGGTCTCGTCGCCCGCCGAGAGCGCAACGACCACGCCCTCCACGCTGAGCTGTGGACGGTAGTCTCCGAGTGACCAGCCGCGCTCGAGTTCCACGAAGGCTTCATCGGTCCGGCCAAGCATTGCGTACTGGTGCGCGAGATACATCGACGTTCCGGAATGCAGCGGGTCGACAATACGGCTGCGTTCCTTGATCGCAACAGCTTCTCGGGCGCGGCCCGCCTTCGTCAGGAAGTCCGAGTAGACCATTGTCGCGGCGACGTACTTGCTCGATTCGACTGCCGCGACGCGGTCGAGCATGCGCAGCGCCTCCGGCCACTGCTGCCGGTCAGCGTGCATATAGGCCGCAGTCGCGAGAACGTAGGGCGACGTTGGCGCGAGCCTGAGTGCTTCGGCGATGGCCTCGTCGGCGAGTTCGGCCCATTGGTCGTACTCGTCGCGTCCCAGCACGAGCCAGGCATTGCGATAGATATTCGCGAGCCGTTCCCACGCGAGGCCGAAGTTCGGGTCGAGTTCGACGGCACGGCGATAGTGCTCCATGGACTGCAGCACAGACGCCGCATCGAATTCGAGCGCCAAAGCATTGCCCTGCAGCACCGCTTCGAACGCATCCACGTTGCGTGTCCCGCCCTCCAGCGTGCCAAGGTCGCCGACGCTGAGTCGGATACTTAGCGCCCGCGCGACGGCCTCGGCAATGTCGTCCTGGATCTGGAAAATGTCAGCCGAGTTGCGATCATAGGTATTGGACCAGACATGGAAGCCATTGCTGACGTCGACGAGTTGCGCCGTGATTCGCAGGCGATCGCCGGCTTTACGTACGCTGCCCTCGAGGATGTGACCGACGCCAAGCCGTGCGCCGATCGAACGCACATCTTCGTCGCGGCCTTTGAAGTAAAAAGACGAAGTCCGCCCCGTTACCTGCAACCCGTCAATCCTCGTTAGCCGGTTGATCATTTCTTCGGACAGGCCGTCGACAAAATACGCGTGGTCCTGGCCCAGGCTCAGGTCGACAAACGGCAAGACCGCGACAGACGGTACCAGGGTGGCGTCGGCATCGGCCGGACTGTCGCCGGTCGGGCCGTCGAAATTCAGAAGTACGCCCATTGCTATGACAGCAATCGCGGCGGCCAGCGATGCAGGATGTGACAGCAACGGCCATCGCCGCGATGTCGGCGACGGCTCGCTCGATGGGCTCACCGGTGTAATGAGTCGAAAACCGGACTTGGGAATGGTTTCGATGAACCGTGGGTCGCGCGCCGAATCGCCCAGCGCCTTGCGCAGTTCGACGATGCTGTGCGTAAGCACGTCGTCAGACACCTCGCAGTTCGGCCAGACGCTGTCAAAAAGTTCATTACGGGTCACGACGGCGCCATCGGCGCTGGCGAGCGTGACCAGCACGGCCATCGACTTGGGCTTGATATGGATTTCCCGGCCGTCGCGTTCGATACACGTGCGCGCCGGACGCACCGTGTGCGACCCCAGCTTGAAGTCCTGCCGCGTCCCCATGCGGCATTTGACCATGCCGCGAAGTGAAAATTCAGGCGGCGGCAGGACGGCGCGCGCTAAGAGGCGTTCAGTGACAGTAGTAGCGATCGCCCCGGTTCGGCAGGTCGTGACGGTCAAGGCTCTGATTCGCATCGATAATTATCCTGCCGCCGGCGGCGCGGCAGCGCTGTCGGAAGTCGATGAACTGTTGCTTGAATTCAACGCGCCGATAATCGCGCGCCTCGAGCTGGGCTTCGGTCAGGCTGACGCAGCCGGTCGTGAACAGCAGGGCGGGCATGATTGCGGCCATTCGCAGGATCGTGGGATTGCGCACGGTTCTGGCTCCTCGATATCGCTTGTTGTCGAGGCGTCAGCGTTGACGTTTCTGCTTGCAATTACCGGAAGAAAACCGGAACGGCGCAGGAACAAACCGCGAATTCGCGCGTTCGGGACGCCTTATCGCAAGTATTGCTTCTCAAGCCAGGGGAGGCGGTGACCGATGAGCGTCGTCAGGTACAGCGCTTTCGGCGTTTCCAGCACGCCGGTCATCATCGGGAAGCGGGCACGCGGATCCTGCAGGTCCATCAGTACCGTGCCTTCGGCGTCGACCGCGATAACGTGTGACGACGCGACCGGGGCTGGCCGCAATACTGCGGGCAGGCGCTGAACGATCTTGCGGACCAACGGGCGCGTCGACAGCTTGTCGACCAGGCGATTGCGCGGCGCAACCAGGCCGACCCAGAAGCGGCCATGCATGCCGGTATTGATGTTGTCGGGGAAGCCGGGGAGATTGTCGATCAGTATTTCCGTGCTGCCCGCATCCGGTCCGTCGAGCCAGTGTTTCAGGATCCGGTAACTGCCGGTTTCGGCGACGAGCAGATACTGCTGGTCCCTGCTGATCGCAACGCCATTCGCGAAATTCAGGCCATCGAGTAAAACTCGCGCGCTGTCGCTGGCCGGCAGGTACTCGATGACGATGCCGTTACCGCCGTGCTCGAGAATATCGAGGAGGCTTGCTTCGAGTGTGCCGCCGTATGCCTCTGCACCGAATTTCGTCGACGCGTTCGACAGGAAAACTCGCCCGTCATCGGCAACGGCGACATCATTGGCATAGCCGATGGGCTGGCCATCAATTTCGGTGAGTAGCGTCGTGACTGAGCCGTCGGCATCGATTCGCTGCAGGCCTATGAACGGGTTCGCCACGATGAATGCGCCATCTCCGTACGGCTCAATGCCGAGCGGGCGGCCGCCGACGTCGGCGAAGGCGTCGACGGTTCTGCCGCTCGGCGAGATGCGCAGCACGGTACCGTCCTCGGTCGAGGCATAGATGTGCCCGTCATGGCCAATGGCGGCGTCTTCGGGCCCGGCGTGGTCCCCGAGATCGATGCTGCTCGCCGGCGACAACAATGCATTTTCTGAGAATGCGCCGGTCAGACCCTGATCGACCGGCGCTTGCCACGCGACAGGTTCGACCGGAACCGGCCACAGCAGCAGGTAGAGCAGTACGGCGGATATGGTGACAATCGCGGCTTGCAGGAGCTTTTTCATCGCGAGCCGCGAGCCAACCGGTGTTTATCTGTCTCGCTCTAGCGGGCCTGGCGGCCGCCATCGATCATGCGCAGGAATTCCGCACGCGTCCTTGCATCCTTGCGAAACGTGCCGATCATCTGGCTCGTGACCATCGAGACATTGGTCTTGTGAATGCCGCGAGTCGTCATGCACTGGTGGGTCGCTTCGATAACGACACCGACTCCTTTGGGGTTCAGAACATCCGAGATGCAGTTGGCAACCTGGGCGGTCATCTTTTCCTGCACCTGGAAGCGACGCGCGAAGGCTTCCACGACGCGCGCCAGCTTACTGATACCGACGACCTTGTTGCGCGGGAGATAGCCCACGTGCGCGTGGCCGATGATCGGGGCCATATGATGCTCGCAATGCGACTCGAACTCGATGTCGCGCAGTACGATCATTTCGTCGTAGCCGTCCACCTCCTCGAACGTGCGCTTCAGGAATCCGACGGGGTCCACCTTGTAGCCGCTGAACCAGTCCTCGTACGCCCTCGCAACGCGCTTCGGCGTGTCAACGAGGCCTTCGCGATCCGGGTCGTCACCTGCCCATAGCAACAACGTGCGCACGGCCTCTTCGGCCTGCGCGCGTGTCGGTTTACGTGGCTTCCGGGATCTGGCGGTTTTCTTTGCTTTCTTTGCCACGGGAATTCCAGCGCAGAAGGATCGGGAATGTTACCGGGAATGCAACGCCCGGACTAGCGCCGGCCCGGCGCAGCGCGTGTTTGCCGCTATGAGCGGGACATCAGGCGGTTTGTCGCTCCGGGCCGAGCCCGACCGGGCAGCTGACCCCGGTTCCGCCGATGCCGCAATAGCCTCCGGGATTCTTTGCGAGGTACTGCTGGTGGTAGTCCTCGGCGTAATAGAACGTATCGAGCGGCTGCACTTGTGTCGTGATCGGGCCGTAGCCCGCTTTTTTCAGCGAATCGGCATAGGCTTCCAGAGACTGGCGTGATGCGGTGTGCTGCTCGTGGTTCACGGTATATATCGCGG
>JBFIQH010000073.1:0-13368 GCA_041609735.1 Woeseiaceae bacterium | reverse complement strand
TGCCTCGGCGGTTTGCGGCATCGTGTCCGTGCCGTGCGTGACGACGTAACGGCTGCCGTCGTCATTGGCAATGTAGTCCCGCAGCACTTGCCGGTCGTCGTCGGTCATGTCGAGGCTATCTTTTTGAAACAAAGAGACGACGTCATAGTCGAACTGGACCAGCCCTTCCGTCAGGATGTGCTTGATTTGTGAATCTCCGACCTCAAATTGACTGAGATCGTCGAAATAAATCTTGTCGATCGTTCCGCCGGTAGTAATGAATCGGATAAACATTGCGCTATCATGACACTATGAAATCAGTCCGTCGATCCCGCCTGAGCCTGCTGTGCAGCGTGCTTGCCGCAGCCTGTATCCTGCCCGCGCTGGCCGCGTTTTCCCCGGTAAAAGCCCAGACGATCGTCGAGATGAAGATCGAGGGCGGCATCGGTGCCGCGACGGCCGAGTACGTCATCGCCGGCATCGAGCACGCCGAAGAACAGGGTGCCGAGCTGGTCCTGATACATATGGATACACCGGGCGGGCTGATGGGCGCGATGCGCGATATCATCACGAAGATCCTGAACTCCTCGGTGCCGGTTGCCACCTACGTCAGCCCGGCCGGCGCCCGCGCCGATAGCGCCGGCACATTTATCCTGCTGGCCAGTCATGTCGCGGCAATGACGCCGACGACGCACGTCGGCGCCGCAACACCGGTTTCGATCACCGGCGACGACGTGGCTCCCCGGCGACCGCTCGACAAGCCGACCGATGACAAGGATGAAGAAGCGCCTGCCAGTGACGAGGCTGCGAAAGAGTCAACGGACGACACTCCGGCGGACGAACCGACGACCGCGATGGGACGCAAGGTTATCAACGACAGCATCGCCTATATTCGCAATCTCGCGGAGCGCCATGGCCGCAATGCCGACTGGGCGGAGAAAGCCGTGCGCGACGCCGCAACGGTGTCTGCGGAAGAGGCGCTCGAGCTTAACGTCATCGACTTTATTGCCAATAACCGCAGTGAACTGCTCGCGGCCATCGACGGACACGAAGTCACCGTCAATTCTCAAACTGTGGCGCTGCAGACCGCCGGCGCGACTATTGAGGCCTACGAGCCCAGCTGGCGTATCAAGCTGCTGTCGGTCATCCAGCAGCCGGAGGTCATTCTGCTGCTCGGACTGATCGGCATCTATGGACTCCTGTTCGAAGGCTACAACCCGGGCGCGATCGTTCCCGGCGTCGTCGGAGCGATTTGCCTGCTGCTGGCGCTGTACGCCGTGCAGGTGCTGCCGATTAATTATGCTGGTGTCGCACTAATCATCCTCGGGATATCCCTGATGATTGCGGAGGCGTTCGCCCCGAGTTTCGGCGCGCTCGGTCTCGGCGGCATTGCCGCGTTCGTGTTCGGCGCCATCATGATGTTCGACAGCGGCGTGCCGGGATTCGGCATCTCGATTACCTTCGTCATCGGTATCGCAATCCTCGCGGCGCTGTTCATGGTCTGGACCGTCGGCTACATTGTAAAACTACGCAACCGCGGTCCCGTTTACGGCGAGGAAGCGATTACCGGCGCGACCGCCGTCGCAATGGAAGATTTTACCGGCGAAGGCAAGGTCTGGCTCGAGGGCGAAGCCTGGCAGGCATACAGTACCGTCCCCATTGTCAAAGACCAGGAAGTGATCGTAACCAGGCTCGAGGGCCTGATCGTGCACGTCAAGCCGGCGCCCGCCACCGCCGACGCCCCCGCAACCACCTGACATCGCATAATTCAAGGATAATTTGATGGATCTCCCCGTTATAGGTTTTATCGTTATCGGCGCCGCCGTATTTCTGTTTTCGCAGATCTTCAAGATCCTCAAGGAATACGAGCGCGGCGTCATTTTCTTCCTCGGCCGCTTTCAGACAGTCAAAGGCCCTGGCCTCATCATCCTGATCCCGTTCCTGCAGAAAATGGTCAAGGTCGACCTGCGCGTCATCGTGCTCGACGTACCGACGCAGGACGTCATCTCGCGCGATAACGTCTCGGTCAAGGTGAACGCGGTTATCTATTTCCGCATCGTCGATCCGGAAAAAGCGATTATCCGTGTCGCCAACGTATTCGAGGCCACGAGCCAGCTGTCGCAGACGACACTGCGTTCGGTGCTGGGCCAGCACGAGCTCGATGACATGCTTGCGGAGCGCGATCGCCTCAACGAAGACATCCAGAATATTCTCGACCAGCGCACCGACAACTGGGGCATCAAGGTCGCAAATGTCGAGATCAAGCACGTCGACCTCGACGAGAGCATGATCCGCGCCATCGCGCAGCAGGCTGAAGCCGAGCGCTCTCGTCGAGCCAAGGTCATCAACGCCGAGGGCGAACGGCAGGCGGCGCAGATGATCGCGGAAGCCGCGAAAATGCTGGCCAGCGAGGAACAGGGTTTACAGCTTCGCTACCTGCAGACGCTCAAGGAAATCGCGAACGAGAAGACCAACACGATCGTCTTTCCGATGCCGCTCGAGCTGGTCGAACCCATCCTGCACCTGACCGACGCATTCAAGAAAAAACAGGGTGGCGCTTAAGCGTTCGTTGGCGGAAGCGTGACAACGACGCTGGCACCGCCGAGGCCGGACGGCCCGATCTCGAGGGTTCCGCCGGCGGCGCGGGCGATGTCCTTGACGATGGCGAGCCCGATGCCGTGACCCGGGGTCGACTCGTCGAGTCGAGTGCCGCGCTGCATTAACGCCTCCGCAGCGCCCTCAGGAATGCCGGGACCGTCGTCTTCGACCCGCAGAACCAGGCCACCCTTCTTGCTGTCCACCGGCGTTATCGTGATACGAACCTTTTGCCGACACCACTTGCAGGCATTGTCGAGCAGATTGCCGGCGAGCTCGAGAAAATCGCCGGAGTCGCCTCGAAATCGCACGTCAGGCGCGACTCGGGTTTCGATTTGCGGCGCCTTGTCGCGATGCACCTTTTTCAGACCTGACACAAGGCGCTCTGTTTCCTCGGCGACCGGCACCAGCGCCAACACGAGATTGTCCGTCGAACTCGCCGGCTTGCGCAGCTGGTAGCGAACGATTTCATCCATGCGGTCGACCTGTTCGTTGACGCGGTCGCTGAATCCGCGGTCGCCCCCGTCATTGATCAGCGTCCGCACGGCCGCCAGCGGTGTCTTCAGGCTGTGCGCCAGGTTATCCAGGGTCTTGCGATAGCGATCGGAACGGGCCCTTTCGCTACCGATCAGCAGGTTCATGTTGCGCGCAACGCCGGTGAGTTCGGTCGGGAAATCCTCCGACAGCGAAACACGGCTGCCCTCCTCGATCTCGCCGATTTCCGTTTCGATCTGTCGCAATGGCCGCAACAGGCTGCGCATCAGGATCGAGATCGCCAGCAGCATGATCAACGCGACGGCCGCAAACCAGCCGAACAGCTGTCGACGGAACTTGGCGATCTGTGCGTTGAAGGAATCGAGACTCTCCGACACCTTGAAGACATAGGGCTTCAGTTCTCCGCCGGGAAATTCCCACTGCACGGCGAGACTCAGCGTCAGGAGCGGCGTGCCGTCGGGCAAGGCCTCACGCGCAAACACGAGCTGGCCGGGCTGCGGGCGGCTGCCGGCCGGCAACTCGAGCCCGAGCGCGGACCGTGATTGCCACAGGACCGTGTCGTCAATACCCATCAGTTCCGCGTAAAGTCCGGAACCGATACTGTTGAACCGCGATTCGAACAGGTCGACCGGCAGACTCAGCGCACCTTCGTCGTTCGGTTCAGCCGCAGCCAGCAGCTGCATCAGGTGACCCTCGAGAATATCTTCTCGTGCCTGCTCTGCTGCGGATACGAACGCCGTATCCAGCACGACAATCGTCGCGCCAAAGAAAAACAGTAGCAGCACGCTGACCGATATCAACAGGCGTGCGCTTAACGAACTCATTAAGGAGACTCTGTTTAACTCTCGTCGCAAACGACGGCTGGTAGTTGCGCAAGGCAAGGCGCAAGGAGCGACCTGTACTCTACGTACACGAGTGACGAGCAACGCGGCCTTGCGCAACTACCGGCCGTCCCTCGATTATCGATTGAAAAGACTAGGGTTTCGTTCATTCGGCCTGTGACCATGTTGCGCTCCTTGCGAGTATCGACAAACGCGCGGCGGAGCGCGCCGCGCCACAGGCCGAATGAACGCAACGTGTGCGACGAGAGTTAAACAGAGTCTCCTTTGTCAGGTAGCTTTTTTTCTTTCGAGAGCGAATCGATAGCCGCGGCCACGCAGCGTCTCGATCGGATGAATCGTGTTTTCGGGATCGAGTTTCTTGCGCAGCCGCCCGATGAAAACCTCGATAACGTTGCTGTCGCGCTCGAAGTCCTGATCGTACAGCCGTTCGGTGAGCTCGGTCTTAGATATCACTTCGCCGGCTCGCACCATCAGGTACTCGAGGATCTTGTACTCGAAACTGGTCAGTTCGATCGACGTTCCGTCGACCTTGACATCCTGCTTCTGCATGTCGAGCACGACCGGATCGGCGCGCAGTTCGGACGATGCCCAGCCACCGGCGCGGCGCAGCAGTGCATTGACACGGGCACTGATTTCTTCGAAATGGAACGGCTTGACGACATAGTCGTCGGCGCCGGCGCTCAGTCCATCGACCTTGTCCTCCCAGCGATCGCGCGCCGTCAGGATCAGGATCGGGTAGGCTTTTCCTTCGTCACGGACCTTGCGGATGATGTCGAGGCCCGACATCTCGGGCAGGCCAAGGTCAATGATTGCCAGGTCGACCGGGTATTCCATCGCGAAGTACAGGCCCTCGCGGCCGTCGGCTGCCTGCTCGACCGCGAAGCCTTCGTTGCCGAGTCGCGTCGCCAGCGAATCGCGCAGCGTCGCGTCGTCTTCGATAACCAGCAGTCTCATTATCGCTTGCAGCCGTTGACGGTGTGCGTCCGGACCTTGCCGTCTTTCGTCAGGACCTTGATGTGGTGCACTTCCCGTCCGCCGCTGACCCGCGTCTGGGCGCTGATGATGCGTTCGACGTTGCCGCGGCGTCGCACCTGCTCGACGGCCTGCGACAACGAAGTGCAATTGGATTGCGTGGTAGTGTTTTCTGACTCACCGTCAACCGTAAATACGACCGTCGACGGCCCACGATCGATCGGCATGGCCGTCGCCGTCGCCGACAACGCACAAAGGGCGAGTGCAAAGCACAAGCTTGCGGTTCTGGTGAGTTTGAGAGTCAGCACATTAATCACGCGGCGTTTCAGTGGCTTATCGTTCGATCAGCCTGCCGACAAGTGTCGTACGTCGGCAGGCTGATTGCAACGGACCGGTTCACATCTGCGGGCAATGGTCTCGTTACCCGACGGGCCGCACGTCGACACGGATACGCAGTTCGCGTCCCGGGTCATACGGCATGCGCGTCGCATATTTCTGACCCTTGTACTTGTAGACAACGTGATAGCCGTCGATCCGCTCTTCACGCCGGTGCGTCACCTTCGTGTGGCAGCGTCGGACCGGGCGCGAATATTCGTGAGTTTCGTACCCGTGTCGCCGCTGTGCGGAATCGTTGCCGATCGCGGCGCCAATCAACGTTCCGGCGACGGTAGCCGCATCGTTGCCGCGGCCGCTACCGAACTGGTGCCCGACGACGCCACCGACGATCGCTCCAACCAGCGTGCTGGCGCCGGTACCCGGCGCACGCCGGTCGACCGTGTAGTACTCGACGTCGTCGTAACACTCGCGCACCGGCGTCCGCACATCAACGTAGCGGACGATCGGCTGGGCGCTGATCACCTTCGCATAGTCGTAACGGGCGCCGGACGCACCGTTTGCATAGCCGCTGGACGAGGCGACCGTGCGATACCTGCGGTCGTCGTAGTCATCGTGGTCCGCCAGCGCGTGGCTCGCGAAACCGAGAGTGGCCAATGTTGCTGCCTGGGCTAGATGTTTGAGTTTCATGGTCCTGCCGTCCCTGTTTGTGACTGGCCCTTTGCCAGCCTGGGCACAAGAGTAGGCCCGGACCACTGAATACTTGCTGAACGCAAATACGCTGAAAACGCCTTTTTTCTGAACCGTTTATGAACGGCAGGCCGGCGATTGCCATGCCCCTGCCGGGCCAAGCCTGTCCGATCAGCCTACGACCTTTTTCGCCGCGCGCCATTCCTGTTCGAGTTCGGCCAGCGACAGGCGCTTCAGGGACTTGCCGGAAGCCTCGACGGCGCGCTCCATCTCGCGAAATCGCCGCTCGAACTTGCGGTTCGCGCCGCCGAGCGCCGCTTCCGGGTCGACGTCGAGGTGCCGCGCCAGGTTGACGACAGCAAACAACAGGTCACCGAACTCCTCGTCAATATCGTCGGTATCCCGGCCGCCCACCGCTTCCTCGAGCTCCGACAGCTCTTCCTGGATCTTGTCGCGAACGCCCTGCCGGTCCGGCCAGTCGAAGCCGACGCGGGACGCGCGCTTGCCGAGCTTATGGGCGCGCTTCAGCGCCGGCAGCGCGAGCGCAATACCCGCCATGATGCTGTCGTCATCGTCCCCCTTGCGCTCGTCGGCCTTGATCCGCTCCCAGCTGCCGTCGGTAATGCCAGCGCGCTTCTCTTCGTCACTGCCGAAGACATGCGGATGACGACGCAGCATCTTGTCGTTGATCGTGCCGGCAACGTCGTCGAAATTGAACAGCCCGGCCTCTTCGGCCATGCGCGCATGAAACACGACCTGGAACAGCAGGTCGCCGAGCTCGTCGCGCAGCGCCTCGTAATCTTCACGCTCGATCGCATCGGCCACCTCGTACGCTTCCTCGATCGTGTAAGGGGCGATGCTCACGAAATTCTGCTGCAGGTCCCACGGGCAACCGTGCTGCTTGTCGCGCAGCGTTTTCATGACTTCAAGTAATTTATCGATATTATTCATAACTTACTTATTTATAATAATAATTTTCGAAGCTTTATGAGCATGCTGGCGGTAGCGCCCCAGATTCGGTGGCCGCCGAAATGAAACTCGATCGTCGGCACCGTGTGGCCGCGAAACGTTCGCATTGAGCGCTGTTCGTTGTCCGGGTCCATCAGGAACTCGAGCGGTACTTCGAAGACAACCTCAACCTCTCGATGGTCGACCTGCAGCTTGAGCGGCGGTTCGATGAGGCCGACCACCGGTGTCACGGCGTATCCGGTGATCGTCGGGTGCGGATCCAGGCTGCCTATGACCTCGACGGCGTCCGGTACCATGCCAACCTCTTCCCACGTCTCCCGCAGAGCTGTTTCGAGGATGCTGCCGTCGGTCTTTTCCATGCGGCCGCCGGGAAAACAAATCTGGCTGGCATGATGCGTCAGTTCAGCTGAACGCCGCGTGAGCAATACCGTCAGGTGCGGCGACCGTTCGATCACGGGGACCAGCACGCCGGCCGCTTTCAGCGGCTTGGCCAGACGCCGGACCCATTCGTCCGGCCAGCGATCGATATCGTCCGGCACCGCAACGCGTGTCGGATCGAGCGGCAACGCAGTGCCGGCGAGTCGCTGCCTCAGGCGAGCGACCGTCAGTTTGTCGGCAGTGGGCACGGGTACGGCGGGGCTAATTCTTGATGCCGCCTTCCGTCAGGCCTGCCGGGTCGAGCAGCCGGTCGAGTTCCTCGTCGGTCAGGTCCGTCATCTCTCTCGCGACATCCTTGACCGGGCGGCCTTCCTTGTAGGCCTTTTTCGCGACAGCGGCGCCCTTCTCGTAGCCGATCACCGGGTTCAGTGCCGTCACCAGGATCGGGTTACGACCCAGCGCGCGGTTGATGTTGTCGGTGTTCACGGTAAAGCCGGCGATCGCGCTGTCGGCCAGGCACTTCGACGCATTGGCAAGGATTTCAATACTTTGCAGCAGGTTATATGCAACGACCGGCAGCATGACATTGAGCTGGAAATTGCCCGACTGCCCGGCCATCGCAATGCTTGCGTCATTGCCGATGACCTGCGCGCCAACCATCGCGACGGCTTCCGGGATCACCGGGTTGACCTTGCCGGGCATGATGCTCGACCCCGGCTGCAGCGCCGGCAGCTCGATCTCGCCGATGCCGGCCAGCGGGCCGGAGTTCATCCAGCGCAGGTCGTTGGCGATCTTCGTCAGACTGACCGCGAGGACGCGCAGCTGCCCGGAGGTTTCGACGGCAGCGTCCTGGCTGCTCAGCGCCTCGAATTTCGACGCCGCCGACGTGAATTCGATGTTTGTCTGTTCCGACAACAGCACCGCCACCTTCGAGCCGAACTTTGGATGCGCGTTGATGCCGGTGCCGACGGCGGTGCCGCCCTGCGCGATGGCCGTCAAGCGCTTCATCGTGTCGCCGAGACGCTCGATCGCGTGTTCGATTTGCGACCGCCAGCCATCGAGTTCCTGGCCGATCGTGACCGGCATCGCGTCCATCAGGTGCGTGCGGCCGGTCTTGACGATGTTGTCGGTTTCCCGCGCCTTCTTGTCGAGGACCGTCGACAGGTGTTGCAACGCCGGAATCAGCGAGTCCGTGATCGCGACTGCGGCGCTGACGTGCACGCAGGTCGGGATGACGTCGTTGCTGCTCTGGCTCATGTTGACGTGATCGTTCGGATGCACCTCCGAGCCGAGATGCCCGGTGGCGAGGTGCGCAATTACCTCGTTCGCATTCATGTTGGAACTGGTGCCGGAACCGGTCTGGAACACGTCAATCGGGAACTGCGCGTCGTGGTCGCCGGCCGCGACCTCGAGCGCCGATTTCTGAATTGCGATCGCGAGTTTCGTTGGCAACAGCGCGAGTTCCGCGTTGGCGCCGGCGGCTGCCCACTTGACAAGCCCGAGCGCGGCAATGAAGCCGCGCGGCATCGTTAGTCCGCTGATCGGGAAATTCTCAATAGCGCGCTGCGTTTGGGCGCCCCACAGCGCATCTTCGGGCACTTTCAGCTCGCCCATGCTGTCGTGTTCGATTCGGTATTTGCGCTCGCTCATCGCATCAGGATCCTTGGTACGGTTCGACGTTCAATATGCTGCAATCGTGTATGATTCGCGCTTTGCGCGCGCAAGTCTACTAGACCCCTGAAAAGATGAAAGTCTCGAGCCTGAGGGCCCTCTCCCCCGCTGACGGACGCTACGCCGACAAGGTCGGTAGTCTGCGCGACATCTTCAGCGAGTACGGCCTGATCCGCTTTCGCGTCCTCGTCGAGATACGCTGGCTGCAGTGCCTCGCCGACGAGCCGGCGGTCGGCGAGCTCCAGCCGTTGTCGTCCGTCATGAAAGACGTGCTGAATTCGATCGTCGACGACTTCTCCCTCGATGACGCTGGACGCGTCAAAGAGATCGAGGCGAGGACCAATCACGACGTCAAGGCCGTCGAGTACTACATTCGCGAGCGGCTCGGCGAAGGGCCCGAGACTGAGGCCCTCAAGGACTTTCTGCACTTCGGCTGCACCTCCGAGGACATCAATAACCTTGCCTATGCGCTGATGCTGCGGGCCGCTCGCACCGAGGCAATCCAGCCGAAGATGCGCGAACTGCGCAATAAGCTGAAATCGATGTCGCGCGATTACGCAGCGGTGCCGATGCTGTCGAGGACTCACGGCCAGACCGCCAGCCCGACGACCGTCGGTAAAGAATTCGCCAACGTCGTCAAGCGCCTCGAGCGCGCCGAGCAACAGTTCTTGGCGGTCGTGATCCGCGGCAAGTTCAACGGTGCTGTCGGCAACTTCAATGCCCATGCCGTCGCTTACCCGGAGGCGAACTGGCCGACAATCAGCGCGCGATTCGTCGAGTCGCTCGGGCTCGATCCAAACATGCACACGACGCAGATCGAACCGCACGACTGGACTGCGGAATACGCGCACGCGCTGGTGCGGTACAACACGATTCTGACCGACTTTTGCCGCGACATCTGGGGCTATATCTCTCTGGGCTATTTCCGGCAGAAAGTCGCGAAGGACGAAGTAGGCTCGTCGACGATGCCGCACAAGGTCAACCCGATCGATTTCGAAAACGCCGAGGGCAATCTTGGTCTATCCACCGCGCTCTTCGGCCACTTCGCCGAAAAATTGCCGATATCTCGGTGGCAACGGGATCTCACGGATTCGACGGTGCAGCGCAATTTCGGCGTCGCGACCGGTTACCTGGTCATCGCGATGCTGTCGGCAATCAAGGGAATCGGCAAGCTGCAGATCGACCAAGCCGCGATTGCCGCCGACTTGGACGATGCCTGGGAGGTGCTCGCGGAGGCGGTTCAGACCGTTATGCGGCGTTACAGCATCCCGGAGCCGTATGAAAAGCTGAAGGCGCTGACGCGTGGCCGACCCGTCGACCGCAACCAGCTGCACGAGTTTATCCGTACGCTCGATATTCCGGCTGCTGAGCGGGACCGCCTGCTAAAGCTGACCCCGGCAACTTACCTCGGGCTGGCGACAGACCTCGCCAGGGATGCCTGAAAACCGCGCTACCCGGCGCTTGCGAACCATTCTCAACAACGGCGTTACGTTCAAAACGTGACGCAGTTGGCACCGCTCATCATTGTACGGCCGGTAAGATGTCATGCCGATCCCGGAATAGCCCGGCGATCGTTTTTTCCTGGCCACTCAGCAGGCATCGCCTACAGCAAAATGACGGACGCACCCGACAACAGCAACAGCAAACGGTGGGTCATCTCCACTCGGGAAGAGATGCGCGATGCCGCAATCACGATCGCACGCGAAGCCACGCGCAAAGTCTCTATTTTTACACACGATCTCGAGCCCGGCATTTACGACAACCCGGACTTTCTGGAAGTCATCAAACGACTCGTGCTGTCACAGACCTATGCACGAATTCGCGTTCTCATCGCAGAGCCGATGCGCGCCATCAAGAACGGCAACAACTTCGTGCATCTCGGCCGTCGCCTGAACACCTACATCGAATTCCGGCATGTCCGTGAGGACCTGCGCACCCACGCCGAAGCCTTTTGTATCGCCGACGAGAAGGCACTCGTTTACCGGCTGCAGGCGCAACGCTGGGAAGGCATTGCCGACACCTACGAACCTGCGGTCGCACAACTCTACGGAAAAATGTTCGACGAGATCTGGCTAGCCAGCGAAGTCGCCGTAGAGTTCCGCCAGCTCGGCATTTAATACCGCATGATTCCGACCGACCTGACAGTCGCCGCTGTCGTTTATCGCGATGGCAAGTACCTGATCGTCGAGGAAACCGCCGGCGGCCAAGTCGTCCTGACCCAGCCAGGGGGTCATATCGAATCCGGCGAATCGCCCGAAGCCGCCGTGATTCGCGAAGTGCGGGAAGAAACCGGCTGCGTTGTGAATTGCGGCGATATGGTTGGCGTCTACCTCTGGATTCACCCGCAGACACGCCAGCAATTCCTGCGGCTCGTCTACGTGGCCGAGTTCGAGTCCTGCGACGAGGCACAAGCACTCGATGCCGGCATCATTGGTCGCCACTGGATGTCGCACGACGACATCGCGGCCAGTCGCCAGCGCTTGCGCTCGCCCGTTGTGCACCGGTGCATCCAGGACTATGAAGCGGGCCGGCGCGAATCACATGCGCTGATCTCGGGCATGCTGCCGCTGCAGCACAACGTCGAACGGGTACTTGCACGCGCCGATCTCGTCTGAGCGATTGTGCCACCCGCGCGATGTTAGAATTCGCGCACGATGACCCCCGACCTTTCCAGTATTAACGGCCGCAATGTCGTCCTCGGGCTTTCCGGCGGCGTCGATTCCGCCGTGGCGGCCATCCTGTTGCAGCAGGCCGGCGCGCAGGTGCAGGCGCTGCACATGACGAACTGGGAAGACGACGATGGCTACTGCACGGCGGCCGAGGATCTTCAGGACGCACGCGGCATTTGCGAACAGCTCGGTATTCCGCTGCATCACGTCAATTTTTGCAAACAGTACCGCGATCGGGTTTTCGATTATTTTCTCGCGGAGTACCGTGCCGGACGCACGCCGAACCCCGACGTCCTGTGCAACCGCGAGATCAAGTTCGGCGTGTTTCGTGAATACGCCAGGCGGCTGGGCGGCGAACTGCTCGCCACCGGCCACTACGCACGCACGGCGACGATCGATGCTGCACCGGCGTTGCTGAAAGGGGCCGACCGTGGCAAGGACCAGAGTTATTTCCTGCACGCGGTATCGGCCGATGCTATTGCCGAAACGATTTTCCCGTTAGGCGACCTGGTCAAGGGCGATGTGCGTCGAATCGCGCGTGACCATGGCCTGCAGGTCCATGACAAGAAAGACAGCACCGGTATCTGTTTCATCGGCGAACGGCCGTTTCGCGAATTCCTGGCGACGTTTCTGCCGGCGCGCCCGGGCGACATCGAGACAACCGGCGGCGACGTGCTCGGTGAGCATGCGGGCCTGATGTACTACACGTTGGGTCAGCGCCAGGGGCTCGGGATCGGCGGACGCAACGACGCCGGCGAGCTGCCGTGGTACGTCGTCGACAAGCGACTGGATGACAACGTGCTGGTTGTTGACCAGGGCGATTCGCCGTGGCTGTACAGCGACTCGATTGAAGCGAGTAACGCGCACTGGATTGGTGCGCCGCCACAAGATCTCGCGACCGGCGCCGACCTGTGCGTCAAACTGCGTTACCGGCAACCGGACCAGCCCTGCCGGGCAAGGATCACAAGCGGCGATACGCTGGAAATCACGTTTGAAGAATCGCAGCGTGCGGTTGCGCCTGGCCAGTACGCGGTGTTTTATGAGAGCGACCGGTGTCTCGGGGGCGCCGTCATCGAGCGCGTACTTTCGCGCCCGTCGACAGCGCATGCGCCGGTAACGGCCGCAATTAGCTAGGCGGCAAACTGCCCCATTCGCTATAATTTGCGGCCCGAAGAGTTCGGACCAAGCACCGGGCTCCCGATATTTTCCCCATAACCGGAGAACGACACGATGAAGGACAGCTTCGGCGCACGCTCGACGCTGACGGTCGGCGGCGATGAACTCGAGATTTTCCGCCTGGACGCCGTCAAGGAAGGCCATGTAGCTCGCCTGCCCTACTCACTGAAGATCCTGCTGGAAAACCTGCTGCGCCACGAGGATGGCCGCGATGTCGATCGCGAGGACATTCTCGCGCTGGCCAACTGGGATCCGAAGGCCGAACCGAGCACCGAAATCTCCTTCACGCCGAGCCGCGTCATCCTGCAGGACTTCACCGGCGTGCCGGCCGTCGTCGACCTGGCCGCGATGCGCGATGCCGTCGTCAAGCTCGGCAGCTCCGCCGACAAGATCAACCCGCTGTCACCTGCCGAACTGGTCATCGATCACTCGGTGCAGGTCGACGCGTACGGCTCGGCAAACGCACTGGACCTCAACAACAAGATCGAATTCCAGCGCAATCGCGAACGCTATTCGTTCCTGCGCTGGGGGCAGAGTGCTTTCGAAAACTTCCGGGTCGTTCCGCCGAACACCGGCATCGTGCACCAGGTCAATCTCGA
>JBFIQH010000072.1:0-13410 GCA_041609735.1 Woeseiaceae bacterium | reverse complement strand
TTACCCGCAATTGCGTGAATTCCTCGACCGCATCCGCGAACGTCCCGCATATCAGCGCGCGCTCGAGAGGGGCGGACCGTACGAGCTGATGGGGAAAAGTCGACGATGAGAGAGGCGCGGTTTGTATCGGACTCGATGAGGGCAGTCGCAATCCTCGTGCTCGTGCTGATCACTCTACCGGCCATCGCGGCCGACGGCCCGACTGATGAGCTATCGGTGCTGCTCGATCAGTTTCTGGCCGGCGCTTCGAGAAACGATATCGCAGTCCACGAACGCTTCTGGAGCGACGAACTGGTTTATACGTCGTCGAACGGCACTCGCTTCGGCAAGAGTGACATTCTCGCGGGCATCCACGCGTCAGCCTCTGAGCCATCTGACGCGCCACCGACGAACTATACCGCCGAGGACGTCGATATTCGTATATACGGAGATGCGGCGGTGGTCGCGTTTCGTCTCGTCGGCACGTCGCCGGGTAACGTGCAGCGTTACTACAATACCGGCACGTTCCTGCGGCGAGACGGGGAGTGGCGTGCCGTGGCCTGGCAGGCGACAAGAATCCCGGATCCCGGGGGCGACGACTAAAACTCGATTCGCGATCCGTCCCAGGCGAAAAAGCCACCAGTGTCATCTTTTGTCAGCCCATTGATGACGTCCAACAGGTAATCAGCCGAGCGTTCGGGCGTAAACAGCTTGTCATCGGGTGTATTGCCGGTAAACGGCCTGGACAGCGCTGTGTCGACGGTGCCGGGATGCAGCGCGACGACCGCGGAATCCGGCCAGCGGCGCGCGTGCTCGATCGACAAGGTGCGCAGCACCTGGTTTAGCGCGGCTTTCGATGCGCGGTACGATACCCAGCCACCCAGCCGGTTGTCGGCGATACTGCCGACCCGCGCCGACAGTGCTGCGAACACCGTCTTGCGGCCCTTCGTGAGCCGCGGCAGCAGGTGCTTGGCGACCAGTGCCGGGCCAATGGTGTTGATGGCGAAAACCCGCGCCATGCTGCCGGCCGACACTTCCTCGAGACGCCGCTCCGGCCGCAGCTGGTCACCGCTGTGAAGGATTCCGGTCAGCACGAGTACCAGGTCAAACCGCACGTCGCCGATGGCATCCATCGCGTACTCGATCGAACTCTCGTCGGCGATGTCCATTGGAAACCACTGGATTTTGCCCGCGGCATCAATTTCCTGACGCGAGAAGGCGTATATCGCGTCCACGCGCGCATCGTCGTTCAGCTGCCGGCACATCGCGCGGCCGATTCCTCCGGAAGCACCGACGACGGCGACGGACAGGGAGTCAGCAAAGCTCGAGAGTTTCGTCACGATGACGGCCTCGTGTACTCGTCGATGAAGTCGTCCGCTGCCGCGAAGATCCGTTTGCGGCGCTTGTCGTCGAGGCGGTCGAGTGCGCTGGGCATCAGCGAGAGGCGCGGGTTGCCGCTGAAGAACTCGCGATGCTTGTCGATGAAGCGCCAGTACAGGCCGTCGACAATGTCGCACCAGCCACCCTTCTTGTAATCGCTCATTTTCAGCAGGTAGTTAGAGCCACAGATATACGGTTTCGTGGCAAACAGCCCGCCGTCGCTGAACAGCGCCATACCGTACACGTTCGGTCCCATGACCCACTCGGACGAGTCGACGTACATCTCCATGAACCAGCGCCAAGCCGATTTGGGCCGGATCTCGCACAGCGTCATCAGGTTGCCGGCGACCATCAGGCGTGGGATATGGTGTGTCCAGCCGAGGCGCTGTGCCGTCTTGATCGTATCGTCGAGTGGCGTGATGCCGGTACTGCCGTCGTACCAGGCGTCGGTCAGCTCGCGCTCGTGTGACCAGAAGTTGCATTCGTCCTGCTGTTCGCCATAAGTCCTGTAGACACCGCGTATGAACTCGCGCCAGCCGATGACCTGTCGCAGGAAACCCTCGAGACTCTGCATGGGGATGTCGTTGTCCGTGGCGTGCGCCACGACACGGTCAACAATTTCCCGTGGCGTTATCAGCCCCAGGTTCATCATAGGCGACAGGGCGCTGTGGAAAACGGTGGCGGTACGCGTACTCATCGCGTCCTCGTAAGGCCCGAACTTTTCGAAACGCTGATCGAGGAACTCGCGCAGATGCTGTAGCGCCGCGCGCCGGGTCGTCGGCCACCAGAATGTCGAGGCATCGCCCGGGTGATCGGCAAAGTGTTTTTCAACGAGTTTGATCACCGCTCTCGTATGGCGGGTCGGCTCCGCCGAATCGACCGCCGGTGGCGATACGTCCTTCGGCAGCGGTTTACGATTGTCCTCGTCGAAGCTCCATTGGCCGCCATCGGGATTGCCATCGTCGTCGACGAGGATGCCGAGCGAACGCCGCTGCTGCTTGTAGAATGACGCCATCGACAGGCTCGATGCGTCGCCCGCGAAGGCCACAAAGTCGTCTCGCGAACACAGGAACATGCGTGACTTAAGCTCCGTGCGCTCGAGTTTCTGTTCGTCGGCAAAATCGACCAGCCGGCGCTCCATGGCCTTGTCCTCGACCTCGAAATGCTTGATTTGCCCGGCGCCCGACGATACGACGGCGTCGCGCAAGCGGTCTTCGTAACTGTCGCCGGTTTTCGGGTCGAGTTCGACGTAGTGCACGTCGTAACCGGCATCCCTGAGGCCGTCGGCGTAAGATCGCATGGCTGACAGGAACAGCACGATCTTTTGCTGGTGATGACGCACGTAGGTACACAGGCCGAAATCCTCGCACATGAATATGCGGACGCTGTCGGCATCGGGGAGGTGCTTCCGCGGGAACAGCTGGTTGCCGAGAATCACCAGGATCGCTTTTTCTGCTGCCATACCGCTAAGGCTACACCTGCAAGAGGCGCTGCGTCGGGCGCGTTACAAATGCTTACGAGTGGAACCGCGCCCGGTGAAAATCCGGCCCGGCGCGGGTCCGGGTGATAGACTGCAACGTCATTTGCTGAACGGGAGCGACCGCGATGGACCTGGGCACACTGCAGGGCATTACTCTCAGCAATATAGAGACCGTGCCCGGGCGCACGATCGTCGAGTTTTACGGCGTGGTGACCGGCAATACCGTGCGCGCCAAACATATCGGACGTGACCTGATGGCTGGGCTGAAAAATATCGTCGGCGGCGAACTGAAAGGCTACACGGAGCTTTTGCAGGACTCGCGCCTGGAGGCGACCGAACGCATGGTTGAGCAGGCTCGCTCGATGGGCGCGAACGCGGTTATCAACGTACGCTTTGCGACCAGTTCGATCGCGCAGGGCGCCGCCGAATTGTTTGCCTATGGCACGGCGGTGCGGGTGGAATAACGAGGTGGAGCCCGGCACCGTCCAGAACCTGAACCTGCTGCTGCAGTTCGGTCTGCCGCTGGCACTGATCCTGTTCGCCTATTTCATCGGTTCGATGCTCGAGAAGCGGCATTTCCGCAGCATTGGCGCACGCGAAGACGCGCTGCACGGTTTTCCCGTGACGACATTCAGGAACCTGCCGCAGAACTGGCAGGTCGGCCAGGCGGAGCTGGTCACCGGCAACGTCGTCGTGTCGCTCGACTATTTCAAGCGCATCATCGCCGGCCTGCGTGGCCTGATCGGCGGGCGGGTGAAAACCTACGAGCCGCTGCTCGATCGCGCGAGGCGCGAGGCGGTGTTGCGCATGGTCGAGTCCGCGAAGTCGCGCGGCTTCGACGCCGTCGTCAACGTGCGCCTCGACACGTCGAGGCTCGCCAATTCACGGGGCAATGGCGAGGGCACTGCCGGTGTCGAAATGCTGGCCTTCGGGACCGCGCTGAAACTCGACGGGCGCTAGCGCGCAATCCGATGAAGTTCATTCCGCGAAAGGCGCGCAATGACGTCAACGTCAGCCCGGAGCATCCGCTGGTCGAGGCGACGACGCTGGTCGTCGGGCTTGGCTTGATCTTCGCTGTCATCCTGGTTGCGCTGCTGTTTCTCGTCGATCTGTTGCTCTGGTTCGTGCCGCCGGAAAAGGAAATCCGGATGTTCGACGCCTGGCTGCCGGAGGATATCGCCACCGTTGCCGTCGACGACCCGCGTCTCGAGACGCTCGAGGCGCTGCTGGCGCGCCTGTCCCGGCACTGGCCTGACGCTAAGTACCCGTTCCGTGTGGAAATTGACGATTCGCCACAGGCCAATGCGATGGCATACCCCGGTGGCTTGATCGTCGTCACCGCGGGCTTGATTGAGCAGACCCAGTCCGAGAACGAGTTGTCCTTCATCCTCGGCCATGAACTCGGTCATTTTCACAATCGTGACCATTTACGGGGCCTCGGCCGCGGCGCGCTGCTGCTGATCCTGTTCACCGCCATCAGTTCCAGCGACAACAGTGCGGCGCTGGGATCGTCGATCGCGAACCTGACATTGAGCGGCTTCAGCCGCAGCCAGGAAGCAAAGGCGGACCGATTCGGGCTGGCGCTCGTCCATGCCGAGTACGGGCACGTCGCTGATGCCTGGCGCTTTTTCAGCCGTATCAACAACGCTCGGGGCGGCCTGCTGCAAAGCTACCTGGCGACACACCCGCCACCCAAGGATCGCATAGACAGGCTCGCCGGCTACGCCCGCGAACAGGGCTGGTCGTCTGACGGCAGCGTCACGCCGCTCGACTGGCCGCAAGATCCCAGCGCCCCATAAAAAGAAACCCCGCCATCAGCAGATGGCGGGGTCGAGCCAGTCGGTCGAGTGTAGCGGGGGACTACGGTGTCTCAACATCCATGTACAGGCTCCAGTCGTCGGAACTAGGGTTCCAGCAGGTAGACGCCTATCTTGTACGCCGTGAATACATTCGTCTGGGTATCGTATTTGCCGCGCGCGTGCATCGAGCGAGCAGCTGTCGCACCGTCGAGACTGATGGACAGGTCCGCGATGAAGTCGTCGAAGTTCGAATACAGTCTCAGGCTGTCCTGTGACTTGATGTAGAACAGGCTGCGGCCATTCGAGCGCGGCACGATCAGCGTGTCGGAGTCGAGGTCCTTGAGGTCAATCAGGACAGGGCCCTGCTTGATATGGTGACGGACGTCTATGTCGTCGTTCCAATTGTTCAGCAGCAGTCCGTCGCTGCCGATGCTGAGGAACGGCATCAACGTGCCGGCGGCTCCCCAGCCGACGCCCAGCGCGCTGCGAACATCGGTGTAGTCGATGATCGTGCGGCCGGTGAAGTCGGGTGGTGCGGCGCCAAATGCGTTCGGGAAACCGTAAGCGACGATCGGCTTGCCTGCGGCGAAGTCCGCCAGCGCCAGGTTGCCGGTCGCAATTTCATAGTTCTCGATCTCCGCGTCCTCAATGGGCGTCTTGCCGGTTCCGGTGAAGTCGAATACCTGGGCGCGACGACGATCAATCGCGTGCAGCGTGATGTCGGTCTGGCCCGGCATCACCGTGTTGACGATTCCGGACAGGTGCGTGATGTGCATACGCACTGCGCCTTCCGTTGCGTCGAACAGGATCTGCGGGGCCAGCGCGTCGGTAACGGCTGCATCCGGCAAGTTGCCGCGAATCGTCACACGTTGACCGATCGAAATTGCATCGATGCCGTGATCGGATGTCCGGTCGAAGTCCTTGAAGACCTTCGTGTTCGGACCGATCTCAACGACGACGTCGTCGTGGAAGTGAGCGCGACGATCTGACGGCACGATCGTTGCACCGCGAACGGTCAGATAGTTGCCGTCGCGTTTAATCACATTGCCGACAACGGCGTCGCGATCGATGCCGGGAACGCTCGAGCCGGCAAAAACGATATCGGCCGTGAATTTGCGCTCCGCGACATTTAATGTGCCGGCTGCCACTGTCGGCGTACCGCGGCCTGCGGCGGCGAGAGCGCGCAACCCTTCGGCGCCGCCGTACATCTCGCCGTCGACCTCGAAGTCCGTTTCGTCGGTCGTGTGCACCGTGATCTTGCCGAAGTCGCCGTCGCGGTCGTAAAACGGTCGAATTGAGACGATGTAAGCGGATTCATCCTCATTGACCTCGACCAGCGGTCCCCGGACGCGAATGTTTTTCTCGTCGATCGGATCGATCTCGGCAACGATGAACTGCTCGGATGCCGCCGTCGCCGGCGTCGGCGCCGTGTCAACAACGTGGGATGCGCCGAGGTCGAAATCGAGCTGTAACAGCGATGGCCGTCCACGCGTTATGACGAGCTGGTCGCGGTCCGGCAGCACGATGTTCAATGTCGTCTGCGTCAGCGGCACGCCGTCGAGATCCGTAACAACGGCTTCTTTGGCCATGCCGTCGGCTTCGACAAAAACCTCGGCATCACTGTAGTCGAGAGTTATCGATCCCGAGACGTAGACCGCGGGTGGCACCATCGCCGCCGTCAGCAGTTCGGTCATGTCGACGTAGTCGGTAAAGTTGATTCGTGTCGATCGCGGCATGGTCTCGACGACGCGGCCGTTGGCCGTTTCCAGCGTCAGCTGCACGACACCGACGGTGTAGTTCAGGATATCGCCATTGGCATCCGTAAGGCCGACGTAGACCGTACCGCATTCTTCGAACGTATCGGCATTGCCGGGATCGCATTCAGCGGTCGGAGCCGGGGGTACAGCGGTGGAGCCTCCGCCACCGCCGCCGCACGCGGCGAGAATCAGGGCCGTGAACAGGATCGTCATGCGGCCGAGCGTGAGCTTTGCACCTGCGACGTTGGGCAGGCCAGTCAGTCCGGGGTTCATTGGAATCTCCTTGTACGCAAATGAACGGTACTCAGGGGAATAAACGCGTAAAATCGGGCGGCGTTGACCCCGGCCCGGAAATTGCCCGGATTCATTGAACTCGCGGGTACACATAACGCAAAAAATACAGCGACTTAGCTTGTAATCCTCTGGTTACCTGTCAAAATGCCAAGCCAATGAAATCGTCGCCTGACAGCGGTACGAAAAACGAGGTCCGGCACCGCCGGCCGAAGGCGGGGACCCGCACTCGCGGTACCGTCGATGCGCTGCAGACCAAACTCGCTGTCAATCTGCAAAATCTCGATGCAGCGACGGTTTATGAACAGCTGGAAGCCAACGTCGCCGAGTTGCCCGACGCGAGCGATTGCGACAGCGCGTTCCTGTGCCTGTTTTCCGAGGACGGTCAGAGCATCGAATCGGTTTACGCATCAAGAAGCGGTTTCTCACAATGCAGCGCAGAGGTTCTGAAGGGAGAGCTGGTCGCTGACTGGCCCTGGCTCGCCGGGAAGCTCGCGCACCTGAAAGTCATCGAAATCGACGATACGCTCAACGGGCCCAAGCGCGCGAGCGCCGAACTCGAGCGGCTCGCGGAGCTGCATATCGGGTCGGCGCTGGTCATCGGCATCACCGTGCAGGGCGAACTCGTCGGTTTTCTCGCATTCGCAAACGACAAGCCCGTCGATGGCTGGGACGCAAACCTGCATCTTCTGATCAAGCTGATTTGTGCCTGTGTAGCGTCTGGGCTGGAGAGAATCCGGGATCGCGAGGTTCTAACGGATCTCAAAGAGCAGCACGCGCTGGTGTCGATGACGGCAAACGACGGCATCTGGGATTTCGACGGCCAGACCAAGAACATTCGTTTGTCGCCGCGCTGGAAGCGCATGCTCGGGTATCGCGAAGACGATGAGGACGTGATTCTCGACTGGTACCACCTCGTGCACCCCGACGACATGGCGCGCGTACAGTCGTGTATGCGAGAACACCTCGAGGGCCGTACGCCGTTTTTCGAATCCGTGCACCGGATGAAACACCAAAACGGCGAATGGCGCTGGATGTCGAGCCGCGCGAAGGCGGTGCAGGACCAAAATGGTCGACTGCTGCGGCTGCTCGGCGTCGAAGTCGATATTACCGAGCGCAAGCTCTATGAAGACGCGCTGTTCCGCGAAAAAGAAAGCGCCCAGATCACGCTGCAGTCGATCGGCGACGGCGTTATCACGACCGATGCTGAGTCGCGGGTCGAATACATCAACCCGGTGGCTGAAGAGCTGACCGGCTGGAAGGTCGACGATGCCAGTGGCCGATCGATCGATGAAATATTCCGGGCTTTTCACGAGGAAACCTGCGAGCCGCTCGAAAATCCGCTGGCCGTTGCGATTCGCCGGGATCGAGCCATCAAGTCAGTACGGCCGACACTGCTGATTCGTCGTGACGGCAACGAGCTGTATATCGAGAGCACTGCCTCGCCGATTCGTGACGGCAAAGGCGTCGTGACCGGCGGCGTGCTGGTCTTCCACGACGTCAGCGAGTCGCGGGAACTGAACCGCCGGCTCAGCTATCACGCGAGCCACGACATATTGACCGGCCTCGTCAACCGCCGCGAATTCGAAAACCGGCTCGAACGGGCACTGAAAAGTGCCAAGGCTCGTGAAACCTCTTACGCGCTGTTGTACCTCGACCTCGATCAGTTCAAGATCGTCAACGATTCCTGCGGGCACAGCGCCGGTGACGCACTGCTGGGTCAACTCGGCGCGCTGTTGAAATCCAAGATTCGCTGGCGCGACACGCTGGCGCGACTCGGAGGTGACGAATTCGGCGTGCTGCTGGAGAGCTGCAGCCTCGAGGAAGCGATGCAGACGGCCGAGGCACTGCGCATCGCGATCGGCGACTACAAGTTCACCTGGGACGATCGCACCTTCCGGCTCGGCGTCAGCATCGGTGTCGTGCCGATTACCGCTGACAACGAGGACGTGGCCGCGCTATTGAGTGCCGCCGACAGCGCCTGCGGCGCAGCCAAGGAAGCGGGCCGCAATCGTATCCACAGCTTCCAGGAAAACGACATCGACCTGATGCGCCGGCGCCGCGAAATGCAATGGGCGGCCCGCATCAATAACGCACTCGAGGAAAATCGCTTCGAATTGTTCCGGCAGACAATCCAGCCGCTGCAGGCGGAGCAGGACGGTGCCCATTACGAGATTTTGCTGCGTATGCGCGACGAGAACGGCGGCATCATCTCGCCGGGCCTGTTCATCGAGGCGGCCGAACGCTATGGCATCACGCCGAGCATCGATCGCTGGGTCATCCGCAGCGCGTTCCGCTGGCTGGTGTCCGAGGCCGACGAGCGCGAGCGCCTGATGCTGTGTTCGATCAATCTGTCAGGACAAAGTCTCGGCGACGAGAAATTTCTGCCCTTCGTTATTGACCAGTTCCAGATGAGCGGACTCGACGCGGCGAAGATTTGCTTCGAAATTACCGAGACAGCGGCGATCGCGAGTTACTCGCAGGCCAATCGTTTCATCAACGCGTTGAAGGAACTCGGCTGCAAGTTTGCGCTCGACGATTTCGGCACTGGCCTGTCGTCGTTCGGCTACCTGAAACATTTTCCCGTGGACTTTCTCAAGATCGACGGTAGCTTCGTCAAGGAGATACTGCATGATCCGATCGACCGCGAGATGGTACGGTCTATTAATGAAATCGGTCACCTTACCGGCAAACAGACCATTGCCGAGTTTGCGGAGAACGAAGAGATCATCACGATGCTGAGGGGTATGGGCATCGACTACGCGCAGGGTTACGGCGTATCCGAACCGAAGCGCGTAACGCGCGCCGTCGCCTGACAAAATCGGTCTGACCCCATTTTTTCAGCCGATGCGAAACAGCATCGACAGGTCGATCGCCCTGACATTTTTCGTCAGCGCGCCAATTGAAATAAAGTCCACGCCGGTTTTGGCAACGTCGCGAACCGTGTCCAGCGACAGGTTGCCCGATGCCTCGAGTTCCGCCCGGGCGTCGCCGCGCGCAGCGTTGATTTTTACGGCGGCGCGCAGGTCATCGTGCGAGAAATTGTCGAGCAGGATGCGGCCACAGCCCGCGGCAAGTGCCTCCTCGAGTTCCTCGAGCGATTCGACTTCGGTCTCTACCAGGATATCGCCGGCGTCCTGTTTCGCCGTCGCCAGCGCGGCGGTTATGCTGCCAGCGCTCTTGACGTGATTTTCCTTGATGAGAATGGCGTCATACAGGCCGTGGCGATGATTGTGGCCGCCGCCCATTCTTACAGCATATTTCTGCGCGAGGCGCAGGCCGGGCAGTGTTTTGCGTGTATCGAGGATACGTGCGCCGGTGCCCCCGATCGCTGCAACGTAGGTTGCCGTCGTCGTTGCCGTCCCGGAAAGCGTTTGCAGGAAATTCAGCGCTGTGCGCTCGCCGCTCAGCAATGCACGAGCCGGACCGACCAGCTTGCAAATGACGTCGTCCGTTTCAGCGGCCTGGCCGTCGCGGACGTACCAATCGATCATGACCTCGGCATGCAGCTGCCGGAAGACTTCGTCCACCCACGGGCTGCCGGCAATCGTGCAGGGCTCGCGCGCGATGATGGATGCCCCGGACATCGTTTCGGGATCGATGAGGCTCGCGGTGCGGTCACCGCTGCCGATGTCTTCCGCCAGCGCGTCGGCGGCGTTCTTGTGAATCGCCGCCTTCAGCGCGTCGGGAAATTGTTCCGGGTTCTGCCTTATATGAAGAATCCGCCGTGGCCGTAACCAACCATGCTCATCAGCATAGGGATCGACAGGAAGGTATTGGTTCGCGAAGCGAGGAACGCCACGCGTTTGGCCTTCGCGATCTCGTCGGCGCTTGCCTCGACGATGCCAAGCACCTTCTTCTGGTTGGGCCAGATCAGGACCCAGACGTTGAACAGCATGATCGTGCCGAACCAGGCGCCGACGCCGATGATCATGGCCTGGTAATTCATCGTCTCGCCTCCCATGCCGAGCAGAAACGCGGCGGTGAAGATCTTGTAGTGGCCCAGTGCCGCTGCGCCTGACAACCACGTCAGCAACGCGCCCCAACGGAACCACCAGAGCGCCCGCGGTGCGACGTACTTCGTGATGCCGGCACCGCCGGGGCCGCCTTCGTCACCGGCTGCGTCGGCCAGTGCCGGGACCTGGACAAAGTTGAAGTAGTAAAGCAGGCCAATCCAGGTGATGCCGGCGAGCACGTGGACCCAGACGATGAAACTGATGGCATTGAAGGCAACGCCCATCGTCGCGAGCCCGATAATGATCGCGAGCACGATGCCGCCGATGATGGTGCCTGCAACGGTGTTCAATGGATTCATGGTGCACTTCTCCCTGAATTGAAATTTTGTTCTTTTGATTATTTGTGATTATTCCGCCCGAGGCCTGTGCCGGCCTCGACGCAGGCGGTATTATATACGATATGACCAGTCGGCAGGGTGAGGCAGCAATGGACGTGCAGGACCGCGGCGCCTACCCGCCATCGCCCTGTAATTCGATCTGCACGCTGGACGACAACGATCGGTGTCTCGGCTGCAAACGCACGCTTGACGAGATCGTGCGCTGGACGCTTATGGACGCAGACGAGCAGTGGGCGGTCATCGCTGCGTTGACCGCTCGCAAATAAAGGAGCATGGATATGAGAATCCCCGGAAGAGTCTTGGTGCTCCTGACTGCCGCGCTGTGGCTGGCTGGATGCACGGCCATGATGATCGGCGGCAACAGTGGCGACTACCAGCCGCCGAAAGATCAGTGCGACGACGGCGATGCGGGCTGCAAGTCCCGCTAGCCTGCGGGCAGGCCCTTGAAATGTGAGCGGCCGGCCGCAATTCCGGCACACGAATCGTGAGGCAGGATCAGACAGTGGATGTAAACGCTAGAATCGAACAGCAGCTTCAGAGCCATGACGTGCTGCTCTACATGAAGGGCACCCCGGACTTTCCGCAATGCGGCTTCTCCGGGCAAACGGTCGCGGCACTGAATGCCATCGGCAAGCCGTATGCCTACGTCAATATCTTCGAGGATCCGGAAATCCGCGAAGGCCTAAAGGCGTATTCGAACTGGCCGACGTTTCCGCAGCTCTACGTCAAGGGTGAGCTGATCGGCGGCTGCGATATCGTTATCGACATGTACAACTCGGGCGAGCTGAAAAAGCTGCTCGATGAATCGGCCGGGGAATAGCGTTTCTCCGCGTCAGGCGGACAGTATTGACGCGTCGAAGATCGGCTTGAAACGGTTGACGATTTCGCAGAAGACGTCGGCTGTTATCTCCGCATCGTAAGCCGCAGAATGCGCGGCCTCTTCGTCGAACGGAAATCCGGCCGCCTTGGCCGCGCGTGACAGCACCGTCTGGCCGAACGCGACTCCGCAAAGCGTCGCGGTATCGAAACAACTGAACGGATGAAATGGGTTGCGCTTGATTGACGCGCGCGCGATTGCCTCGTTGATAAAACCGAGGTCGAAATGCGCATTGTGGCCGACGAGCACGGCACGATTGCAGTTATTCTCGCGAATCGCGCGGCGTACTTCCCGAAACACTCTCCCGAGGGCATCGCGCTCATCGATCGCCGGACGCAGCGGATGATGGGGGTCGATACCGTTTACAGCAAGAGACGCATCCTCAATATTGGCGCCTTCGAAGGGCCGCACGTGAAACCGATGCGTTTCCTGGCGACAGAGCTTGCCGCCGTCGTCGAAGCCGACGATAACCGCGGCGATTTCAAGCAGCGCGTCCGTCCTGCAATTGAAACCACCGGTTTCGACATCGACGACGACCGGCAGGAAACCGCGAAAGCGCTCGGCCATCAATACGGGCTGGGTCATGCAGATTCCGATTCGACGAGCTTTTCGTCCAGCAGCAAGCTCATCGTATAACGTACGCCGAATCCGGTGACCTTGGTTGGAATGTGCGCGAGCCCGGGCTCGTGTTCGCTGGAGCTCAGGTCGATGTGCACCCACGGGGTGTCGTTTTCAATGAATTCCGCCAGAAACGTTGCCGCGAGGATGTGGTCGCCGTGTGCGTTGACGGTGCATTGGCGCAGGTCCGCGACCGGGCTTTTCAGCGACTCCCGGAATTCATCGCCGATCGGAAACGGCCAGACGCGTTCGCCGCACTGCTGGCCGGTGCGCTTCAGTCGCGGATGCCATTCGGGACGGTTCGTGAAGACGCCGCTGTACTGCGTGGTAATTGCGTCGACGCAGGAACCAGTGAGCGTCGCATAGTCGACGATCAACTTCGGCCGCTCGCGGCTGGCAAACACCAGCGTATCGGCCAGCGCCATGCGGCCTTCGGCATCGGTGTGAATCGTCTGTATGGTTTTGCCGTTTGCCGCGGTGACGACATCCTGCGATTTGTAGGCTTTGGGCCCGGTCCGGTTCTCGGTCAGGGCCAGCCAACAGTCGACAGCGATCGGTAACTGGAGCTGGCTGATCGCCAACAGCGTTCCCAGCGCGACGGCACTACCCTGCATGTCGCCGTGCATATCGAGCATAGACTTGAACGGTGTCAGGTTCGTGCCGCCGGTGTCGAAGATTATGCCCTTGCCGACGAGACTGAGGTCTACCTTCTTCGAATTGCGGTCGGGTCGATAGCACAACCTGACGATGCTGGCACTGTCGTTCTCGTTGCCTTGCGCGACGGCGATGAATGCGCCGGCATTCAGCTTCTGAAGTTCTTTCGTTTTCAGCCGCATGTATTGCCAGCCGTACTGTTTGGCGAGTGCCCGAGCAAC
>JBFIQH010000071.1:0-13539 GCA_041609735.1 Woeseiaceae bacterium | reverse complement strand
GCTGTTCACGAACCTGAGTCGCGATCACCTGGATTATCACGGCGACATGCAGGCGTACGGCGAAGCCAAGGCCCGCCTGTTCGTCGAACATCGCGCGAACTCGCGCATTGTCAATATCGACTCCGACTTCGGCGCCCGGCTTGCCGCTCGCTGCGGCAACGATGTGGTTACCGTGTCCGCGCGTTTCGATCGTGAGGCCGTCCACCGGCAGCACGTCATTGTCCGCAGCGCCACAACGCGGCCCGGTGGATCCGACATCCGGATCGAGTCGTCGTGGGGCGCCGAGGAATTCTTCCTGCCGATGCCGGGCGACTACAATGTCGCCAACGCCGCGCTGGCGCTGGCGTATTTGCTGGTCGACGGCGCCGAACTACGCGCCGCATGCGACGCATTGCAGTGCATGGAATCGCCACCCGGCCGCATGCAGCGAGTCAATGCACCGGGGCCACGCACCTACATCGACTACGCGCATTCGCCCAATGCGCTCGACGTTGCGCTGCATGCATTGCGTGCGCACGGCACCGGTAAACTCTGGTGCGTTTTCGGCTGTGGCGGCGATCGCGATCGCGGCAAGCGGCCCGAGATGGGCGCGATCGTCGAGCGGCTCGCCGACCATGCTGTCGTTACCAGCGACAATCCGCGCGGCGAATCGCCGATCGACATTATCGACGACATCCTCGGTGGCATGCAGGCACCCGGTAACGCAACGGTCATCGAGGACCGGGCCGCGGCGATCGACTGGGCAATTGCGCATGCTGCCGACGACGATCAGATCCTGATCGCCGGCAAGGGTCACGAGGAGTTCCAGGTGATCGGCAGCGAGGCGATCCCGTTCTCGGATTACGCCGTTGCGAAGCAAGGTCTCGATGCACGCAGTGCGGGGAGCGCCGGATGATGACAACGCTCCAGCACGCTGCCGCATCGATGCAAGGCCGACTGCAAGGCGCCGACCGCATGTTCGAGGGGGTCAGCACGGACACGCGCACGCTGCAAAGCGGTCAATTGTTCGTCGCACTCGACGGACCGAATTTCAGCGGCAAGGACTATGTTCCGCAGGCGCAAGAGAAGGGCGCTGCCGGAGCGGTCGTGCACGCCGACGTCGATATCAGGCTGCCGCAGATTCGCGTAAGTGACACGCGTGCGGCGCTCGGCGCACTCGGTGCATCGTGGCGCCGGGAGCAGGCGGCGATTGTCGTCGGCATTACCGGTAGCAACGGCAAAACGACACTGAAGGAAATGACCGCGGCCTGCCTGATGCAGGCCGGGCCGACGCTCGCGACAGCGGGCAACCTGAACAACGATATCGGCGTGCCGCTGATGCTGACGCGCATAGAGCCGGAACACCGTTTCGCGGTGATCGAGATGGGCGCGAACCATGCCGGCGAAATTGCTTACCTCGTATCGCTGGCCGAGCCGGACGTCGTCGCCATCACCAATGCCGGTGCCGCGCACCTCGAAGGTTTCGGTTCTATCGACGGCGTTGCGAAAGCGAAGGGCGAGATACTGCGCGGCCGCTCGCGGCCGGGCGTCGCTGTGCTGAATGCCGACGATGCCTACATCGACCTGTGGAAGTCGTTCGCAAAAGACATCGACATCATTACCTTCGGCCTCACGAAGCCCGCCGACGTCATGGCGAAGAATATCGAGGCCGACGGGCAGGGCGCCGGCTTTGAACTGCAGCTCGGCGGGCAATCGCTCGAGGTGCGGCTGTCGCTGCCGGGCCGACACAACGTACGCCATGCCTGCGCCGCTGCCGCGATTGCACAGTCACTGGGCGTTGCCGCGGAACAGATCCAGGTCGGGCTCGAACAGGTGCGGCCGGTATCGGGCAGGCTCGAGCCGCTCGCCGGCCTGAACGGCTCGACAATGTTCAACGACAGCTACAACGCCAACCCGCTCAGCGTGGCCGCCGCGGCAGAATTTCTTGCGAGCCTGCCGGGAGCGTCCTGGCTGGTGCTCGGCGACATGGGCGAGCTCGGCGACGACAGTGCCAGGCTGCACGGCGAAGTCGGTATGGCCGTGAAACGCGCGGGTGTCGATCGCCTGTATGCGACCGGGGAGCTGTGCCGCAATGCGACCGCCGCGTTCGGTGACGACGGCCGCTGGTTCGACAACGTCGACACCCTGATCGATGCTCTGCGCTCGTCGGTGACGGCCGACGTCAATGTATTGGTGAAGGGATCCCGTTTCATGCGCATGGAGCGGGTCGTCGACGCGCTGGTCCGTAACGATGCCGGGGAGGGGGGCTGACGATGCTGCTCTACCTCACCCAGTACCTGTCGCAGTTCGAGTCGGGCTTCAACGTCTTCAATTACCTGACGATGCGCGCGATTCTCGGTGCACTGACGGCACTGATCCTGTCGTTCGTCATCGGTCCGCGCATGATCGCAAAGCTGTCCGTCAACCAGGTCGGCCAACCGGTTCGTGAAGACGGACCGGTGACGCATTTGCCCAAGGCGGGGACGCCGACGATGGGCGGTGCGCTGATCCTGACGGCGATCGCGATCAGCACGATCCTCTGGGCGGATCTCGAAAACCATTTCGTATGGATCGTCCTCTTTGTCACCCTGTCATTCGGCGCCATCGGTTACGTCGATGACTACAAGAAACTCGTTTTGCAGAACCCTGCCGGGATCTCTGCAAAACAGAAGCTCTTCTGGCAGTCGGTCGCGGCATCAGCTGCGGCCATCGCTTTGTACGTCACAGCGACTGACGAAATCTCGACCTCGCTCCTGATCCCCTACTTCAAGGACCTGATGGTCCCGCTGGGTATTTTCCAGGTCGTTGTGACGTACTTCTTTATTGTTGGATTCTCGAACGCCGTCAACCTGACCGACGGCCTCGATGGTCTTGCGATTATGCCGACGGTGCTCGTCGGCGGCGCACTCGGCGTCTTCGCCTATGTAACCGGCAACGTCAATTTCTCCGCGTATCTCGATATTCCATACGTCGCCGGCACCGGCGAGATACTCGTTTTCTGCGCGGCGCTGGCCGGCGCCGGGCTCGGGTTTCTCTGGTTCAACACGTATCCGGCGCAGGTGTTCATGGGCGACATCGGCGCGCTCGCGCTCGGTGCCGCGCTCGGCGTCGTCGCCGTCGTCGTGCGGCAGGAAATCGTGCTCGCGATCATGGGTGGCGTCTTCGTCATGGAAACGCTGTCGGTCATTATCCAGGTGGCGTCCTACAAGATGACCGGCAAGCGCGTCTTCAGGATGGCGCCGATTCATCATCACTTCGAACTGAAAGGCTGGGCCGAGCCGAAAGTCATCGTCCGCTTCTGGATCATCACGGTAATCCTGGTGCTGATCGGCCTCGCGAGCCTGAAAATACGATGAACACGCGTCACGCAACGTCGTCGAAGGACTTCGTGCTCGGTCTCGGCGCGACCGGCCTGTCGATTGCACGTTACCTGCGCCGCAAAGACATCGACGCGATGTTTTTCGATACGCGAGAGGCGCCACCGGGCGTCGAAGAGCTGAAGTCGCTGTACCCCGACGCGGAAATCTTGCCGGGCGACGCGGCACTGCCGGGCAACGTCGAGCGCGTCATTGCGTCGCCCGGCATTTCGGACAGCCACCCGATCCTCGTCGACGCCCGCAAGGCGCGGCTCGAGGTCCTGAGCGACATCGAGCTGTTTGCGCGGGAGGCGAAGGCCCCGTTTATCGCCGTCACCGGGTCCAACGGCAAGAGCACGGTAACGACGCTGATATATCACATGTGCCGCGCAGCGGGCCTCGACGTCCATGCGGGCGGCAACCTCGGGGAGCCGGCGCTCGACCTGCTCGACAAGCCTGTGCCCGACATCTACGTGCTCGAACTATCGAGTTTCCAGCTCAAGCGCACGCACCGGCTGCCGGCTGCGGTGTCGATCCTGTTGAATATATCGCCGGACCATCTCGACTGGCATGCAAGCATCGATGATTACCGGCAAACCAAGTATCGCGTCTTCCGTGAAGCGAAGGCTGCCGTCATCAATCGCGACGACCCGCGCGCGCACGACTACGTCGCAAATATCCGCGACGTCAGGAGCTTCGGCCTCGACGAGCCCGACGACGGAAATTACGGCCTGCGTGTGGAGGATGGCGAGACGTATCTTGCGCGCGGCGAGACGCTGCTGCTGTCTGCGCGCGACCTCGTGCTGTTCGGGCGCCACAACCAGGCGAATGCGCTGGCGGCGATGGCAGCTGGCGAACTCGCGGGCCTCGACATGGCGTCGATGCTGCAGGTCCTGTGTGAGTTTCCGGGTCTGCCGCACCGTATGCAGTTCGTCGACCGCATCGGCGGCGTCAGTTTCGTCAACGACTCGAAAGCGACCAACGTTGGTGCTGCGGTGGCGTCGATTGAATCCGTGAACGGCATGATCGTGCTGATTGCGGGCGGTGTTGGCAAGGGAGCGGAATTTGGCGAGCTTGCCGCCGCACTCGACAACAAGCTGCGTGCGGCCGTGCTGATCGGCGAGGATGCCGAAAAAATCGCCGCGGCGCTGGATACCGTGAACCCGGTGCAATTTGCGGCCGACATGAGCGAGGCGGTGCGACACGCAGCGAACCATGCCGAAGCCGGGGACACGGTTTTGCTGGCGCCGGCCTGCGCAAGCCTCGACCAGTACAAGAACTACGGCGAGCGCGGAGATGCGTTCGCCCGGGCGGTACGGGAGCTCAGGCAATGAGTTCGACGAGCGTCACGTTCCCGTTTCCGGCGCGGCTGCGCACGTCGCTGCAGTTCGACACGGTGCTGCTGACGATCGTGCTGACGCTGCTGCTCGGCGGATTCGTCGTGCTGGCGTCGGCGTCGATCTCGGTGTCCGACAACGTCACCGGGGATCCCTTCTTCTACGTGCAGCGCCAGTTGATGGCGGCCGCGATGGGTGTCGTCGGCGGGTTCATCTGCCTGTTCATCCCGATGCAGGTCTGGCGCATGGTGGGGCCGCTGATGCTGCTGGCGGGGCTGGCACTGCTGCTGGTCGTGCTGCTGCCGGGCGTCGGTCACGAGGTCAACGGCAGCCGCCGCTGGATACGCCTTGGTGTCATGAACCTGCAGGTGTCGGAGCCGGCGCGGCTGTGCTTCATTATTTACCTGGCGGGCTACCTGGTGCGGCGTAACAAGGCCGTCCGGGAGCAGTTCGTCGGGTTCCTGCGGCCGATGCTCGTTACGTCGCTGGCCGCAGCGGCGCTGCTTGCGGAACCCGACTTCGGCGCCGCCGTGGTGCTGCTGGCGACGGCGCTGGCCATGCTGTTCGTCGCCGGCGCCCGGTTTCGTGATTTCCTGCTGTTCTTTCTCGTTGCTGTCGCGGGCATGGCAGCGCTGGCCATTGCATCGCCGTATCGCATGCAGCGCCTGACCGGTTTCCTCGATCCGTGGGCCGATCCGTTCAACTCGGGGTTTCAGCTGACGCAGTCGCTGATCGCCATCGGGCGTGGCGAGTTCTTCGGTGTCGGTCTCGGCAACAGCGTGCAAAAGCTTTTCTACCTGCCCGAGGCGCACACCGATTTCGTCTTCGCAGTTTATGCCGAGGAGTTCGGACTGTTCGGCTCTCTCGTCTTGATCGGGCTGTTCCTCGCACTGCTGTGGCGCGTTTTCAAGCTTGCGATTCGCGCATTCGATGCCGAGCGCTTTTTTGAAGCCTACATCGCTGTGGGCCTCGGCACCTGGCTGGGCCTGCAGGCATTTATCAATGTCGGCGTGAACATGGGGCTGTTGCCGACCAAAGGACTGACGCTGCCGCTAATCAGCTACGGTCGTTCGAGCCTGATCGTAACTATGATCGCGATCGCGTTATTGCTGCGGATCCATCACGAACTCACCGTTGACGCAAAACCGGTCAATCGGAAACGCGTCCGGGGGAAGAAGTCGTGAGCGCTGCAACGCATAAGCGGCCGATTCTTGTCATGGCTGGCGGCACCGGCGGGCACGTCTACCCGGCGCTCGCCGTTGCGAAAGCATTGCAGCAACAGTCGCAGGAAGTCGTCTGGCTCGGCACTCGGCAGGGGCTCGAGGCCCGCGTCGTGCCGAATGCCGGGATCGATATCGAATGGATACGCATCAAGGGTCTGCGGCGCAAAGGTATCGTCGCGCTGCTGATTGCGCCATTTGCGCTGACCTTTGCGCTGCTCGAGGCGCTCGGCGTCATGCTGCGTCGTCGTCCGGCCGCCGTCCTCGGCATGGGCGGGTTCGTCAGCGGTCCCGGCGGCGTGGCCGCGTGGTTGACGCGACGTCCGCTCGTGATCCACGAACAGAACGCGGCCGCCGGCCTTACCAACCGTCTTCTGGCGCGTCTTGCCCGGGTTGTGCTGCAAGCCTTCCCGGGCAGTTTTAATTCCGATGTCGACGCTGAAACCGTCGGCAATCCCGTTCGCGAAGATATCGCTCAAGTGCCCGCTCCCGGCGAGCGCTATCCCGGCCGCAGCGGGCCGCTGCGCCTGCTCGTGCTGGGCGGCAGCCAGGGCGCCCTCGCATTGAATCGGACCGTGCCCGCGGCACTCGCGCTGTTGCCGGAGAACCAGCGGCCGGTCGTGCGGCACCAGTGCGGCGAACGCACGATCGCGACGGCGCGTGAGGCGTATGCGCAAACCGGTATCGATGTCGAGCTGACGCCGTTTATCGACGATATGGCGGGCGCCTATGCCTGGGCTGATCTCGTCGTCTGCCGCGCAGGTGCGCTGACCGTAGCCGAGCTGTGTGCAGTCGGACTGCCGGCGCTTTTCATACCGTATCCGTCCGCCGTCGACGATCACCAGACCAAAAATGCACGGCCGCTGGTTGACGCCGGTGCCGCACTCCTCATTGACGAAGCGACGCTCAGCGAATCGACACTGGCGGCCTCGCTGAAGGAATGGTTTGCCGAGCGCAGTGTGCTGCAGCGGCGCGCCGACAAGGCTCGCAAGCTGGCGCGTCCGGATGCGTTGTCGCATATCTCGTCGGTTTGCCTCGAACTCGCCGGGGTGACGCCATGATTTCGCGCATGCGCCGTATCCATAACGTGCACTTCATCGGCATCGGCGGTTCCGGTATGTCCGGTATCGCCGAGGTCATGCTGAGTCTCGGCTACGCGGTGCAGGGATCGGACCTGAAGGCAAACAAGCAGACACAGCGCCTCGAGCGACTGGGCGCGAACGTATTCATCGGCCACGCTGCGGACAACATTGCCAATGCTGATGCAGTGGTCGTCTCCAGCGCGGTCGATGAAACCAATCCGGAAGTTGTCGCTGCTCGCGAGAAACGGATGCCGGTTGTCCAGCGCGCGGAGATGCTTGCCGAACTGATGCGTTTCCGTTACTCGATCGCGGTCGCGGGCACGCACGGCAAGACGACGACGACGAGCCTCGTGGCCAGCGTTCTGGCCGAAGGCGGTCTCGATCCGACCTTCGTCATCGGGGGACGCCTGAAAAGTGCCGACGCGAATGCACGCCTCGGGCAGGGCGAATACCTGGTCGCCGAAGCCGACGAGTCGGATGCGTCATTCGTGCACCTGAAGCCGATGCTGGCGATCGTCACCAACGTTGATGCCGATCACATGTCGACCTACGACGGCGACATCGAACGGCTGCGCGCCGGCTTCATCGAATTCCTTCACAACCTGCCGTTTTACGGCCTTGCGGTTGTCTGCACCGATGACGCCGGCGTCAACGAGATCATCGGCGATATCGGGCGCACGGTGCTGACCTACGGGCTGAACGAAGACGCCGACGTTCGCGCCAGCAACATACAATTCGACGAGGGCCTGACACGATTCGACGTCGCTCGTTCGGACGACAAGCCGCCGTTGGCCATTTCACTGCGACTGCCCGGTCTGCACAACGTGCAAAATGCGCTTGCCGCGATTGCCGTCGCCGACGAACTTCAGATTCGCGACGAGTCGATCGTCGCCGCGCTCGAAAAATTCGAAGGTATCGATCGACGCTTCCAGAACCTGGGCGAGATCGAAACCGCTAGCGGCAAGATCCTGCTGATCGACGACTACGGTCATCATCCGACGGAGCTTGCGGCAACGCTGTCCGCGGCGAAGACAGGATGGCCGCAGCGCCGCACCGTGCTGGTTTTCCAGCCGCATCGCTACACGCGCACGCGCGACCTGCTCGACGATTTCGCGCAGGTCTTGTCCGACGCCGACGTGCTGATTCTGCTCGACGTCTATGCCGCCGGCGAAGCGCCGATCGCCGGCGCAGACGGCAGGGCAATCGCTCGCGCCGTGCGATCGCGCGGCGCGGTGGAGCCGGTGTTCGTCGAGTCGCTGGACGAGCTGGAGCCGGTGCTGAAAGGCCTCATCGAGGATGGCGACCTGGTGCTGACCATGGGGGCCGGGGACATCGGTGCCTACGCCGCCAGCCTGCCAGAGCGCCTGCGCGACAAGCCATCGCTGAAGGTGCACTCATGATGGCCGCGCCGCAGCGAATCGATGTGGAGGGCAAGCTCTCGATAAATGAGCCGATGAGCCGGCATACGTCGTGGCGCGTCGGCGGACCGGCGAGCAGCTATTTCGTCCCGGCCAGCATCGAGGATCTGCAGCAGTTTTTCCGCGAGCTCGACGACGACGTGCCCGTGTTCTGGTTCGGTGTCGGCAGCAACCTGCTGGTGCGCGACGGCGGCATTCGTGGCGTTGTCATCTCGGCGACGCGGCTGCTGCGGGATCTGGAGAAAATCGATCATTACCTGGTGCGGGCCGGGAGTGGCGTGCCGTGCACGCAGCTCGCGCGGCAGTGCATTCGCTGGGGCGTCGGGCCGTCGGAATTTTTCGCCGGCATACCCGGCACCGTCGGCGGCGCGCTGGCGATGAATGCCGGCGCGCACGGCGGCGAAACCTGGGAGCGTGTCGAGTCGGTGCGCACGATCGATCGCCACGGCGAAATCCACGAGCGTGCGCCGACCGAGTACACGGTCGGTTACCGCAACGTCACCGGCCCGCCGAACGAATGGTTCCTCGAGGCGACGTTTCGCTTCGACCCGGATGCGCGTCCGAGCATGGCAACGCTGAATACGATGCTCGAACGCCGCAAAACGACGCAGCCGCTCGGCCTGCCGAGCTGCGGTTCGGTGTTTCGCAACCCGGAAGGCGATCATGCCGCGCGCCTGATCGAAGCGGCCGGACTCAAGGGCTACTCGATCGGTGGCGCCGAGGTGTCTGACAAGCATGCGAATTTCATCATCAATCGCGGCGATGCGACGGCGAGCGACATCGAGGCATTGATCGAACATGTTCGCGAAACCGTGCTTGCGAAGCATGGCGTGCATCTCGTTCACGAAGTGAAAATCGTCGGCGAGGCGTCGTCATGACGCGCATCACGGCGCAATCGGATTCGCGCACGGTCGTGCAGCATGCGCGCGAGTTCGGGCGTGTAGCCGTCATGCTCGGCGGGCGTTCGAGCGAGCGCGAGGTATCGCTGGACAGCGGCAACGCCGTGCTGACGGCGCTCCTTGCGCGCGATGTCGACGCGCATCCATGGGACCCGGCGACAAAATCGATGGCAGAGTTTGCATCGGCCGGCTTCGATCGTGCCTGGATCGCTCTGCACGGCCCGGGCGGCGAGGACGGCGCGCTGCAGGGTGCGCTGCAGTGGCTCGATGTGCCGTATACCGGCAGCGGCGTCATGGCGTCCGCAATCGCGATGGACAAGGTCCGCACGAAGCACCTGTTTCGCGCGACCGGCTTGCCGACGCCGGACTATCGCGTCATTCACGACCGTCGGGACGCGGTACGCGCGCTGGACGAGCTGGGGGTGCCGCTGATCCTGAAGCCCGCGGGGCAGGGCTCGAGCGTCGGCATGACCAAGGTGCTCGACGCATCGGATCTCGACGAGGCCTGCGATCTCGCACTGCAGTTCGACGAAGCGGCGATTGCCGAGACCTGCATCGTCGGCAAGGAAATGACGGTCGGCGTCCTGCAGGGCCAGGCGCTGCCGACAATCCGTATCGAAACTCCGCGAGTCTTCTACGACTACCACGCCAAATACGAATCGGATGAGACGCGCTACATCTGCCCCGGGACGGCATCTGCGGACGAGGAACAGCTTTACCTGGACCTGGCAATCGCCGCCTTCACCGCCGTCGGCGCGAGCGGCTGGGGACGCGTCGACTTCATGACCGGCAACGACGACGAGCCGCAGATCCTCGAGGTCAACACGGTCCCGGGCATGACGAGCCACAGCCTCGTACCGATGGCAGCTCGCGAGGCCGGTATCGACTTCGAGGAGCTTTGCTGGCGCATCCTCGAAACCAGTATCGACGCCGCAGCGCGGTCCGCAGCGACCGATTCGTGGGAGGTGGTCAATGGCGCGTAAACAGGCGCATCGCCGCAAACCGAAGGCAACGAAAAAAATCCACTGGCCGAAGATTTCGCTGAGTCGGTTCCTGACGCCGCTGGCCGCGGCCGTCATCGTGGCCGGTACCTTCGAGCTGAGTACCCGCCTGCTGGATAGCCCGATCCAGTCACTATCGATCAGCGGACCGTTCCAGCGGGTCACGCCGCTCGCGATCGAGGAGGCCGTCAGCGAGGAGCTCGACGCCGGTTTCCTCGGTGCTGATCTCGGCCGCATGCGTGAGCGCATCCAGGCATTGCCGTGGATCGACCAGGCCGCCGTCGCGCGCCGCTGGCCGAACCGCATTGCAATCACGGTTACGGAACAAGTGCCGGCCGCAATCTGGCGCGACAGTGGTCTCCTGAACGTGCGCGGCGAACAGTTCGTCAGCGACGCACGCCACATTCCGGCTGAGCTGCCGAGACTGTCGGGCCCGGAAGATCGTGCGGCCGACGTCGCGCGCAGCTACCTCGACATTCGCGACCGGCTGATCCCGATCGGCCTGGACGTGCGCCGCATCGAGCTCGATCCGCGTGGCGCCTGGCAGGTGACGCTGACAAACGGGGTCGAAGTGCGGCTCGGCCGCCGTGACGTCGAGGAACGCACGGACCTGTTCGTCGGTGTCGTCGCCGACGTCATCACCGGGCGCGCTGCGGACATCGCTTACGTCGACATGCGTTACAGCAACGGCTTCACGATCGGCTGGAAGGATGGCGCAAACGAACCGTCGCGAGAGGCGACCGATGCCGAAAAGGAAATGCTGGCTTTGCGAGGATTGAACTAGGGAATGTCGAAACGCGTGGATAAGAACCTCATCGTTGGTCTGGATATCGGTACGTCGAAAGTCGTAGCGATCGTCGGCGAGGTTAATGAAGACGGCGATATCGAGGTCGTCGGCATCGGCTCGCATCCGTCGAGGGGCCTGAAGAAAGGCGTCGTCGTCAACATCGAGTCGACCGTGCATTCGATCCAGCGTGCGATCGAGGAAGCGGAGCTGATGGCCGGCTGCGACATTCACTCGGTTTACACCGGCATCGCCGGCAGCCACGTCCGCAGCCTGAACTCGCACGGCATTGTCGGTATCCGTGACTCGGAGGTCAGCGCCGGCGACGTCGACCGCGTCATCGATGCGGCGCGCGCCGTTGCGATTCCGGCGGACCAGAAGATCCTGCACATCCTGCCGCAGGAGTTCCTGATCGATGGGCAGGAAGGCATCCGCGAACCGATCGGCATGTCGGGCGTGCGACTCGAGGCCAAGGTGCACATGGTGACCGGCGCCGAGAGCGCGGCGCAGAATATCGTCAAGTGTGTGCAGCGCTGCGGGCTCGAGGTCGACGACATCGTTCTCGAGCAGCTGGCGTCGAGCTATTCCGTCCTGACCGAGGACGAGAAGGAACTCGGCTCCTGCATCGTCGACATCGGCGGCGGCACGACCGATATCGCGGTGTTCATGGGCGGCGCCATCCAGCACACGGCCGTCATACCGATCGCCGGCGACCAGGTCACGAACGACATCGCCGTGTCGATGCGCACGCCGACCCAGTACGCCGAAGAGATCAAGATCAAGTATGCGTGTGCGCTGTCGCAGCTCGCGAATCCCGACGAAACGATCGAGGTCCCGAGCGTCGGCGACCGGCCGCCGCGGCGCCTTGCGCGGCAGACGCTCGCCGAGATCGTCGAGCCGCGTTACGAGGAATTGTTCGGCCTGATACGCGACGAGCTCAGGCGGTCCGGTTTCGAGGAGCTGATTGCGGCCGGCATCGTCATCACCGGCGGCAGCGCGAAGATGGAAGGTGCCGTGGAACTTGCCGAGGAAGTGTTTCACATGCCGGTGCGGCTCGGTTCCCCGCAGTACGTCGAGGGTCTGATGGATGTCGTCAGGAACCCGATACATGCGACCGGTGTGGGCCTGCTGCTGTACGGCTACGAATCACTGACGCGCCGCGGGCGGCGCGCGACGCCGGTGTCGAGCAGCCTCGGCGACGTCTGGGAGCGGATGAAAAACTGGTTCCAGGGGCAGTTTTGAGGTGCCGGCAACGACAAACGATTTTTTAAGGAGCCTGGCTCTGGCCAGGGGTTGGACGGGGATGGAAGTGAGTGCCCCGAAAGGAAATGAGCGAACTGGAAGGTTCGAATTGCGGAGGTAAGGAAATGTTTGAATTAATGGACGCACACAGCCAGACGGCGGTCATCAAGGTGATCGGTGTCGGCGGTGGCGGCGGCAACGCCGTCGCGCACATGGTCAACACCGGCATCGAGGGCGTTGACTTCATCTGTGCGAATACGGATGCGCAGGCACTGAAATGCTCGCATGTCCGCACGTCACTGCAGATCGGCTGCAATATTACGAAAGGACTGGGCGCAGGTGCGAACCCCGACATCGGACGGCAGGCGGCCATGGAAGACCGCGACCGCATCACCGAGGTCATCGAGGGTGCCGACATGCTGTTTATCACGGCCGGCATGGGCGGTGGTACCGGCACGGGCGCGGCGCCGATCGTGGCGCAGGTTGCGAAGGAACTCGGCATACTGACCGTGGCCGTCGTAACGAAACCGTTTGCAATGGAAGGCGGCAAGCGCATGGCCATCGCGGATCACGGCATCGCCGAACTCGGCAAGTACGTCGACTCGCTGATCACGATACCGAACGAGAAACTGCTGACGGTACTTGGCGGTGAGACGACGCTGCTCGACGCGTTCAAGTCGGCGAACCAGGTACTGCAGGGTGCAGTGCAAGGTATCGCGGAACTGATCACGCGCCCGGGCCTTATCAACGTCGACTTCGCCGACGTACGCACCGTCATGGCGGAAATGGGCATGGCCATGATGGGTTCCGGCTCGTCGTCCGGCGAGGATCGCGCCCGCGAAGCCGCCGAGGCGGCGGTATCGAGCCCGCTGCTCGAGGACATCAACCTCGCCGGCGCCAACGGCATACTGGTCAACGTCACCGCCGGCATGGACCTGTCGATCGGCGAGTTCCAGGAGGTCGGCAACACGGTCAAGGAATTTGCATCGGAAGATGCGACCGTCGTCGTCGGCACCGTGATCGATCCGGACATGACGGATCGCATCCGCGTCACCGTTGTGGCGACGGGCCTCGGTCAGCGCGCTGTGCAGAGCGAGTCGCCGATGCGCATCGTGCGTCGCCAGGCAACGGCGCGGGCGGAGCCGAACTACCACGGGTTGGACAAGCCGACGGTGCAGAGAAAACGCGCGGTCGGCGACGGGCTCGAGGAAGGCGGTTTGC
>JBFIQH010000070.1:0-13869 GCA_041609735.1 Woeseiaceae bacterium | reverse complement strand
AACTGATCAGGCCATGTGTCTTGCCGCGGCGTCCGTCCATCGTCGTTTCACTGACGACGACGGCCGCCTCGACCACCGGTTCGAATGCGGGTGCATCGGAAACCGGAGCCGCCGGATCAGGTGCCGCGCAGCCGCTGGCTATAACCGCACATGCTGTCGCGACTGAAAATGCAGCCCGTCGTCCCATCCCAGTCCATCCCCGTTATCGGGCTCCGCGGATACTCGTCTTGCTCTCTGACGGGCGGCCGAATCCCTTCGGACCGCCCGAGCGCGATGGTTACTGGTTAATAGGCTGAGGTCAACGTGACCCGGTTGGACTCGAGGTCGCCGAGCGTTACCCAGTACGTCGTTTTGCCGGGCAGCGGCGAAACAATGAACGAAGCCGCACCCAGGGCATCGCTGACGGCACCAACGGCATTCGTCGCGCCGCTTTCGTGCTTGCTGTGCAACGTCAGCACCTGGCCGTCCTCTGCAATACCGTCGGTCGACTGCATCGACGCGGTCAGCATCATCGGCTGGCCCGGATTCGGGCCGTCGGCGAGCATCGGGTCCAGCGACAGCACCGTTTGGCCGCCGATGCCGAGGCCGCTTAACGCCGATTCTTCGGCAACGACGATGGGCTCGAACAGGTGGATGTTGCCGCCGTCGATGCCGTCATCCTGTGTGCGGTCGGCCGTGTCGTACACGCAGCCGCTGGTGCACTCGAGGTGGAAGCGGTCCGGCGGCTGACTGTCGTTGCCCTTGCCGTGCTTGCCGTTGTCTTCGCCGCAAACCCGGAACTCGGCGCCGTCGAGGCCGTTGAACGTACCGGCAGCGCGGAACACGAAGCCGCCTTCGGCGGACGTCTCGACCCCGTTGCAGGTGCCGCCCGGCGACAGGCTCGTGATTTCCCGCGCGTCGATCGTCACGCCGAATTCCTTGTCCTTCAGCTTCAGCCAGCCGTCGAGTTCACCGTGCTTGACGCGAGCATCGAAGCTGAAATTGACCTTGTCGAAGTCCGCATCGCCGCCGGGTGCTGCCGGCAGCCCGTCGAGGAACCCTGCGCCATGCACGCGTCCGCTTTCCGGCACGACGTCCACTGGCTCTTCAGGATCACTCGGGTCGTCCGGCAGGTGCGGCTGCAGGATGAACAGTTCGCCATGGTTGAGCTGGCTCAGCGCGACCGCACCGCTTTCGAAGTGAAAATAGCCGCTCCAGACACCGCCGAATGCAGCTATGTCAGCATCGGGCGGATGGGTGTCGAAAAATGCCACCTGGGTCAGCAGGCCTTCGCCAATGCCGGACGCGTCCAGCACGCGGTAGCCGGCGACGTAGTTGGCCTGGTGCAGGTACTTGCCCTTGAAATACATGTTGTGGTCGATCGAGCCCGTCGGCCCTTCGTAGGTGCCGATGAACGTCGGGTTGTCGAGATCCTCGGCATCCCACATGTAGGTACGCGTATTGTGCGGGTTGCCGGCCGCCGTTGCGTTGACCTCGTCGAGCTCGTCGTTCGAGCCAACGTAGCGGAAGTCGTCGGTAAACCAGCCCTGGTGCACGTAGCCCTGTCCCGGATACAGCAGGTTGCCGGCCAGCAGTTGCGGCGACGCCGGGTCGCTCATGTCGAAGATCGAAAACTGGTCTTCCATGAACGCGAGGCAGATTTCCTTGCCGAAGTGCTCGATGTCCGGGCCGCGATAGATCGTGCACTGGGCATCATGCACGGCGCCGGGCAGGCCGCTGTTGTAGCAGCCGAGAAACTCCGGATACAGCGGGTCGGCATCGAGGTCCAGCAGGTGGAACTCTGCGCCGCAGGTGTCGGAGGCGACGGCCGCGGCAAAGCCGGTGTCTTCGTCGATGACGATGTTATGCGCCTCGTCGAAGCCACCGTAGATTTCATCTTCGACGAATTTCTGCGGCAGGGCCGGGTCCGCCGTCAACAGGCGGCGCAGGTCGAAGATCTGCAGCCCGTGCACGAAGTCGTCGACGTGCTCGGTGCCGGAGTCGTGATCGTGAGGAATCAGTGCCAGTTCCGGGCTGAAATCGCCGACGACGTACATGTGATCCTTGTAGATCTTCAAATCGCGCCACAGGAAGTTCGGTGCCGGCGCCGTCATGCAGCCGAGAAATTTCGGGTCAGCCGGATCCGTCATCTCGATGAACGCCACGGCGTCGCTGAGGCCCTGCAGAGCGAACTCGCGCAGCGCGCCGGAGTCGTCGGTCGTCGTCCAGCCCCACATGTCGGAACCGGTCAGCGGCTGCGGACTCTGGTCGTTCAGCGTCGGGTTCAGCGGATTCTGCAGCGGATCCAGCAGCTCGCAAAGCTCGTACGAGTATTCGAAGCTCGGCACGATGGCCAACAGGTCGACGTTCTCGCAGGGAAACCCGGCCGCGGTTCCGGCGACGCATTCGGCACCCGGCACGATGACCGGATTCGGGTTCGGTACGAACTGTGCCCGGGCCTGCCCGGGCGCGATGCTCGCCATGAGTGCGAGTAGCGGCGCCGCTGCGATCGCTGCGATGTGCCAACTGCCTTTGTTGATCTTTACCGTCATCGTATCCACCCCTGTCGATTCGTTGATGCCGGGGAACCCGTCCCGCAGCTGCGCGGTCGTCGAACCGGTAGTGTCCGTGCCCTGCTAGCGACTTCCGGCACCTGGGTGCGCGGAATCCGGTCGGGCGCAGTTCGAGAACGCATTTGAAAATACGTGTGGAGAAGATACTGGCCGGCGATGTCGCGGCAAATGAGGGAGCCACCCCAGTGGCAATGAGGTGTATGCCCCAGAGAAGTACGAAGTTAGCGCGCCGGATGGCGCACGACGACATCGCTGCCGATCAGGCCCTTGTCGCGGTATTTCTGCAGGTGACGGCGGACCGATAGCGTCGTCTCCTGGCCTTTTGCGATCAGCAGTACGCCTTCCGCAGTCTTCAGGTCCTCGGCGACGACCATCGAGTCGTCAAGCTGCATGATCGATACCGTCGAGACGACGAGGCCTTCGTCCGCCTGCATCGACGCCTCGAACGCTGCGAGCACCTGCGGATCGTATTTTTCGGGCGTGCTCTTCAGCCGCTCGATGGCGTCCGCCATCTGCGCGCCCGACGCTTCGATGGCATCGTAATCGAGCACGACCTTGAGCATGCGGCCGCCGAGCGGGATATCTTCGCCGCGGACACCGTCTTTCGGAAAGCCCGTTCCGTCGTAGCATTTCTCCTGGTACTGGATGGCTTTCGCAACATCTTCCATGCGCGGAATCGTCGAGACGAGCTTCGCACCGATTGTCGCATGCTCGGCGAACTCCGCGTATTCGTCGGCATCGAGCTTGTGGCCGGTAACTTTACGCCGGACGAGGTCCTCGGGAACGGCGATGCAGCCGATCTTGCAAAGCATCGCGGCGCTTTCGAAGATCCAGTTGTCGTCCAGCCCCATGTGCTCGACGATCTTGTGAATACGGTTCTTCGATCGTGACGTGCTGCCGAAAACCTCCGGGTTGGACAGCGCCAGCACGTTCGCGAGCGCATCGATGCTGCCGTGCAGAGTTTGCTCCAACAGCTCCTTTTCCGCCGTGATCAGCTCGTGCTGGCGAATGCCGCTCTGCAGCGCGTTTGTCAGGTCTTCGGGCCCGCAAGGCTTGTTCAGAAAGCGGAAGATATCGCCGTGGTTGACGGCGTCGACCGCGGTCTGCTGGTCGGCGTTGCCGGTCAGCATCATGCGCACGCTGTCGGGCGCGCGTTTCTTCGCCTCGGACAGGAACTCGACGCCGTTCATACCCGGCATGCGCATATCGGAGACGATGACGGCGTAGCTGCCGTTTGCCGCCATCTTGTCCAGCGCTTCCTGGCCACCTTCGGCGGTATCGACGTCGAAGCTCTTTCTCAGGCTGCGGCGTATCGACTGCAATACGTTCGGCTCATCGTCGACGAACAGCACTTTTCTAGCCATCGCCGTTCTCCGTATCGTCGCCGATGTCGTTCGACGCGCGGACCCATTTGCAAATCTTGTCCGTTACGCCCAGGGCCTCGACGTATTCTGCGTCCAGGCCGGGCAGGTCTTCCTTGCCGCCGGCGTCCACAATGGCTGTCGCGATGTGCACGGCGGATACTGGTGCGAACCCGGTTTCGACGCAGGCGGCGGGCGCGTGATGATAGGCAACACATTCGATGACCGGGTTTGGCAGGCCCCAGATGCAGAGCAGGTACGCCCCGATCTCGGTGTGGCAATGCCCCATGGCCTCTTTCTCGATATCGATCTCGGATCGATCGCCGGCATCGATTTGCGACTGGATCTCGATAAATCGGTCGGGGAAATTCGCCGCAATGACGAGCTTACCGACATTCGACAGCAGGCCGCCCATCATCGCGTAGTCGGCGAGTAGCTTGTCGCCGGATTCCTGCATCATGATTTTCTTCGCCAGCGCGCCGACCCGCATGCTGTGATTCCAGATCGCCGTCAGTGCCGCCGGTTTGACTTTCGTATCGTCGAACTGCGAAAACACGCCGGTCGTCAGCACCAGCGAACGGATCACGTCGACGCCCAGGTACATGGCCGCCTCCGCCGGCGACGACACGTGCCGCACCAGCCCGAAGAATGCCGAGTTGACGATCTGCAGCAGTTTTGCCGACATCGCCACATCCGTTTCGATGATCTTGCCGATACGCTCGAGCGACGGGTCCTCCGACTGCAGCTCCTCCATGATGGCGGAGTAGGCCTCCGGCAGGCTCGGCAGCGACGTCATGTTCGAAATGACTTTTTTCAGCTCCTCGTCCTGCACGAGTTCGCGCAGCGACAGTGCCCGCTGCACGGTGCCGGTCAGGACGTCCATGTTGCAGGGTTTGGCGAGGTACTGGTGCGCGTGCTGCACGCAGCGATAAATCATGTTCGCGTCGGTTTCACCGGAGAGAGCGATTCGAATCGAATCGGGGTGCTTGTCCTTGATAGCCGACAGGAACTCGGCGCCGTCCATGCCCGGCATCTTCATGTCGCTGACGATGACATCGCAGTCGCCATTCTCCAGCGCCTCGAGCGCCTCCTTGCCGCTCGCGCAGAACTCCATGTCCCATTCGTTTCGCAACGGACGCAAGATGCGCCGGATACCGCTGAGAATGTTCGGTTCGTCATCTACAAACAGTACGCGCATCAGGCCGCCTCCCCGTCAGTCATGGTTTCCGGCCGATCGAGCGGCAGGCGTATCGTGAACGTCGTGCCTTTACCCGGTGTCGAGTCGACCAACAGTTGCCCCTGGTGCTTGTCGACGATCGTCGAGTAGGCCATCGCCAGGCCCTGGCCGCTGCCTTTGCCCACTTCCTTGGTCGTGAAGAACGGTTCGAAGATCCGCTCGCGGATATCGTCCGGAATGCCGCAGCCGGTATCGGAAATGGCGACCTCGACGTTCGCGTCGGTAGCGCGCGTCGCGATCCGGATTACGCCCTTTTCGTCGGCATTTTCGTCCCGGCCGGCCTCGATGGCGTGCGCGGCGTTGACGATCAGGTTCAGGATGACCTGGTTGACTTCCTGCTGGAAACACATGACCGGCGGCAGGCCGTCGGCAAGCTCCGTTTCAATATCGGCGACGTACTTCCATTCGTTCGATGCAACGGTAATCGTGTTGCGGACGGCGCTGTTCAGATCCGTAGCCTCGAAGTCCTTGCCGCCAGGGTGGGAGAACTCTTTCATCGCGCGCACGATATTGGAAATGCGCGAGATGCCGTCGAGCGACTGGTCAATTGCGGTCGGTACCTCGTCGGTCAGGAACTCGACGTCGGCCGCATCCATCGACGAGGCCACTTCGTCGAGCAGCTCCGGCGTGATCTCGTCATTGCGGGCGGCGTTGTAGAGCCTCTTGAAACTGTTGCTGAGCTCGATCAGGTCCTTGAACGCATCCTGCACGAAGCGCGTGTTGTCGCCGACGAACTGTGCCGGCGTATTGATCTCGTGCGCGATGCCGGCTGCGAGCTGGCCGATCGACTGCATTTTCTGCGCCTGCATCAGCTGTGTCTCGAGGTCCTTGCGCTGGGTGATGTCGGTAATGATGGCGACGAACATCGGCGGCTCGGTCTTGCGCGACAGCTGCAGGTGCACCTGGATGTGGTAGTCGGAACCGTCCTTGCGCCGGTGGCGGGTCTCGAACAGCAGCTCGTTCTCAAGCCCGTGACGCAACGGCCGCAGTAATTCGTTGAACGAGGCGACGTTAAAATCCGGCTTCAGGTCCAGCGGCGTCATCGACCGCATTTCCTCGACCGTGTAGCCGAGATTGTCGAGCGCGCCGCGATTGACCCGGACGAAGCGGTGCGACTCGGAATCGAAGAAGTAGATCTCGTTGGACGATTCGTCCAGCACCTCGCTCAGCTGTACTTTTTCCTGCTCGGCTTTTTCGCTCTGCTGCTGCTGCGCCTGCAGGCGGCGATCGAAGAACAGGGTCAGGTGCGTAAAACCCAGTATAACCAGCGCCATCGCGGCAATCGTCGAGGCGAGCCAGGTGTGATCGCCGCTGGCATCCGTAGCCATTGCATCGCCGGCAGGCAGGTAGCCGGCAGCAGCCATACCGGTGTAATGCATGCCACAGATCGCAATGCCCATGACCAGCGCTGCGCCGATCTTCATCAATAACAGGTAGCGGCTGCGGTTCTCGATCAGCGTAAACATGATCCACAGCGCGGCGCATGCCGCGGCAACGGCGATCGCTATTGATACAACCACGATCTTGAGGTCGTAGATGATCACAGCATCCATTTGCATGGCTGCCATGCCGGTATAGTGCATCGCGGCAATGCCTGCCCCGAGGACGAGGCCGCTGAACAGTATCTGGCCGGTGCTGTTGTTCTTGCGGGAAGCGACGGAAATCGCGAACGCGGCAGCGCCGATGCCGACGAACAGTGACAACAGCGTGATACCGACGTCGTAATCGAACGCCATCGGCAGGCTGAACGCCAGCATGCCGATGAAGTGCATCGTCCAGATGCCGATGCCCATCGAAACCGCGCCGGCCCCGAGCCATGCCCTGGCGGCAGAGCCCCGCGAATGGGAGACGCGGCGCGACAGCTCCAGCGCCGTGTACGATGCGATGACGGCGACGACGTAGGAAAGTGCCACCAGCCAGAGATTGTACGAACCTTGCATACGAGCGCGCCCCGGGAGAGTGCCGGTGACGAGCTGTCCCGACTTCGTTTCCTCCGCCTCCAGAGTCTGGATCGGCGAGAACGCCGGATTCTTTAAGGTTTGTCGCCCCGCGGACCCCGGGGCGACGGGACGATTGTTCCTACTTCGCGAATGCCGATCGATTGCCCGGTGAATAGCGTTCCCGCGCGCGCCGCTCGACGTCCTCGCGGTAATACGCAACGTCCTTGAACTGCTGGTCGACGTACATTGGTGCCTGGTCGTCGAAGTGCGGCGACGCCGGGTCGTTGCTCTGGCCACCGACGAGGATCGTCTTCGCGCGCAGCGTGTCGCCGAACTCGACGACGGCGACGAAGCTGTTGCCGTTGCTGCCATACAGGCGTTTCGTGCCTTCCCGGCGGTCGGCACCGAAGTCGGCGAGCGCGCCCCAGCGGCTGTTCGCCATGCCCACGGCGAGGCTCGGCTTGTCGTCGTCATAGGCGAGGTCGATGTCGCCCGACAGCCGCTGGAAGCGATTGATCTCGCCCCACGGTGTCCGCCAGCTGCCGAAATCCTCGTTCAGCATGCGCACGACATCGGTTAGCACGTCGAGACGTGCCTCCGGCGACGTGTCGGTGCCGAGCGACGTGATCATGTCCATCTCGCTCGTTCCCTGTGGAAACGTCGATCGCGCAAGGAAACTGTTGCCGTAGAAATGGGCCAGCGTCATCGCAACGGAGTCCCTGCCCGTCGCCAGGTCCCACTCACCCAGCACGGCCATCGGTCCGGCGAGATCCGGGTATTCATCGCCCGCGATATCCCACGCCTCGACGAGCCCGCCGATCAGCGCCTCGAATCCCGGCAGGTAGGGGTCATGGGCAAGGTCTATCAAGCCATCGAGCGTCAGGTCCTCGATGTCCGTCAGCACCCTTACCGCGTGAATACCGCGAAAGTTCTCGTGATCCGGCGCCATGTACGCCGGGTAGTCCTCGCGCTGCGGGCTGAATTGTGCGGCGGCGGTAAACGGCGTCGAGTTCGCGTTCTGGATCCAGCCGTTGGGTGGATTCAGGATCGTGATCGTTTCGTCGACGGTGTGCAGGCCCTGCCAGTCCGTTGCCGGGTCGCTGCCGTCGACCGGTTGCGAGAAATCGAACTGCGTATCGCGTTTCGGCACGAAGTTGCCGTGGAAGTAGGCGATGTTGCCGTCGGCATCGGCGAACACGGTGTTGTTGGACGAGTTCGTGCGGATGTTCATCATGTCGCGAAACTCGGCGTAGCTGTCGAGTTTCGTGCGGGTGTAGGACTGGATCAGCGCGTTGACCGGGTCCCAGTTGATGCGGGTCACGACCCACTTGCCGTCAATTGAATGCGTTATTGGTCCGTGATGCGTTCGGTACATGGTGAAAGTGCGCTCGCGCATGGCGTCGCCCTCCCTGTACCGTAATGTGACGTCCGACGATTCGACAGGCCGCCATTCCTCGCCGTAGCGGTACATCAGCTCGCCGTCGAGGCGCTGCACGTCTTCGACGAACTCGTCGATGAAGTCGACGTAGGTCGACGTGTGCATCCACCCGGTCTTCTCGTTGAAGCCCTGGTAGACGAAAAACTGCCCCCACGTAACCGCGCCATAGGCGTTCAGGCCCTCCTCACTGACGACGTGAAGTTCGCCGCGAAAGTAGAACGATGTGTGCGGGTTGATTAACAGCATCGCGTCGCCGGAGCGCGTGTGCTCGCCGGCAATCGCGAAACCGTTCGAGCCGCCGCGGGCGGGAAACATCGCGGCGTCGCTACGGCTTGCCGCGACCGCGTCTTCCGGATCGAGCCGGCCATAGAACTCCGCAATCCGCTGCAGCGGAACCTGTTCGATGTCGCCACCGATCGAGCCCTCGCTGAAGAACATCGGCATCCACGGCTCGAAGCGCGTGAGCAGTGCCGGCTGCACGTCCGGGTTGGACAGCAGGTAGTAGTTGAGCCCGTCCGCCCACGCGTCGCACAGCGCGCGCAGCCAGTCCGGCGCTGCGTCGTAGGCGGCTTTTGCCTCGTCGACGGTCATGTACAGCCGTGCGCGCAGGTCGCTGTAGAGCGCGTCTTCTCCCTCGACTTCGGCGAGACGCCCCGTGGCCCAGATGTAGTTGCGCTCGATGCGCGGAAAATCGTCCTCGGCCTGGGCGTACAGCATGCCGAACACCGCGTCGGCATCGGTCTTGCCGTAGATATGGGGTACGCCGAAGTCGTCACGCAGAATGTCGACCCGGGCTGCGCGCTCGGCAAGCCGGCTGCGTTCCTCGTGGCCAATCGAGTGCCCTTCCCGATGCTCGCCGGAACAGCCCGCGGTCCCGACAAAAAGACAGACCAGCGCGCCAGCGATGTATAGTCTGTGACGCTTGCCAAGGCATTCCGGCACAACTGCAAATGACATTGGTTTTCCCCGCGCTCGCCCGAGTGTGCCTGTCACATTGCTAAAATGTATTTATGAAAGCAATGCAAATCGATCGCACCGTTTCCGTCGCGACCTGCGATGCGCCGCTGACGAGCGTCGACCTGCCGATGCCGGAACCCGGGGACGACGAAGTTCGCATTGCCGTCTCCGTTTGCGGCGTCTGCCACACCGAGCTCGACGAAATTGAGGGCCGTCTTACGCCGCCGCAACTACCGGTTGTCCCGGGTCACGAGATCGTCGGCAGGGTCGACAGCATCGGTGCATCGGTGACCCGGTTCAAACCCGGCGATCGCGTCGGTGTCGGCTGGATTCATGCGTCTGACGGCAGCGATGACGAGAACCTGTGCGACGCTTTCCGCGCCACCGGACGCGACGTCAATGGCGGTTATGCGGAGTACATGACCGTCGGCGAGAACTACGCGTTCAGAATTCCTGACGAGTTCAGTGACGAACAGGCGGCGCCGCTACTGTGCGCAGGAGCCATCGGCTACCGCGCGCTAAGGCTCTCTGGGCTCGTCGATGGACAGCGCCTGGGGCTGACCGGTTTCGGCGGCTCGGCGCACATCGTGCTGCAGCTAGCTCGGCACCTGTACCCGTCGAGCGACATTCATGTCTTTGCGCGGGACGCCGAGAGCCGCAAGTTCGCGAGTGCGCTCGGCGCGAGTTGGGTCGGCGTGACGAACTCCCGATCGCCGCAGCCGCTCGACGCGATCATCGATACGACGCCGGCCTGGACACCGGTGGTGCACGCGCTTGCGAACCTGGCGCCCGGCGGGCGTCTGGTCATCAACGCGATACGCAAGGAGGATGCCGACAAATCGGCGCTGAATACGCTTTCTTATCACGACCATCTGTGGATGGAGCGCGAGATAAAGTCCGTTGCGAATATCACGGCGGCCGATATTGCCGGATTCCTGCCGCTCGCCGCCGAGATCCCGATTCGTTCGGAGGTCAGCGTCTACGCGTTGTCCGACGCGAACGCGGCCCTGGTGTCGCTGAAACGCGAGCCGGTGCGCGGCGCCAAGGTGCTGCGGATCGCACAGTAGCCGGGCCGAGTCGCTCGTGTACCAGGGCTCGCTACAGCTTCACCATCAGTTTGCCGGTGTTGCCACCGGTAAACAGCAGGTTGATGCCCTCGATCGCGCTTTCCAGCCCGTCGAGCGTGTGCGCACGGTACTTGAGCTTACCGGCACCGAGGTACGCTGACAGCTTCGCCATGTACTCCGGCGTCTTGTCCCAGTGATCCGGCATCGTGAAGCCCTGTATCGTCAGGCGCTTGCGGATGACGTTGAGCCAGTTCGGGCCCGGCGACGGGCTGGTCGTGTTGTAGTCGGCGATCATGCCGCAGACGACGATGCGCCCGTGCGCATTCATCAGGCCGAAGACGATGTGCTGCACCTTGCCGCCGGTGTTTTCGAAGTAGACATCGACGCCATCGGGAGCCGCATCGCGCAATTTCCTCGCGAGCCCGTCCGACTTGTAATTGATCGCCGTGTCGAAGCCGAGTTCGTCCTCGAGCCAGCGGCATTTTTCATCGGAACCGGCCGTGCCGACGACTCTGAGGCCTTCGGCCTTGCCGATCTGGCCGACCAGCGAACCGACCGAGCCGGCGGCGCCGGACACGACCAGCGTTTCGCCGGCCTGCGGTTTGCCGACGGTCATGAGCCCGTGATAGGCGGTCAGGCCGGGCAGCGTCAGCACGCAAAGCACCGCATCGGCAGGCACGCCGTCCGGCAGTTTCTGCAGGCCGGTGCCGTCGGACACCGCGTACTCGGTCCAGCCGAGCATGCCCCAGACTCGGTCACCCGCCGGGAACGCCGGGTTTCGCGACTCGACGACCTCGCCGACGCCGCTCGAGCGCATGATGTCGCCAAGCTCGACCGGCGGGATGTAGCTGTCGCGGTCCTCCATCATCCAGCCCTTCATTGCCGGGTCGAGCGACATGTGTGTTTGTTTGATCAACAGCTCGCCATCGCCGAGCGCCGGCGTTTCCAGCGTGACGGTTTCGAAGATATCCGGCGTGATGTGAACGTCCGGGCGTTTGACGAGACGAATGGCGGTGTATTTCATTGCAGCAATCCACGTCAGGAACAGGCCGACAAAAATACACTGTTGGCAGACACCGTGTCGCGGCAAATCCCGTCACCAATGCCTTGCCGGTGAATACAAGTTCTACCGAAACCCGGTCGCGACCCGCACCTTGATTTCGGTTGCGCCGGGTCGGCAGCCCCTTTCATCCGTTCATGTATACTGATTCGAGGTCTTTCGGAAAACGAAAATAGCAACAAAAACATTATGTTAAAGGCCATTCAGTATGCCCCGGCGAACTGACGCCGTTATCGAGGATACGTCCAGTCTCGAACGGGCACCGCAGCGCAAGCGCCAGAGCTCGCCCGACACAGCGCCATCGACGAACCGCAAGTCAGCGAACGTGGGGCGTCAATCTGGCACACGCGGCGCGGACCCGGATCCTACCGCGAACGTCCGTCGACGCGACCGTGGGCCGGCCATTCAGGATCAAACGTCGCCGGCATCGTTGCCGGCAAAAGCCGATCGCGCGCTGCCGGCCTCACCCGGCGATAGCGGTAGTGCACCGAAATCAGAGGCTATGGGCGACGCAGGCGGCGTGGATGCGCCCGAATTACCGCGGATCGTCGAAGCTCAATTGCACAGCGTCAGGCGGTTCGTTGCTGGCGATATCATTGCCGAGAGATTCGTCGTCGTCGACGCACTGCCGGCATCCGGCATGGGACAGATATACAAGGCGTTGGACCGACAGCGGGACGCCACCGACGCATTGTCGCCATACGTAGCGCTCAAGTTCGGGCACCCGCTGACGAGCGAGGACGAAGCATGTCGTTCGCCAATTCGCCGCGAGTTCGAAGTCCTTTCGCGACTGTCCCACCCGAACATAGTGAAAGCGTTCGAGATCGGCACGCATGGCGGTGCCGAATTCATCGTCATGGAATGGCTCGAAGGCGAGTCACTGTTGCACACGATCGAACAACAAACCTGCAAACGCATGGCTTTGCGTCGCGCGCGCGAAATCGTTCGCGACGTTGCGTCTGGCCTCGCCTGTGCGCACGAGAAGGGCATCGTACACGGAGACGTCAAGCCCTCGAATATTTTAATTGTGCGATCCGGAGCGGCAAAATTGCTGGACTTTGGCGCAGTGTCCACGATGAGCGAGGAGTCGCAGCCGCAAAGCTGGGCTACGCGCGCGTATGCAAGTGTTGAGGTGCTCGAAGGTCGCCCGGCAACGCAAAGGGACGACATCTTTTCACTCGGAGTCACCGCTTATCTACTGTTGAGTGGCGAACGTCCGTTCGGTAGCCGAGATGCGGTCGAGGCGCAAAAACAGCACTACCAGCCGCAGCCTTTGCCGCAGGATGCGAGCGACCTGTGGCCGGCGATCAAGGCTGCGCTCTCGTTTGACGCGGCGCAGCGACCAGCCGATGCCGCGAGGTTTCTTTGCGAATTCCTGCAGCTGCCGCTTCGGCAACGCGATTCCCGCGACAGCACACGAAAGCCATTCTTGCGTTACGCAGCGATTGCGGCAGTCGTCGTGGCGCTGGCCGTGGCCTGGGACATGCGGCTCGACAACATGGGCGGCATTGATATCCAGGCGAACTTGCGGAAAGCTGAATTAGCGCTGGCCGCGGGCCATTTCGTTGGTCCTCCCGGCGAGAGCGCATTGTCGTACTTCAATGAAGTCCTCTCGGTAGCGCCCGACAACGCCGAGGCGTTGCGAGGTGTTGACACCGTTGCCGGCGAGTTCCTGGCCCGGGCCGCCAATTCGCTGGCCATCGACGATCTTGAAGCCGCGAGGCTGAACCTTGTGGTCGCGAAGGGCTTGTCGCCCGACCACGGAACACTTCCGATTGTGGAACGACTGTTTGGCAAACATGCCAACGATCTGATCGCAACCGCCGCTCTGCGAGCAGACCGGAATCCGGCAGGCGCGGCAAGGATTCTCGATCAGGCTGAGCGACTGATCGGGAGCGAGACAGACCGCATCGCGGAAATACGCAAGCGGATCGCCGACGTCTTGGCAGACCTTGAGCTGCGTGCGCTGCTGGCAGGCATCGACGAGCGCATCCTTGCCGAGCGCCTGGTAGTCCCGTCCGGCGACAGCGCCATTGATCTGCTCACCCGGGCGCGTGAGATTCGTCCAGAGGACGAGCGAATATCGCTGGCCGCTAACCGGATTGTGTCAGCGCTTCTGTTCCAGGCGTTGTTTGCGATATCGGAGGGCAACCTCGACAAGGCAGAGGTCTTTCTCTTAGCGGCGAGATCGCTGGGCGTACGTCACCTTGCAACGGCACGCGCCGTCTATGAACTGGCGAAGGCCCGTGACCGTGTT
>JBFIQH010000069.1:0-13872 GCA_041609735.1 Woeseiaceae bacterium | reverse complement strand
TTCGAGATGGAGCGACCAGGCCTGCCCGGAATAGCGTTGACGACCGACAGCTCGACGCTAACCTCGATCAGTAACGACTACGCGTACGAGGAAATATTCTCGAAGCAGGTACGGGCCCTCGGCCGCGCTCCGGACGTGTTGCTCGCGATTTCGACATCCGGCAATTCCGAAAACGTGTGCCGCGCGATATCGGCGGCGCACGAGCGCGGTATGAAGGTGGTCGCACTGACCGGGCGAGATGGCGGCAAGATGGCCGACCTGTACGGTGAAGGCGATGTCGAGATCCGCGTGCCGGCGACTCGCACCGCAAGAATTCAGGAGGTGCACCTCGTGATTATTCACGCACTGTGCGATTTGATTGACACGACCCTGCTCGGTGATTCGTCGGGCTGACCCTGACGCGTTTGTGCGCAGCCACCGCGCATAAGTTTCGACAATTCGCAGCATTAACGGGCCAGCCATCGTCGACCTCGGCTCCGTTCGAAACCCCACTCACTGCGCCAAGGCCAACAATGACTGGCCCTGGAACGGCACAAGTCGTCACCTTTGCACGACGGCCGCGCACCCGATCGGTGGTGGATCTGTCCGAGCCAGTCACCGGGCGGTCGTCTGACGAAGTGGCGCGTGCGAACAATGCCGCGTTTTCGAGTCGACAACAAAAGTCTCGCAAGGGAAACCTCCAAACCATCGACGCGGGATCGCAGGTGGCGTTTTCAACGCAACGTCGATGCAGCCGGGGTGGCAGTGCCCGAATCGTGCACAACGGCGAGGGCCAGTCGTGTCAGGCCTCGGCAGAGTGAGTGGGGTTCCGAACGGCGCCGAGGTCTGACACGGCTGGCCCGCGAAGTACGCGCCTGATATCCCGGAGTACGGCACCCCGGCGGCAATAGCACGCTCTATTTGATGACCCGCAAGTGCGATCGAGCCCGCGTCGACTCGAGGTCATCGGATGGCTGGTCCTCGGCCGGTGTGGAACCGTCCCGGCGATCGGCGTCGTGCGAGAAGATCATGCCCTGCCCCGTTTCACGGGCGTAGATGCCGAGCACGGACCGCATGGGTACCCAGACGTCGTAGGGCACGCCGCCGAAGCGCGCACGAAAACTGACCGCATCGTTCGTCAGCTTCAGGTTATGCGCAGCGGTTTCGCTGATGTTAAGGATGATCTTGCCGTCCTTGACGTGTTCCTTCGGAACGGAGACACCCTCGACGGTCGCGTCAATGACCAGGTGGGGGGTGTTGCCGTTATCGCCCATCCATTCGTGCATGGCACGAATCAGGTACGGTCGTTTCGATCGATTAGGGTTCGTCACTGCAAGAAACAAAGTGTTTAGGCCGGAGTGCGCCTAGCTTACCACTCTTTGGCAGCAAGATTCGGAACATGACATAAGTTTGTGGTGGGCTCGACCGGGACGACACCCTACATGCGCATTTCCTGTTCGAGCTCGGTCAGCGACTGCTGGAACGAACGCCTCGAGAAAACTCGCTGCATATAGCCTTCGACAGCGTCTGATTTGTCGCCAAGCTCGATACCGTAAACCGGCAAGCGCCACAGAATCGGTGCAATACTCGCGTCAACCAGCGAGAACTCGTCGGACAGGAAGTACGGTTTTGCGCCGAACAGTTCGGCACTCTGCAGGATACTTTCGCGCAGCAGCTTTTTCGATTTTGCGCTCAGCCGGCCTTCGGTTGCGTCCGCTTCCTCGGCGAGCGAATACCAATCGGTCTCAATGCGAAATAGCGCCAGGCGGAACTGCGCACGCGTAACCGGATCGACCGGCATCAGTGGCGGATGCGGGAAACGCTCGTCCAGGTACTCGATGATGACCCGTGAGTCGTACAACGTCAGGTCGCGATCGACCAGTGTCGGCACCGTGTGGTACGGATTGAGGTCCATCAGGTCTTCCGGCAGGTCGGCACCCATGACATTCGCAATTTCGATGTTGATGTTCTTTTCGGCGAGGACCAGCCGGGTTCGGTGGCTGTGAATATCCGTCGGGCGCGAGAACAGCGTCATCACAGAGCGTCGGTTTGCAATGACGGCCATCAAGTTACGTCCTTCCAGATTTGTTTTTTCAGCATCGATGCAATAATCCAGAAGAAAATCAGGAACATCAGCACCCAGACACCCAGTTTGCGGCGATCCGAACGAATCGGTTCGGCGATGTAGGCGAGGAAATTCGTCGTGTCGCGCACGAAATCGTCGTAGGCCTCTTCGTCCATTGTGCCGGCGATAAACGGCTCGAAACCGTCAAACTGCGACACCATGGTGCCGTCGCCATCATCGTGGCTGCTGAACGTCGCTTTCTGGAAGCCCTGCAGCTCCCAAAGCACGTGCGGCATGCTGGTGTTGGCCAGGACGACATTGTCGACCCCGGTCGGACTTTCAGGATCGATGTAAAAGCCCTTGAGGAAGTTGTAGATGTAATCGGCACCTTTCGCACGCGCCAAAAGGCTCATGTCCGGCGGGGTCTTGCCGAACCAGCGCTCCGAGTCGTTTGCCCGCATCGAGACGTCAATCGTCTCGAAGGTCTTTTCGGCATTGAACATCAGGTTGTCGACCAGTTGCTCCTCCGACAGCTCGAGGTCTTTGCCGATCGTCTTGAAGCGCACGTACTTGGCCGAATGACAACCGGAACAGTAGTTCATGAAGTTGCGAGCGCCGCGCTGCAGGGAATTGATATTGTCGAGGTCGATATCGGACGGTTCGAGGTCCGCGCCTCCACCGGCGGCGCCGGCCGGAGCGGTGACGAACATAGAGACAACGGCAACTGCGACGACCCTTCTCATCTGCTTACCCATGGTAGACCACCCGATCCGGTACCGGCTTCGTCTTGTCGATTGACGTGTAGTAAGGCATCAACAGGAAGAACGCGAAATAAATGACGGAAAATATCCGCGCCGCAATGACGTAAGGGCCTTCCGCCGGCTGCACGCCCAGCCACCCGAGACTGATGAAACTGATGACGAACAGCGTCAGCGCGGACTTGTACATCCAGCCCCGGTAGCGGATCGAGCGAACGCGTGAGCGATCCAGCCACGGCAGAAACAAGGGCAGGATCACCGAGAAGCCGAACAGGATGAATCCCCACAGCTTGCTCGGCACCGCGCGCAGGATCGCGTAGAACGGCGTGAAGTACCAGACCGGCGCAATGTGTTCCGGCGTCGCCCTTAAGTTGGCGGGCTCGAAATTCGCGTATTCGAGAAAGTATCCGCCCATTTCCGGCGCGAAGAACACGACCGACGAGAAGATCATCAAAAAGACGATGATCGCCACGAGGTCCTTCGACGTGTGATACGGATGAAACGCAACGCCGTCCAGCGGCACGCCGTCCGGGCCCTTGTTGTTTTTGATCTCGATACCGTCAGGGTTATTCGAGCCGACCTCGTGCAAAGCGACGATGTGGACGAACACGAGCCCGATCAGCGCCAGCGGCAGCGCGATGACGTGCAGCGCGAAGAAGCGGTTCAGCGTGATGTCGGAAATCGAGTAGTCGCCGCGGATGATCTCGACCAGCGAGTCGCCGACGACCGGGATCGCACCGAACAACGAGATGATGACCTGGGCGCCCCAGTACGACATCTGGCCCCAGGGTAGCAGGTAGCCGGCAAACGCTTCGGCCATCAGCACGAGGAAAATCAGCATGCCGATGATCCAGATCAGTTCGCGCGGCTTCTTGTAAGAGCCATACAGCATCGCGCGGAACATGTGCAGGTAGACGACAATGAAGAAGAACGACGCGCCGGTCGAGTGCAGGTAGCGAATCAGCCAGCCCCATTCGACGTCGCGCATGATGTATTCGACGGACGCGAAGGCCTCTTCGGCCGACGGCTTGTAGTTCATCGTCAGGAAGATGCCGGTTATCAGCTGGATGAACAGCACCACGAATGCCAGCACACCAAAGACGTACCAAATGTTGAAGTTCTTGGCGGCGTAATATTCGGTAACGTGGTAACGCAGCGTTTCCGTCATCGGAAACCGGTCGTCGATCCACTTGATGAATCCGCCCTTCGGCTTGCCAACCTCTGCTTCGATTCTTGCCATTACGCTGCTCCCGTATCCTGTCCGATCAGGATCAGGTCATCCCGAACGAATCGATAGGGTGGAACCTTCAGGTTATAGGGTGCGGGTACGCCCTGGAATACCCTGCCGGCCAGGTCGAATTTCGAGCCGTGGCACGGGCAAAAAAAGCCGCCGTACCACTCCTCGGCCGGCCGTACTGCAAAGTCTTCGATCGGCGCACAGCCGAGGTGCGTGCAGGCACCTTCGACGACGAGAAACTCCGGCCGCACGGAACGGGTCGCGTTCGCGGCGTACTCCGGCTGCTGCTCGGCGCGTTCGGAATTCGGGTCGCGCAGATTGGCGATGTTCTCCGACAGCTCGGCCAGCATTTTCTGGTCGCGCCTGAGGACGAATACAAGCTTGCCGCGCCACAGGACGCGCACCATTTCGCCGGGCTCCATCAGCCCGACCGGGACCTCGACCGGAGCACCCAGCGCCTGTGCCCGGGCACTCGGCTTCAGCGAGGCGATGAAGGGGATGGCCACGAGTCCGGCACCAGCGAGGCCGGTTACAGCAGTGGCAACGGTTAAAAAATGACGTCGGTTTCGATCAAGTCGATCCATTTCGTCGTCGTTCATCAGGCACTCCCATACGCCCGGCTGCAGAAAGTCTGGTAAGCCGTTATTCCGATACGTTCTTATGCAGGCTTTCAGTCAGCGCGTTTTGCTTTATTTCGAAACTGGTAGATTTGCAGCAGCCCCGGATTACCGTCAGGATGTCGATTGCGCCGGTGCTTGGTGCGGAAACGTGGGCGCATTATACACGGGGCCCGTCGATTGTGGCTAGACGCGGGGCCGCCAAAGCGGATTTGAGAGGGTCAGCCGAGGCCGATTTGAAGTCAGCGCTCGTATTTCTGTTGCAATCTGTCGTCGTTGGACTCGCGATTGCGTTCCTGGTCGTGCTGATTCGCCCCGATCTGCTGCCGGTCGTCGGATTGAAGCAGGCCGCAATGCCGATGAGCTACGCCGACGCGGTCGACCGCAGCGCCCCGGCCGTCGCGAATGTATTCACAAAGCGGCTCGTACCGGACGAGGTATCGCCGTCGGCACGCACGCGCTTCCGGGTCAGCACCAACTTTGCATCGGCCGTCATCATCGACCCCGACGGCTACCTGGTCACGAACTACCACGTCGTCGCCGAAGCCGCGGAGGTCCGCGTCCAGCTCAATGACGGGCGGTTTGCCGATGCAGATCTGATCGGCGTCGATCCCGAGACCGACCTCGCGTTGCTCAAGGTCGATGTGACGCCGCTGCCGGCGATCGCGTTCGGCAGCTCGGCCGGCCTCAGGATCGGCGACATCGTCCTCGCGATCGGCAATCCTTACGGCCTGACCGCGTCGGTTACGCAGGGCATCGTCAGTGCGACCGGGCGTGGTCAGCTGAAGCTGGTCACGTTCGAGAATTTCATCCAGACCGACGCCGCGATCAACGCCGGCAACTCCGGCGGCGCGCTGGTCAACGCACGCGGCGAACTCGTCGGCATCAACACGGCCGTGCTGGCGCAGGACCCCGGCACCGAGGGCATAGGGTTCGCGATACCGGTCGACCTGGTGCGTGGCGTCGTCGAGCAAATCAAGCAGCACGGACGCGTTATACGCGGCTGGCTCGGTATGACGCCGGACGACCTGACCGCGAAGGAACGGGCGTCGCTCGGTCTCGACGACAACAGCGGAATGTACCTGTCGAGCGTTTACGAGGGTGGCCCGGCCGACCGTGCCGGGCTCGTGCGCGGCGATATCATCCTGACCATCAACGGCGAGCCGATCGTTTCACAGCGTCAGGCACTGCTGATTGCGGCAGGGATGAACCCCGGCGAATCCGTCGAGGTGACCGGGCTACGGGACGGCGAGCGTTTCTCGACGACAATTGTTGCCGGGGAGCGCCCCGAGTTACCGTAGGAGGGCCTTCAGGCCCGAGCCCGTTCGCGGCTATCCCCAAAGGCGTGACCCAAGCCGCTCCGGCAAGCCGTAGCTGCGGGTGATGTCTATCACCGCGGACCTATTTTGCAACGCGCTGGATCGTCGCACCGAGCTGGCCGAGCTTTTCCTCGATGCGTTCGTAGCCGCGATCAACGTGGTAGATGCGATCGACGAGTGTCTCGCCGTCGGCGGCGAGGCCGGCAAGCACGAGCCCCGCCGACGCCCGGAGATCGGTCGCCATGACCGGCGCCGCGGTCAGCCGCTCGACGCCGCGGATAATCGCCGTGTGGCCCTCGAGCCTGATCGCCGCGCCCATGCGCTGCAACTCCAGCACGTGCTGGAAGCGGTTTTCGAACACCGTTTCGGAAATCATGCCGACACCGTCGGCTACCGCATTCAGTGCGCAGAACTGGGCCTGCATGTCGGTCGGAAACGCGGGATACGGGGCCGTTCTGAGATCGACCGACCGCGGTCGCCTGCCCTGCATGTCGAGTTCGATCCAGTCGTCACCGTGCGTAATCGTCGCGCCGGCTTCGGCGAGTTTGATCAGCACGGCCTCGAGCGTGTCGGGGGCGCAGTGCGTGACGCGCACCTTGCCGCCGGTCATTGCGGCGGCAACGAGGTAGGTACCCGCCTCGATCCGGTCCGGCAGTACCGTGTGTCTGCCGCCGTCCAGCGACTCGACCCCGTTGACCGTGATCGTGCTGCTGCCGGCGCCGTCGATGTCCGCACCCAGACCGGTCAGGAACCGCGCGAGATCGACGACTTCAGGTTCGCGCGCTGCATTTTCGAGCACGGTTTCGCCGTCCGCGAGCACGGCCGCCATTAGCAGGTTCTCGGTGCCGGTGACGGTCACGGTGTCGAACACGATATGTGCGCCGTGCAGCCGTTTCGCCCGCGCCTTGATGAAGCCGTTTTCGACGGCGATGTCAGCACCCATCGCCTTCAGCCCCATGACGTGCAGATTCACCGGGCGGGCGCCGATCGCGCAGCCGCCGGGCAGCGATACATCGGCCTGGCCGAAGCGCGCGACGAGCGGGCCAAGCACCAGGATCGAGGCACGCATCGTCTTGACCAGTTCGTAAGGCGCTTCGAAATGATGGACCTTGCTGGCGTCGACCGCGACACTCAGTTGATCGTCGACGGTGACCTCGGCGCCGAGGATCTGCAGCAGCGACAGCGTCGTCGTGACGTCCTTCAAATGCGGAACGTTGGCGACGGTCACGGGTTCGCTGGCGAGCAGCGTGCCTGCGAGTATCGGCAGTGCGGCGTTCTTGGCCCCGGAGTTGCGTACCGTTCCGTCGAGGGGCGTCCCGCCCTTGATCAGCAGCTTGTCCAACGCCTAGTGCCCTTGCTTTGCCGCCCATTCGGCCGGCGTGTATGCCTGGATCGACAGCGCGTGAATCTCGTTGCCGACCAGAGTCCCGAGACACTTGTAGACCAGCTGGTGCCGGGCAAGCGGCCGTTTGCCCTCGAATTCCGCGGCGACGACCAGCGCCGCGAAATGCGTATTGTCGCCGGATTCAACCCGCACGATGGCGTCCTGAAATCCAGCCTTGATCAGGCCTTCGATGTCGTTCGCTTGCATGGTCTCGATCCGGCAATCGGGGCGGCTAAAGGGCGCGCAGTGTACCCTTATTCGGCGGGCAGTTCCCAATGCCCGCAGGCGATTGTGTAATATACGCGGCTCGAGTCGGCTCACCGGCCGGTGGGCCTCAATCGGGGCTTTCCGTGGCGGCCCGATAAAATAACGACAAGACTTATGCTCGTAAATGTTGTTGAGGTCATTGGCGGCCTCATCCTGCTGATCTGGGGTGCAGACCGCTTCGTGCACGGTGCCGCCGCCGGTGCGCGCAATCTGGGCGTCGCTCCCCTGATGATCGGCCTGACCGTCGTCGCGTTTGCAACGTCGGCACCGGAGATTCTCGTTTCTGTCGTCGCGGCGCTGCGCGGCGAGCCCGGCCTCGCCTTCGGCAACGCCATCGGTTCTAACATCGTCAACATCGGCCTGGTGCTCGGCTGTACCGCGCTGCTGCGCCCGATCCAACTGCGATCCGCAACGCTGCGGCGCGAGATGCCGGCGTTGCTGGCCGTCAGCCTGCTGACCGTGTCGTTGTTCCTCGACAATTTCCTGTCGCGCGTCGATGGCTTTGTCATGCTGACAGGACTCGTCATTGTCATGATCTGGCTGGCCCGGCTCGGCATGCGTTCGACCGCCGGTGATCCGCTGGTCGACGACTTCGAGGCCGAGATTCCCAAAGGCGTGTCGATGAAGATGGCGATCCTGTGGTTGCTGATCGGCCTCGGCACGCTGCTGGTCGGCGCCGAGCTGCTGGTCGACGGTGCCATTGATATCGCCGTCGCGCTCGGCGTCAGTGAAGTCGTCATCGGCATCACGCTGGTCGCGCTCGGCACGAGCCTGCCGGAACTCGCTGTTTCGCTCGTCAGCGTCATGAAGAACGAACACGGCCTCGCGATCGGCAACATCGTCGGCTCCAATATCTTCAATCTGCTTGCGGTAATCGGCGTCGCCGCCGCCATCCAGCCGGCGACCCTGGCACCGTCGGTGCTGTCGTTGCACACGTTTGTCATGGTTGCATTCACGCTCGTGCTGTTTGCCATGACCTACGATTACGACGGCAAAAGCGAGCTGTCCCGCGTCGAGGGTTTTGCCCTGTTCGCCGCGTTTGTGGCCTATGACTCCTACGTCGTCATCCAAAACGTTTAAACTGGGCCGCCGAACCCAGGGAGACTCGCCACCGTGGCAGACGTACTGAGCAACGAGGAACTCCTCGCCCTTGCCCGCGAGACGCTCGAAATCGAGTCGAGGGCCGTGGGCGAAGTCAGTGCGAAATTGAACGAGGATTTCGCACGCGCCTGTCGCCTGTGTATGGCCACGACCGGCCGTGTCGTCGTGACCGGGATGGGTAAGTCCGGGCATATCGCCTCGAAAATCGCGGCGACGCTGGCCTCGACCGGAACGCCCGCATTCTTCATGCATCCCGCAGAAGCCAGCCACGGCGATCTCGGCATGATTACGGCGCAGGATTTATTGCTCGCGATCTCCTACTCCGGCGAGACCGACGAGATCGTGACGATTTTGCCGCTGGTCAAACGCATGGGCGCGCGCCTTGTTTCGATGACGGGCAAGCCAGCGTCGACGCTCGCCGCGGCTGCCGATGTCCATATCGACGTCGGCGTCACCGAGGAAGCCTGCCCGCTGAATCTCGCGCCGACCGCGAGCACGACGGCGACGCTCGCAATGGGTGACGCGCTCGCCGTCGCGTTGCTGAAGAGCCGCGGATTCACCGCGGAAGACTTTGCGCGCTCACACCCGAGCGGTAGTCTCGGCAAGCGTCTGCTGCTGCGCGTTGGCGACGTCATGCGAACCGGCGATCAGGTCCCGTCGGTAGAGGCCGACGTGCGGCTTCGCGACGGCCTGATGGAAATGACCGAAAAGGGCCTCGGCATGACCGCCATCGTCGACGCCGATCGCCGCATACTCGGGATTTTCACGGACGGCGACTTGCGGCGCGCACTGGATGATGGCGCCGATGTGCACAAGACAACGATGCGCGATGTCATGCACAGCAACTGCAAGACGACAACGGCGGATGTGCTCGCGGCAGCAGCTGTGCGTACGCTGGAGGAAAACAAGATTACCTCGCTGCTGGTTGCCGATGACGACGATCGCCTGATCGGCGCCCTGAATATTCATGACCTGTTTCGTGCGGGAATCATGTAATGGCAAACGACAAACCCGGCAACGTGAAGCTGGTTGCATTTGACGTCGACGGCGTTTTCACTGACGGACGCTTCTACCTGTCGGATGACGGCGTCGAGAGCAAGGCCTTCAATACGCAAGACGGTTTCGGCATACGACAGCTGCAAAACGCGGGCATCGCCGTCGCTATTATCAGCGGCCGCAAATCCCGGGCCGTGGAGAGACGTATGGCCGAGCTCGGCGTCGAACATGTCTACCTTGCATGCACCGACAAGCTCGCGACATTCGACGAACTGATCCGGAAGCTCGGCATCAGCGCCGCCGAAACGGTATTCGTCGGAGACGATATCCCGGACCTGCCGTTGCTGAGTAAAGTCGGTTATTCCATCGCTGTGCGGAATGCCGTCGCGGCGGTACGGGAGTTTTGCGATCACACGACGGACGCGGCCGGCGGTCACGGCGCGGTGCGCGAAGTCTGTGAGCTCGTACTGTCCGGCGCGGGCGGTGCCGCGGAATGACGCCGCGCCAGGTCGTCACGATCGTAATGCTGACGGCCGCTGCCCTCGGCAGCTGGTACCTGTCGAAGGGCGATGGCGACACGGAATCGGGCGGCCGTTTCGACGGTGAGGAACACCGCGGCTACTACCTGAAGTCGGCTCGCATCCTCGGTACCGGCGCCGACGGCAAGTTACTGTATGAAATTAACGCCGTCCGGGCGGAACAACGCTCCGACAACCGGATCGAATTTAGTGACGTCAGAATCCATTACACGCCACAAAGTGACGTGCCGTGGACCCTGAACGCCGACTCGGCAATGCTGTATCCGGACCAGAGCCGCGTCACGTTGCGCGGGCACGTCCGTGCGGTAAGCGATGAAGGTTTTTCTGGTGATGAAACGGAAATTCGCACGCCCTATCTCGAACTCGACCCGAACCGATTTGTTGCGGAAACGGACGAGCGCGTGCAGATCCGAATCGGCAGCCGCAGCCTGACCGGAACCGGCATGCTAGCATCGCTCAACGAAAACAAGATGGAAATCAAATCCAACGTCAGTGGCCGGTTCATTCCCTGACCTCGAGACACCCGATCACCGGTATGAATAAGCTCTTTGCCGCCACCTTTGTCCTGTTTGCGCTGTTGCTGCCGCCAGCGTCCGTTGGGCAGGTGAATGATTTACGGCTGCCGGTCATCATTGATGCGGACCGCACCGACTACGACGGCAAGACCTCGATGCTGCAGTTCACCGGCCTGCGCCTGACCCAGGGCAGCATTGGCATCCAGGCCGACGTCGCGCACGCCAGCCGCATGGATTTTGATGACAGCGTGTGGCGCTTCAGCGACAATGTCGTATTCGATGTCAACGAGGGCCGTATCACCTGCAACAGCGCGGATCTTCGATTCTCCGATTTCCAACTGCTCGAGGCACGCATTAGCGGTTCGCCGGCGACGTTCCGCTTCAAACGTGCCGGCAATGAGGAGTCCACCTACGCGGAAGCGGGGAAGCTGCGTTATGACGTTGCCAGCGGCATCATCGAGTTTTCCGGCGGCGCAACGATTACTGAAGGTGGCAACCAGATATCGTCGGAAACCCTCGTCTACAACATTCGCGAGCAGCGCGTCAATGCGGCGTCGACCGGTAACGGCACCGATCGCGTCACGGTAACCTATACGCCACCGCCGTCGACCAGCGCGGCAACGTCGACGTCGAGCACGACGGGCGACGAATCTCCGGATCCGACGACGACGGAACCGCCACAAGACCGGGACGACGACGAATGAGCATCCTGAGCGTTCAGGAGATCTCGAAGACGTACAAACTCCGCAAAGTCGTCAAAAGCCTGTCGCTCGAGATCAAGAGCGGCGAGGTCGTCGGACTGCTCGGGCCGAACGGCGCTGGCAAGACAACGGCGTTTTACATGATTGTCGGACTGATCGCCGCCGACGGCGGCAAGATCCTGCTGGACGGACAGGACCTCACTGCGCAGCCGATGCACGCGCGGGCGCGACTGGGCGTCGGCTACCTGCCGCAGGAAGCGTCGATTTTCCGAAAATTGACGGTCGAGCAGAATATTCTGGCCATCCTCGAAATCCGTACGGACCTGACGAGGGCCGGGCGCGAGGAAGAACTCGAAAAATTACTCGACGACCTGCACGTCGGCCACGTTCGCAAGAGTCTTGGAATCAGTCTATCGGGTGGTGAGCGCCGCCGGGTCGAAATTGCGCGTTCGCTGGCCGCGAACCCGTTGTTCGTGCTGCTCGACGAGCCGTTTGCCGGTGTCGACCCGATTTCGGTGCTCGACATTCAGCGCATTATCAGGCACTTGTGCGATCGTGATATTGGCGTGCTGATTACTGACCATAATGTTCGCGAGACCCTCGGAATTTGCGGCAGAGCCTATATACTGAGTGACGGAAGCCTGATCGCTTCCGGTTCGCCAGCGGATATATTGGAAAACCAGCACGTTCGTGAAGTCTATCTCGGACAGGAGTTCAAACTCTGACGCACACTGAAAACAATCGGGTCTACCAAAGCGCACATGCTTAAACCTTCCCTGCAGTTAAAGCTTGGCCAGACGCTGACAATGACGCCGCAGCTGCAGCAGGCGATCCGATTGTTGCAATTGCCGGTCCTCGACCTGAATGCGCAGATTCAGGACGCGCTCGAAGAAAACATCATGCTCGAGATGGAGGACCTGCCGGACGTCCCGCGCACATCCTCCGAATCGACGGTCGAGGTCGAGGCCATCAAGGCTGAAGATTCCTGGCAAACCAGGTCGTCGGAGCGCATTGCCGACAGTGGCTGGAACGGCGAAGGCCGGCCGATCAACGATTTTGCCGACGAGTCGGGGCAGACGCTTCGCGAGCACCTGTACTGGCAGCTCGAGATGGAGGATTTTTCGCCGCGCCAGGCCGTCATCGGCGAAGCGATCATCGATTCGATCAACGACGACGGCTACCTGACAATGCCGCTGGACGAAATCGAGGCCAGCGTCGACGATACGGTCACGCTCGACGAAATCGAGGAGACTCTGGCCAAGGTCCAGAGCCTCGACCCGGCCGGCGTCGGCGCAAGGTCCTTGTCGGAGTGCATCATCCTGCAGCTGCGCCAGCTCGACCCGGACACCGACGGACTGCAGCTGGCGATCGACATCGCCGCAGACCACCTGGACCTCGTGGCAACGCGCGCTCATGGCGAGTTGCGACGCACGCTGCGCGCGAGCGAAGAAGACCTGCATTCGGCCCTGGCGCTCGTCAAGGGCTGTAACCCGAAACCGGGGCTCGCCGTTAGCCCGGCAGCGGCGCAATACGTCATTCCCGACGTCTTCGTCCGCAAGATCGACGGCAAATGGCAGGTCGAAATCAGCCCGACCGGTGTACCGCGCCTGTCGGTGAACCAGACTTACGCCAACCTGCTCCGCGGCAGCGGCGACCACGCCGTATTGCGATCGCAGCTGCAGGAGGCGCGCTGGCTGATTCGCAGTCTCGAAATCCGCAATGAAACACTGATGAAAGTCGCAACCAGCATCGTTGCGCGCCAGACGGATTTTCTCGAGCAAGGCGACGAGGCAATGAAGCCGATGGTGCTGAAAGACATTGCCGAGGAGATCGGCATGCACGAGTCGACGATTTCGCGAGTAACAACAAACAAGTACATGCACACGCCGCGCGGTGTACTCGAATTCAAGTACTTTTTCTCGAGCAACCTGTCCTCGGCCAACGGCGAAGATCAGTCCTCGACCGCGGTGCGCGCCAAGATTCGCAAGCTTATCGGCGCCGAGAACCCGCAAAAACCGCTGAGCGACAGCAAGATCGCGAAGATGCTCGCGGACGAGGGCATCAAGGTTGCCAGACGGACGGTCGCGAAGTACCGTGAAGCAATGAACATTGCGTCGTCCAGTGAACGGCGGCAGCGGCCACCCGGCTAGGATGGGACAGGATTTGACGAAGGCAACATTTGACCAACAGAGGAGAACCCAAGCAGCACGGCACGAACACCCTCGAGTAACACGCGGACAAGCCCCGGATTGCAGGGGAGCACGGAGCAATGCCGCGCATCCTGATGAAATTGGGAGATAACCATGCAATTGAATGTTTCAGGCCATCATGTAGAGATTACCGATTCGCTGAGAGGTTATGTAGAGTCGAAAATAGAAAGGCTGGAACGTCACT
>JBFIQH010000068.1:0-13926 GCA_041609735.1 Woeseiaceae bacterium | reverse complement strand
TGGGGCTGGTCGGCGACCCGGAGTTGCGCGATGCGCTGGCCTACTATTACACGAACGCCTATAACCCGGCACTGACGGAGCGGCCCTCGTACCGCGAACACGTTCGGCAGCGAATACCCTTTGATCTGCAGCTCTACATATGGAAAAGCTGTTTTGAATCCGACGAGTTCAGCAACCAGTACCTGTTGCCCTGCGATGCACCACCAGAACCGGAATTGATCAGCGCCACGGTCCGGGAACTCGCCAGCAACCAGTTACTGACAGCCGAGCTTCGCTACTGGATGTCGACAATGTACGTCGCGTCCACTATTGGTCGCGATCGCATTCAGAGCACGATTCGGCTTCGCGAGATGATCGAAGAGAAACTGCCGCCCCAGGAGTGACGCCTGAAAATGGGGACGGGGTACTTTTTCAGGGCATGCCGCGGGTCAGCAGGCGGGTGCCGGCGATTTCGCTGCGCAGGATGGCGGCGACTTTCTCGGGATGCATCGGGCGGCTGATCAAGAAGCCTTGCGCGAGGTCGCAGTTGCAGCTTTGCAGGAATTCGAGCTGCGTCATCGTCTCGACGCCTTCCGCCGCGACTTCTATATCGAGGCCCTGCGCCATCGCGATTGCGGCGCGAACGATACGCTGGTGAGAATCGTTGTCGGCAACATCGGCAATCAATGATTGGTCGAGCACGAAGCTGTCGATGAAGCCGTTGTCGAGTGACTCGAACGACACGTCACGGGTTCCAAAGTGATCCAGTGACAGGCGTACGCCGAGCTTGCGCAGGCCGCGCAGCGTTTCGAGTTCGGCGCTGCGTTCGCGCACGATAGCTCCGTCACCGATTTCCAGTTCGATGCACCCGGGATCGAGTGCGTTGTTTGCGAGCGCATCCGATACGCACCTGATGAGGCGTTTGTGCTGCAGCTGTTGTGCGGACAGGTTGATTGCGATCGACAGGTCCGGCAACTCGAACTGCCGCTGCCAGCCGGCCAGCTGCCGGCTCGCCGATTCGATGACCCACTCGCCGGCGGAATGAATCAGCCCGCTCGATTCGAGTATAGGCAGGAAGCGCGCGGGCGGCAGCAAGCCGAAGCGCGGGTGCTGCCAGCGCAACAAGGCCTCGAGCCCGATCAACCGCCCCGAGGAGATGTCGATGCGCGGCTGGTAGTGCAATACGAACTCGTTGCGGACGAGGGCATGGCGCAACCCGACCTCGAGCTCTTCGCGCTGTGCAAGCTTCGTGTTCAGTGTCTCGGAGTAATACTGGAAGCGCCCCCCGCCGCGCTTCTTCGCTTCGTACATCGCGATATCGGCAGCCTTTATAAGGCGTTCAGCCTCGGTGCCGGAGTCCGGGCAGACCGAGATGCCGATGCTCGGCGTCGCGTAGACTTCGCTGTTGCCGACTTCGTATTTCTCCGACAGCACAAGCAGCAACTTCTGCGCAGCGCCTGCCGCATTGCTCATCTCGCCGAAGTCCTCGAGGCAGACAACGAATTCGTCGCCGCCCCAGCGGCCGGAATAGTCGCCAATACGCAGGTTGTTGCGCAGGCGTTTCGCTACCTCGCAGAGCACCGCATCGCCAATATCGTGCCCGAGTGTGTCGTTGACCGATTTGAAGCGGTCGAGATCGACGAACAGCACGGCGAGCGGTTGCGACTTGCGCTGGCTGCGGCCGATTGCGCGCGCCAGGTGCTCCGAAAACGCGCTGCGGTTTGGTAGTCCGGTCAGGTCGTCGTATTGAGCCCGTTTCTCGAGTTCGGTCGTGCGCCGCTTGATGTCGGTGACGTCGCGAAACGTCACGACGCCGCCGATCAGTTCGCGGTTACCGTCGTACAGGCCCTGGCCGTTGATGCTGAGCCAGGTATCCGGTTGCTCGGGCGCTCGGTAGATCGCAACCTGGCCGGAAAACTTTTCGCCGTTGCGCGCCCGCACCAGCGGCAGGTCGGCAGCGTTCCTGTAGGTGCGGCCAAACTCGTCGATGCAGCAAAACGTCTGCTCCCAGGTCGAGTCCGGCTGGATTCGGGGACCGAGCGCGAGGACGCTGCGTGCCGCGGGATTGATGTCGAGAATGTGGCCGTGACGGTCGACGATGATGACGCCATCGTTGATGTTGTTCAGTACCGAGAGCACGGTGACGTCGGTGTCGGACAGTCGTTTCCGAAGTTTGAAGCGTTTCAGCGCATGATCGAGCGTCGCGTCCTGCCCCTCGACGGTAACGTCATCGATACAGATATACGCTTCCGCTCCGGCGTTGATCGCGGCGATGCCGCGATGCTCGTGCTCCTTCGTCGTCAGCGCGACGACAGGGTAGTTGCCGAGCGAGTGAATCAGGTCCGTCATGGTCTCGCCGTGCTGCAGCATCAACGAGCTGGCCTCGATCATGATGATGTCGGTGACGTGCGCCGCATCTGCGGGCACCCGCATTTGCGACGATCGGGTCAGCATCGTGCAGCAGGGCAGAGTTTCGAGCTCGGCAAGATAGGCTGGAGCAAATTCGCCGCGGCCGAGGAAGAGAATCGAATGACCCGTCATAGATATTTTTGTCGTTTTGTCTAAGCCCCAGAGGTGGCCGCTAATCGAACGGGCCAGCGGAATGATAACAGAATCGCCAGCGGTTACAGGCGCTGCGGACCGAAAATGTACCCGTGAGCCCCGCTTCTTTAAACCACCGGCTCGCTGCAGGCATCAAATAGTCGTTAATCAGGGAGATTCAGCGGATGGCCGCACTTTTGACGGCTGAAAGCACCGACTATAGTCACAGCATGGCAGCGGTCAAACAGGTAGTAGAGCTCGACGAGGCCCGCTGGATCAAGCGTGCGAAAGCGGCCGACACGCGCGCATTCGAAGCGCTGTACCGGATGCACGTCGATAAAGTGTACGGGCTTTGCCTCAGGATGACCGGCAACGTCAGCGAGGCGGAAGACTGCGTGCAGGAGGCGTTCATCCAGGCCTGGAACAAGCTGAAGAAGTTCCGCGGCGACAGCGCCTTCTCGACCTGGCTGCACCGGATCGCCGTCAACACGGTACTGGGACGGATGCGCAAGTCGAAGCGTGAGCGGGACCGCATCCAGGCCGCCGCCGAGGTGGCTCCGCCGCCCGTGGTCATCGACGACGACGGCAGTCTGCGCGACCTGTCAGCAGCGGTAGGCCGGCTGCCGGAAGGCGCGCGACACGTTTTCGTGCTGAACGCCATATACGGCTACAGCCACGAAGAGGCGAGCAACATGCTCGGCATCGCGGTCGGCACGAGCAAGGCACAACTGCACCGGGCACGGCAAATGCTGGCCCGGCAACTGAAAACGGAAGGTTTCGAGGCATGAATACGGAAGCGGACGACAAACTGATGGCCGATGCGGCCCGGCTCGCTAAGGCGGTCGCGCCGGAGCGGGATCTGTGGCCAGCGATCGAAGCGTCAATCAACGCGCCGCGGGAGCGTCAACCCATGCCGTGGTACGCGCAGGCGGCAGCGGTGCTGCTGCTGGTCGGCGGTTCATCGGCGGTGACCTATATCGTCACGAAACAGGAGACAAATGTCTCGCCGGTCGCGACGAACGGCGGCCTCGTGCTCGAGAGCGCGTCGTGGGGCGGTGAGTACGAAATGAGCGTCGACTACAAGCTTGCGCGCCGGGGCTTGCGCGAACAGCTTGCCGAAGAACTCGAACGCATGTTGCCCGAAGCACGCGTCGAGGTTGAACAGAATTAGCAGGTGATTCGCGATGCGATCGCCGAAATCAACACGGCCCTGGAGGCCGAGCCCGACAACGTACACCTGCAGCGGCTGTTGCTGCGGACCTACCGTGAAGAGCTCGCGGTCATGCAGCACGTTGGCGGTTTGACACAGAACGTCATGTCGCGAAACGACATATGAATGTGAGACTGATGATGAAGAAAACCGTAATTTCAATGGTCGCTGTTTGTGCGTTGTTCATCGCGGGCGTATCGATGGCGGAAGAGATCGACCGCACGCTCGATGTGGATAAGGATGCGCGTATCTCGATCTCGAACCTGTCCGGCGATGTCGAGGTACGCGGATGGAACGAGAACCGCGTGCACATAACCGGCGAACTCGGAGACGACGTCGAGGAACTGATCTTCGAGCGCGACGGCAAAAACGTCACGATCAAGGTGAAAATTCCGGAGCGCAGCTGGGGCAAGAAGGACGTGACCAGCGAGCTGAACATTCGCGTACCGCTCAAGAGCTCGCTGAATATCTCGACCGTCAGTGCCGACATCGACGTCAACGGTGTGCGCGGCGAACAACGGCTGCAAACGGTCAGTGGCGATATAGATGTGCAGGCTTTCGACGCCGAGATCAACGCGGAGGCTGTCAGCGGCGATATTGAGGTCGCGGGTAATGGCAGTATGGCGGTCTGGCGGTTCACCACGGTTTCCGGAGACATTAGTGCCAATAACCTGTCAGGTGAGCTGCAAGCCGAAGTCGTCAGCGGCGATATCGAGGTAAATCGCGGCACCTTCGAAAGAGTGAAGCTCGAAACGGTCAACGGCGAGATCGAGTTCAATGCCGGTCTGCGCGGCGGCGCCAAGATGGATGTCGAAAGCGTCAACGGCAGCGTCGACATCAAATTTTCCGGCGACGTGTCGGCGCGGTTCGAGATCGAAACCTTCAACGGCGGTATCCGCAACTGCTTTGGCCCCAAGGCCGAGCGCACGAGCCGTCACGCACCCGGCTGGGAGCTGGATTTCACCGAGGGAAGCGGCGACGGTCGGGTGACGGTCGAAACCCTGAACGGACGTGTCACTATTTGTAAGGGTTGAGTTTCCGGGGCGGTGAGGCGATACGCCTCACCGCAGAAATTTGCTAGGCTGTCGGGCCCCGAGCTGGGACGCTATCCATGGGCCGCATCCTCAAATACATCCTGATCGCCACCGGTGCGCTGGTTGCACTGCTGGTCGTCGCTGCCGTGCTGTTCATGGCGCTGTTCGACCCGAACGATTTTCGCGATGACGTCGCCGAAGCCGTCAAGGAGCGCACCGGCCGCGAGCTCGTTATCGAGGGCGACCTGGACGTCAGCCTGTTCCCGTGGCTGGCCATCGAAATGGGCAAGACGCAGCTCGGCAACGCGCCCGGCTTCGGCAACGAGCCGTTTCTCAGTTTCGACCGCGCGCGGCTGTCCGTCAAAGTCATGCCACTCTTGTTGCGGCGCGAAATCTCGGTGGGCAGCGCCGAGCTCGACGCGCTGTCCCTGAACCTGCAGGTCAAACGCGACGGCACGACGAACTGGCAGGATCTCGCACAAAGCGACGACACCGGGCAGGCGGCGGGCGAGGAAGGCGGCGCGCCGGCTACGCTCGACATCGCAAGCGTCTCGGTCACGAACGCGAACCTGCGCTACGACGACGCGGCCGCTGGCGCACGCTACCTGCTGTCGAACCTGAACATCCAGACCGGCGCGGTAACGCCCGGCAAGCCCGTGGACCTCGACGCCGGGTTCAACTTCCGGCTACAGCCGGAGGAAACGACCGGCAACGTCGAGATCAGCACCACCGTCGACTTCGATCCGGATGCGGCGACGGTTCGCTTCACCGGGCTTGCGGTCGACGGCACCGTCGAGGGCGAGCCGCCAATGAGCTTCGTCTTCGAAGCACCGGACATACTGCTGAACACGGCCGAGAGCACCGCAGAAGTCGGGAAAATGAAGATGTCGGTATTCGACCTCGACATTGCCGCCAACGTTGAACCGTTTTCTTACGCGGATACGCCACAGCCGGTTGCGACGATCCAGGTCGACGCATTTTCGCCGCGCAGCCTGATGGAAAGGCTCGACATCGAAGTCCCGGCCACCGCGGACCCGAATGCACTCGGCAAGCTGATCTTCAGCGCGAAGGCGGCCGTGTCACCGCGCAACATCCGCCTGACGAATATCGACATCGTGCTCGACGATACAAAACTGACCGGCACGCTGACAGTGCCGCGCAACGACCGTGACTTCTACGAGCTCGACCTGAACGCAGACACGATCGACCTCGCGCGCTACATGGAACCGCAGGCCGACGACGATGCCGGCAGTGGAGCGGATGGCGCCGTCCCGGTCGAGATACCGTCAGAGCTGATTCGCAGCCTGCGAGCACGCGGCAGCCTGGCGGTCGGCAAGGCGACGCTCGGCGGCATGACGTTCGAGAACGCCAAGCTCGGCATCAACGTATCTGGCGGCCAGCTGCGCATGCACCCGCTCAGCGCAACGCTGTTCGACGGCGAGTACCAGGGCGACGTGCGCATCAATGCCGCAGGCAACGTTCCGGTGCTGACCGTCAACGAACAGATCAAGGACGTCAGCCTCGGTTCGCTGGCGAAGGCGATGTACCAGCGCGAGAACGTCACCGGCCTGATCAACGGTTCGTTCAAACTCGAAGGCCGCGGCAACGACATGGGCGAGATCCAGAACACGCTCGCCGGCAACATGTCCTTCGTGCTGAGCGACGGCATCTGGCACGGTACCGATGTCTGGTACCAGCTGCGCCGCGCCCGCGCGCTGTTCCGGCAGCAGACGCCGCCGGAACCGGTGCTGCCGGCGCAGACACGCTTCAGCGAAGTATCGGCGACCGGTGTCGTCGCGAACGGCATCATGCGTAACGACGATTTCGTCGCGCTGCTGCCGTTCATGCGGCTGACCGGCCGCGGCACCGTCAATTTCCCGCAGGCGACGCTCGACTACCAGCTGTCCGGTCGCGTCGTGGAGAAGCCGGAGTTCAGGACGCAGCCGACCGAGGCCGAGCTCAAAGACATGACGCGCGTCGTTATCCCGATCAAGATCACCGGGCCACTGACAGCACCGAAGTTCGGCATCGACTTCGCGTCGCTGGTGGAGGAGCGCGCGAAGGAAGAGATTCGTGAGCGCGTCATCGATCGCCTGCTCGGCGGCGACAGCAAGGAGGCAACGCCGGCGGAAGGCGAGGAAGCGGCCGCGGAGGAAGAAGAGAAAGATCCCGAGGACCTGCTGAAAGACAAACTCAAGGATCTGCTGAAGCGATGATGCGGTGGCTGCTCGTTATTGTCGCGCTGCAGGCAGGCGCGCTGCCGCTGGAGGCTGCGGAGCTGCGCTCGGTGACGCTCGAGAAGCGCGACGGGATCTATTACACGACGTCGGAAGTCTGGCTCAGTGCGCCGCGCGAGGAGCTGTTCCATGTGCTGTCGGACTGGAACCTGTCAACGCGCTTCTCCAGCCTGATCACTGCGTCACGCAACCTCGAGCCCGATACCAGCGGCCGCCCCGGGTTCTACATGAAAAACAAGGGCTGTGTGCTGTTCTTCTGCCAGACCGTCGAACGCGAAGGCTACGTGGTTCTCAAGGAAAATTACCTGATTCGCGCCGTCGCGTATCCGGGCAAGAGCGACTTCGAGATCAGTGACGAAACCTGGACGCTGGTCGATGACGGCGAGGGCACAAAGATTCTGTACGAGATGCAGATGAAGCCGAAGTTCTGGATACCGCCGCTGATCGGCCCCTATGCGATCAAAAGCAAGATAAAAAACGACGGCCTCGAGGCGCTGCAGCGTATCGAGGACTACGTGAACGGCTATGACCAGTAGCTTCGCGAACCGGCTGCTCGACTGGTTCGACACGCACGGCCGCAAGGACCTGCCGTGGCAGGTCAACGATCCGTATCGCGTGTGGCTGTCCGAGATCATGCTGCAGCAGACGCAGGTGCAGACCGTCATTCCGTACTACGAGCGTTTCACCGGGCGATTCCCGGATGTCATGACGCTTGCGAACGCGCCGGTCGACGACGTGCTCGCACTGTGGTCCGGGCTCGGCTATTACGCGAGGGCACGCAACCTGCACAAGGCGGCACAGGTCGTTCGCGACGACCACGACGGTTGCTTCCCGGAAACACTCGATGCGATGCAGGCGCTGCCCGGCGTCGGCCGCTCGACGGCAGGTGCGATCCTGTCGCTGGCGTTCGGCCAGCATCACCCGATACTGGACGGCAACGTCAAGCGCGTGCTGGCGCGTCACCGCGCAATCGAAGGCTGGCCGGGCAAGACCGCCGTGGCAAACACGCTATGGGACGTCGCCGAGGAATTGACGCCGCAAACGCGGGTCGCCGACTACACGCAGGCCATCATGGATCTCGGCGCGACGCTGTGCACGCGGTCGAAGCCGGCCTGCACGCTGTGCCCGGTCAGCGCGGACTGCCGGGCCCGGGCCGACGGCGAGCCGACGGCATACCCGGGCCGCAAGCCGAAAAAAGACAAGCCGTTGAAATCGACGACGATGCTGCTCGCGACGTCGGGCGACGCCCTGTATCTCGAACGCCGGCCCGCCGCCGGCATCTGGGGCGGCCTGTGGAGCCTGCCGGAACTCGACGCCGACACGCCGGTCGAGCGCTGGTGCGAACGACATATCGGCAGCGCCGGCGATGCCGCCGAACAGTGGGGCACGCTGCGCCACAGCTTCAGTCATTACGACCTCGACATCAAACCTGTCGTCGTCAGATTCGCTGCGACGGACAGAATTCCTGTAGCAGGGCCTTCAGGCCCGATAGCGGACAACGTTCAGGATCGCGACGACGCAGTCTGGTATCGTCTCGACGAATCACCGCCGGGCGGCCTCGCCGCACCGGTGCAGAAACTGATCCAGGCACTACGGGAGTCGCGCGATGGCACGCATGGTTGAATGTGTCCTTCTGAAAAAGGAAGCCGAAGGGCTCGACTACGCGCCGTACCCGGGCGACCTTGGCCAGCGCATCTACGACAACGTGTCGAAGGAAGCCTGGCAGCGCTGGCTCGGCCACCAGACGATGCTGATCAACGAGTACCGGCTGACGCCGATCGAACCGGAAGCGCGCAAGTTCCTCGAAACGGAAATGGAGAAGTTTTTCTTCGGCGCGGGTTCTGCCGCCCCGAAGGAGTTCGTGCCGCCGTCCCGGTAGGAGCGGCTTCAGCCGCGATCAAACGTTTGGGCCTTAAAGCCCTCCGAGATGTACGATTTTCGCAATCACTGCCGGGCTCCGGGGACGGTTCAAGAATCCCGTCCCCGGATCGTTACCGGCATCAGTAAACGTCGTAACCTCTGCGGCTTATATTCGTTGAACACTCGACAAACCTGGCCCACAGCTTGGCGGGAAGCGAATCCGGATTGTTGAGGTCGTTTCGCCACTGATCCCATGCCTTGCCGAACGTCGCTGCGTCCTTGGAGCGACCGACCCAGTAGAGCGAGGTGAGGTTGTGGCTTTGAATCGCCACGAACACTTCACTCTGGTATCCGTACTTCGATGCCCACTGTGAGTTGAAATCGTCCTTGATCGCAACGTACTCCTGCAGGCTGCAGCCTTCGTTCAACTGCACCTCGATGACGTCAATGTGGTCGGCAAGCACGCTAACCGGCAGCAACATCAAACAAATGACAGCTAATTTCTTCATTATTGTCTCCCAAGTTTTGCGGCAAGACCGCAACATTAGCCACCGCTGATATCAGCAGTAGCCCAACAACACTATAGACCCTGTGACGCCGTTTTGAAGTTGCGGTACCCGTCAAATCGAAAACCGAAAATTTATCTGCGCTGCCGTGGAAAAATTTACGTAAACTGGCCGCAGAATCCACGTTCGGGGATTTGCCTTGACCAACGAACTGTTCGGACGACGCAACCTCGCCAAGCTCGCGCTCGAAGGCGCGGTAGTCATTGCCAGTATCCTGATCGCGTTCGCGCTGGATGCCTGGTGGGCGGAGCGGCAGCTGCGCGAGGAAACAGCGGAGGACCTTGCGATCGTCGAGTTCGAGCTCGACGAGAATCTGCGGCTCGTGCAGTTGACCATCGACATCATGCAGCGGGTTGTCGCCGAGACTGACGCACTCGTTGCCGCGCTGGAGGCGCATCCCGAGTCCACGATCGCAGAGATCGATGACACGACGATCTTCTGGGCCGTATTCAATAACCCGACGCTCGACCCGTCACTCGGCGGCACCGACGCCTGGATTGCGGCCGGTCGGCTGGCGGGGCTGGATAGCGTGGAACTCCGGCAGCGGCTCGCGAGCATGCGCGGCAAGGTTGAAGACGTTGTCGAAGAGCAGCGCATTGCGCGGGAAATCGGCGTCCATGATATCTATCCGCTGCTCAAGGACCTTGCTGGCGATATCGCGATTGTGCAGCAGCTGTATCGTGACGGGTTTCACTCGCGACAGGGCGCATCTATGCAAACGGTGGAAGGCAACGGGACGATTTCTGTGAGAAATTCGAGCGCCCTGAGGTTCCTGCTGCGTGCCCGGGCGATATGGTACGAAGCGTCGATCCACGAGTCGCGCGACTTCCAGGCGGAGCTCGAGGAAATCCAGGAACTGCTGCAGCGCGAGATTCAGCGCCTGCGGAGCGGCTAGTAGCAACCTCGGCGCGCTAGTCCCGCAGGCAATACTGGACGCTGAACAGTTGCTTTTCGTCCGTCCAGACCCTGGCTACGCGGAAGCCGACGCTCTCCGCCATTTTGGCGAAGCCCTCGATCGTATATTTGTGTGAGTACTCGGTCAGGATGCCTTCGCCTTTTTCGATTTCGATCGTTTCGCCGCCGATTGTCACCGCCTGGTCCTTCAGGCTGAGCAAGCGGATCGCGACGCGACCCTCGTCGGGATCGTAGCGGGCGTCGTGCTCGTACCCGTCAATGTCGAAATTCGCGCCATAGGCTTCGTTGAGATGCGACAGCACGTTCAGGTTGAACGCCGCAGTAATGCCGGCGCTGTCGTTGTACGCGGCTTCGATGATCGACTTGTCTTTCTGCAGGTCGACGCCGATCAGCAATGCGCCATCGTCCTGCGCTTCGTGATACATGACGCGCAAGAGATCGATCGCGACATCGTGCTCGAAGTTGCCGATCGTTGAGCCGGGAAAATAAACGATGTTGCGGATCGGCATGATCTGCGGCATCGGCAGGTCGAACTCGTGCGTGAAATCCGCGACCACCGGCAGCACCTCGATGTGCGGGAACTCGGACTGAATCTTGCGCGCTGATTCCAGCAGGTGATCCTCGGAAATGTCCACCGGCACGTATGCCGCGAGGTGGATCAGGTATTCGAGCAGGATGCGGGTCTTCAGGCTCGAGCCGCTGCCGAACTCGATCAGGCTCGCGAGCGGGCCGACGCGCGCCGAGATCTCGTCGATGTTGTCGAACATGATCTTGATCTCGGTGTCCGTCAGGTAGTACTCGGGCAGCCGTGTAATTTCGTCGAACAGCTGTGAGCCACGCTCGTCGTAGAGATACTTCGGCGAGATCATTTTCTGTGGCCGCTTGAGGCCCTCGATGATCTCGGCGAGTTCGTGCGAGCGGTCGTTCAATCGCCCGCGTCCTTCGCGAGCCGCAATCCGAGGAACTGCCAACGGGCATCGGGGTAGAAAAAGCTGCGATAGCTGGCCCGCACGTGGTCGCGTGACGTGACGCACGAGCCGCCACGAACGGTCACCTGGTTGCACATGAACTTGCCGTTGTATTCGCCGAGCGAACCGGCGAGCGGCTTGAAGCCCGGGTAGGGGGCGTACGCCGACGACGTCCATTCCCAAACGTCGCCGAAAAATTGCGGGCCGTCGCCGGCCGCCGGGTGCCAGTAACCGGTGTCCAGCAGGTTGCCGTCCACGTCGTGGGAAGCGGCCGCGCGTTCCCACTCGAACTCGGTCGGCAGGCGCGCGCCGGCCCAGCGCGCGTAAGCGTCGGCCTCGTAGAAACTGACGTGACAGACCGGTGCATTCCGATCGATGTCGCGCTCGCCTGCCAGCGTGAACTCGCTTTGCAGGTCTTCGCTCCAGTAGAGCGGGCGGCGCCAGCGCTGTTCGTTGATCGTTGCCCAGCCGTCGGATAACCACAGCGCCGCGCTGTCGTAGGCGCCATCGTCGATGAACTCTCGAAACTCGCCGTTCGTCACGAGGCGGTTCGCGATGACATGCGGATGCAGCAGCGCGTCGTGTTGCGGCGTTTCGTTGTCGAAACAAAAGCCGGCGTCGGTCGCGCCAATCCTGTGTATGCCCGTCTCGCCGTCGATCCAACCGACGGGACCCACGTCGGCGGACGGCGGCGCAGGCAGCGCCGGGTTTGCGGCCGGTTTAAGAGGGTTGCACGACATGACGTGCTTGATGTCGGTCAGCAACAGCTCCTGGTGCTGTTGCTCGTGATTCAGGCCCAACGTTACGAGAAACGCCAGCTCCTCGTCGCCATCCTTCGCGTCGATGAGTTCGAGCATTCGAGCGTCGACGTGCCTGCGATACGCGACGACTTCGTCCAGCGTCGGTCGAGACAGCAGCCCGCGCCGCGGCCGCGCGTGCATCTGGCCCGCCGTGTAGTAATAGGAGTTGAACAGGAAATCGAATGCGTCGTTGAACTGCGTGTAGCCATTAACGTGTTGTCTGAGCACGAAGCGTTCGAAAAACCACGTGACGTGCGCGAGATGCCACTTCGTCGGGCTGACGTCCGGCATCGACTGCACGACGGTGTCTTCCGGTGCAAGCGTATTGCACAGTTGCAGCGTCAGCGCGCGCACGCGCGTGTAAAACGCGGACGTCGATTCGCGGGAACCGTGCTGCATGGATTCCGCACTGGAGGCCATTGAAGTCCTGGTGAATTAGTAACGGGGGAGGCGGTTTACCGTACCCTATTTAGTCGGACCCGGCCACCGCAGGAAATGTTTCAATGCGTTGCGTCAGCGTAACGGCAACTCGGTCTTTTTCTGCACGGTGCGAATGGCGACGCTGGAGTTGACGCGCGCGACGCCGGGCAGCCGCGTCAGCGATTCCTTGTGCAGGCGTTCGAAATCCGCCATGTCGGACACGACGACACGCAGCAGGTAGTCGAACTCGCCGGTCATCAGGAAACACTCCATGACCTCGGGAATGTTGCGTACCGCCTCCTCGAACGCGGCGAGCTCGCTGTCCTCCTCGCGATGCAGCCCGATGTGCACGAACACGTTGCCGGGCAGCCCGGCGGCCGCCTGGTTCACCAGTGCGACATAGCGGTCGATCTTGCCGGATTCCTCGAGCGCGCGTACGCGCCGCAGGCACGCGGATTCGGACAGGTTCACCTGAGCCGCCAGCTGCACGTTGCTGATGCGCCCGTCAGCCTGCAGCGCGTTCAGGATGGCGCGGTCGTAGCGGTCGAGGTCACTGGCAGTCGGCATTGCAGAATCTTGCTCATTAACGGCTAAAGGCGACAGAAAATGCCACAAATACAGCCCCGAGTCATCATTTTTGCAAGCGAATACCGGTATTTCCGGTCTATTCTGTGCCAATAACAAGCCTATCCTCTTGAGGAGAGAGTCAATGAAGATCGGGGTCCCCAAGGAAATCAAAACGCTGGAGTTTCGTGTCGGCATGACGCCGGCCGGTGTGCGCGAGCTTGTGCATGACGGCCACGAGGTCGTCGTCGAATCGAAGGCCGGCGAGGGCATCGGCATGAGCAATGCTGACTACGTGGCGGCCGGCGCCAAGGTCGTCGACAAGGCCGAAGAGGTGTTTGCGACCGCGGACATGATCGTCAAGGTCAAGGAACCACAGCTGCACGAATGCGCGTTGCTGCGCGAAGGCCAGGTGCTGTTCACCTACCTGCACCTTGCCGCAGACCCGGCGCAGGCCGAAGCGCTGGTCAAGTCCGGCACGACGGCGATCGCCTACGAAACCGTTACGGCAAGCGATCGTTCGCTGCCGCTGCTGACGCCGATGTCCGAAGTGGCCGGCCGCCTGTCGATCCAGGCCGGTGCGTTCGCGCTGCAAAAAGCGAATGGCGGGCGCGGCATCCTGCTCGGCGGCGTGCCCGGTGTGCGCCCGGCCAAAGTGCTCGTCATCGGCGGCGGCGTCGCCGGCGCGAACGCGGCGGACATGGCCGTCGGCCTCGGCGCCGCGGTAACAATCCTCGATCGTTCGCTGCCGCGCCTGCGCCAGCTCGACGACATCTGGGGCGGCCGCGTTCGCACCGTCTACTCGACGAAAGACATCATCGACGAACTCAGC
>JBFIQH010000067.1:0-14022 GCA_041609735.1 Woeseiaceae bacterium | reverse complement strand
TCTCGCGCCGGACAATCGTCAGCAGCCAGGGTTTGGCGGCGGCATCGTCGCGGAGCGCATCGAGCGACTTCCATGCGCGGAGCAACGATTCCTGTACGACGTCCTCGGCGACCGCGCGGTCCCGGCTGAGCCAGGCGGCGAAACGAAACATGTCCTGGTGCAGGGTGGCCACGATGTCGTCAAATCGCTGTCGGCGCGTCCGTTCAGCATCACTGCTCTTCATTCGAGATGACCTGCTCCGCCAGATTTTTATTACCCGTTTACGAGAAAACGGTGTTCAGGGCATGGAAACCCTACCTAAATACAGGGAAAATCAAAAATTATCAGTCTTATTCTGATTAGCTATGAGTGCACCCGGTCCCGGTCAGTTCCCCGAAGTTCGCCTGCGTCGCGGGCGGCGCACCGCCGGCCTGCGGCGGCTCGTCTCCGAGACGGCCCTGTCCAGCGCCGATTTCATCTACCCGGTGTTCGTGCTGGAGGGCGAAGGCCGCGTCGAGGCCGTCGAGTCCATGCCCGGCATCTCGCGCAAGAGCGTCGACCGGCTGCTCGACGACCTGGGCAACGTCGCCGACCTCGGCATCCCCGCGATCGCATTATTTCCGGTCGTCGACGAGCATCGCAAGAGCGTCAACGGCGACGAGTGCATGAATCCCGACGGGCTGGTGCAGACGGCGGTCGCCGCAATCAAGGCGAGCTATCCCGAGCTCGTGGTCATCACGGACGTTGCGCTGGATCCATACACGACACATGGCCAGGACGGCATCATAGACAGCGAGGGTTATGTCCTCAACGACGAAACCGTCGACATGCTCGTGAAGCAGGCGTTGTCACATGCCGCGGCCGGCGTCGATATCGTCGCGCCGTCGGACATGATGGACGGGCGCATTGGCGCAATTCGTAACGCGCTCGAAACTGACGGCCATATCAACACGCTGATACTCGCCTACGCGGCGAAGTATGCATCGTCGTTCTACGGCCCTTTTCGCGACGCGGTCGGCTCGGCGGCCAATCTCGGCGGCGGCGACAAATCGACCTACCAGATCGATCCGCGCATGAGCGACGAGGCGCTGCGCGAGGTGCAACTCGACATCGACGAGGGCGCCGATTTCGTCATGGTCAAACCGGCAATGCCGTATCTCGACATCGTGCGCCGTGTCCGCGATCGCTTCGCTGTGCCGACATTTGCCTACCAGGTCAGTGGAGAGTACGCGATGCTGAAAGCAGCAGCAGCGAACGGCTGGCTCGACGAAAGGAAAACGGTGCTCGAATCGCTGATGTGCATCAAGCGCGCCGGCGCCAACGCCATCCTGACGTATTTTGCGGTCGATGCCGCACGCTGGCTCGGTGAGTAGGTATACTCGGCCAGCAGTGGATACCGCGCGTGGAATCCGCATGATGATCGGAGTTCTGACGTTTGGTTGACGAAACGATCACGATAGATCGCTACGGTGTCATTGGCTACCCGGTATCGCACAGCCGTTCACCGGTCATCCACCGCCTGTTCGCTCTGCAGACGGGACAAAACATCCAGTACGAGCTGCTGCAGGTCGCGCCGGAAAAACTTGATCAGGCGGTCCGACAATTCCAGCGCACAAATGGCAAAGGACTGAACGTAACCGTGCCGCACAAGCGCGCGGTGTGCCGGCTTTGCGACCAGTTGAGCGAGCGCGCGAGCACTGCCGGCGCCGTCAACACGATGGCATTCCGTGAAGGCGAAGTGTACGGCGACAACACGGACGGCATCGGGCTGTTGCGCGACCTTGCCGTGAATCTCGGCGTCAACATCGAAGGCGCCCGGGTGCTCGTGCTGGGCGCCGGCGGCGCGACGAGGGGCATACTCGGGCCGCTGCTCGAAATGCAGCCACGCGCGCTGGTCATTGCAAACCGGACGGTCGACAAAGCGAGCAAGCTCATCGAGCGCTATGATGCGCAGAACAACGTGTTCGCCTGCGGATTCGATAACGTACCGCAGGGCGAAAACTACGACCTGGTCATCAACGCGACGTCTGCCGGCCTGACCGGCGACACGCCGCCGTACCCGGTCGAGGCGATCTCGAACAACACATTCTGCTACGACCTGTCCTACGGCCTGAAGCCCACGCCGTTCAGCGTATGGGCCCGCGACCACGGCGCGATGCAGTCCGTCATGGGCTGGGGCATGCTGGTCGAGCAGGCAGCAGAATCGTTCAAGATCTGGCGAGGTATCCGGCCCGACACGGAGCCGGTGCTGAAACAGCTCAAGATCACCGCATAGTCACCAGCTCTTCCGCGCTGGTCGGGTGGATCGCGATCGTGTCGTCGAAGTCGGCTTTGGTGGCGCCCATCTTCATTGCGACGGCGAACCCCTGCATCATTTCATCGGCACCTTCGCCGAACACGTGGCACCCGACGACCTTTTCATCGTTGCCCGCCGTGATCAGTTTCATGCACGAGCGTTGTTTCTTGTCACCCAACGCGTAGAACATGCCGGTGAACGCGGCATTGTAGACTTTGACGTCGCCACCGAACTTGCCGCGCGCCTCGTCTTCGGTCATGCCGATCGTTCCCATCGTCGGATGACTGAAAATTACCGTCGGTATCAACGAGTAATCGAGATGGCGGCCTTCCATACCGCCGTAGAGGCGGTCGGCAAGGCGGCGTCCCGCGGCGATTGCGACCGGCGTCAACGCGGCACGCCCCGTTACGTCGCCGAGCGCGAAGATGTGCTCGACGTTGGTTTGCTGGAACTTGTCGGTGGGCACGAATCCGCGGCGGTCCTGCTCGACGCCCGCGGCTGAAAGATTCAGCTTGTCGGTATTCGGCTCGCGGCCGACTGCCCACAACAGGCAATCGACAGGACCGAGTTCGCGGCCATCTTCAGAAATCATTGTCAGACCGTCGCCATTCTTCTTGACGCTTGCGGGCACGACGCCGGTCGTAATCGAAATTCCGGATTCGCGCATCGCCGCCATCAGTTCGGAACCCAGCATCGAGTCGAAACTGCGAACGACGCCATCCTTGCGCACCGCGATCTGCGTCTCGCTGCCGAGAGCATGAAAGATGCCGGCCAGCTCGACGGCAACGTAACCGCTGCCGGATACGAGTACGCGCTGCGGCCGCTCCTCGAGTTCGAAAAAGTCGTCCGACGTAATGCCGTGTTCGGCGCCCGGAATATCCGGCACGGTCGGCCGGCCCCCGGTCGCGATGACGATGCGATCGGCGGTGTAATTGTCGCCGTCAACGGCGACGGTATGCGCATCCACGAAAGTCCCGGTACCGGGCAGATACGGCACGTCCTTGTTGTCCAGGTTTCGCGCATAGATCCCGTTCAGCCGCTTGATGTATGCATCGCGACGTGACTTCAGCGCGCTCCAGTCGTGTCCATTGACGCTAACGTCAAAACCGTAGTCGCGCGCGTGTTCGAAGTGATGTGCGTGATCGGCCGTGTACCACATGACCTTTTTCGGCACACAGCCGACGTTGACGCAGGTGCCGCCCAGCGGGCCGTTTTCGACGACAGCCGAACGAGCGCCGTATTCGGCGGCGCGCTGCGCATGCGCGAGTCCTCCACTGCCGCCACCGAGCACCAGGACATCAAAGTGTTTCTTCAAGGTTTTCTCCATCTTTAATTTTATGCATTCGTCGCCATCTCTGTGCGTCCACCCCCGGAAGAGGACATGAATCCTGTGGTAACATTCGCCCAGAAAAGGATAGCAGCATCGTCGATGACAAACCCGTTACTCGATACCACGTCACTACCGCGCTTTTCCGAGATTTCGCCCGATCATGTCATTCCCGCACTGACAGAGATCATCGCGGAACACCGGCAGCGTCTCGACGAGCTGTTGTCCCGCTCCGACGAGCCGGACTTTGACACACTCGTCGTGCCCGTCGAGGACATGGACCACGAGTTGTCGCGGGTCTGGTCGCCGGTCAGCCACCTGCAAGCCGTGCTCGGCTCCGGTGACTGGCGTGCGGCCTACAACGAAGCCCTGCCGTTACTGACCGAGTACGGAACCGAATTATCACAGAACGCGCGGCTGCAGCGAGCCTACGCCCGCGTTAGCGAAAAGCTCGAGCCGGCCGTCGACAGGGCGCAACACAGCGCCGTCGAGCATGCGCTGCGCGATTTCCGGCTCGCCGGCGTCGATCTCGACGACGACAGAAAGACGCGGTTTCGCGAGATCATGAGTGAACTTGCCGCGACCCAGGCCAATTTTGACCACAACGTGCAGGATGCCTCTGACGCTTGGGTACTGACGATTGAAGACGAGGCCGAACTTTCCGGTCTGCCCGAAACGCTGAAGGCGAGGGCGAAAGCCGAAGCCGAGCGGCGCGGCTATGCACAAGACGGTGACGCCTGGGTACTGACACTCGACATTCCGACTTTCGGCGCAGTCATGAAGCATGCCGACAATCGCGGGCTGCGCGAGAACTTCTACCACGCCTGGTCGACCCGAGGCTCCGATCAGGGCGCCGATCCGGGCTGGGACAACAGCGAAAATATCCAGAAGATACTCGCGTTACGGCACGAGGCGGCTCAACTGGTCGGCTTCGATACTTACGCCGACTACTCGCTCGCGACGAAGATGGCGAAGTCGACCGACGAAGTACTGAGCTTTCTGCACGAGCTCGCCGACCGCACGCTGCCGGCAGCGAAACGCGAACTTGCCGCTGCGCAGGCATTCGCCGGTATGGCCATTGAGCCGTGGGACCTGACTTACTACCTCGAGAAGCTGAAGCAGGACCGATACTCGATTTCGAACGAGGCGCTGCGTCAGTACTTCCCGGCACGGACCGTCATCGACGGGCTGTTCGATGTTGCCGGACGCCTGTACGGCGTAACCTTCGACGAAAACACGGATGTCGAAACCTGGCACGACGATGCGCACTATTTCGAGATCCACGACCCGGACGGCCAGCTGATTGGCGGCTTTTATGCAGATATGTATGCGCGTGGCGGCAAGCGCTCCGGCGCCTGGATAGACGACTGCATCAACCGCAAGAACCTGAACGGCAAGCCGACGCTTCCGGTTGGCTACCTCGTCTGTAATTTCTCACCGCCGGAGGGTGACCGCGAATCACTGCTGGCCCATGAGGATGTCGTGACGCTGTTTCACGAATTCGGGCACATGCTGCATCACCTGTTGACGCGCATCGACATTCCGAGTATTTCCGGCATTAACGGCGTGCCCTGGGATGCTGTCGAGCTGCCGAGCCAGTTTATGGAGAACTTCGCGTGGAACTACGAAGTTCTAAAGCGCTGTTCGCGGCACGCGAAAACGGGCGAGCAGTTGCCGCGCGACCTGTTCGACAAGCTCGATGACAGCCGCCATCTCGGTGCCGCGCTGGCGATGCTGCGTCAGCTGGAGTTCGCGCTGTTCGATTTTCGCATGCACAGCGAATACGATCCCAAGCGGCCGCTGGACCCGGTTCGGCTGCTCAACGAGGTTCGTGAGCAGGTCAGCCTGATCCGGCACCCGGAATACAATCGGGTGCCACACGCGTTTGCGCACGTTTTCGCAGGTGGGTACGCGGCGGGCTACTACAGCTACAAATGGGCCGAGGTGCTCGCGGCGGATGCTTTCGCGGCGTTCGAGGAAGCCGGTATTTTCGATCGCGACACGGCGGATCGATTCCGCCACGAGATTCTCGAGATCGGCGGCAGCGTTGACTTCATGGAAGCCTACGTCGCGTTTCGTGGCCGCAAGCCGACAATCGATGCGCTGCTTCGGATGCACGGCATTTCCGACGAATGAAAATTGCGACGTGGAACGTCAACTCACTCAAGGTGCGCCTGCCGCATGTCATGGAGTGGCTCTCGGCACACGGGCCGGATGTGCTCGTGCTGCAGGAAATCAAGCAAACGACGGATGCATTTCCCGCCGACGAACTGACTGAGGCCGGCTACCGGTCGATCGCCAGCGGTCAAAAAACCTACAACGGCGTCGCGGTGCTCGCCCGCGACGAGCCGGTCGATCCCGTTACCGACTTTCCCGCCTTCGAGGATCCGCAGCGACGCATCCTTGCGTGCACCATTGACGGCATCCGCGTCGTCAACCTGTACGTGCCAAACGGGTCCGAGGTCGGCTCCGACAAGTACGACTACAAGCTCAGATGGCTGGATGCGTTGCGCGGCTTCCTGAAGCAGGAGCTCGCGGCGCACGGCAGGCTCGTTGTTCTCGGCGATTTCAATATTGCCCCCAAGGACGAAGACGTCTATGACCCCGAGAAGTGGGGCGACGCGATTCTGTGCAGCCCTGCAGAGCGCAGAGCGCTCGGCAAGCTTCTCGACCTCGGACTTACGGACGTTTACCGGCAATTCGACCAGCCGGAGAAGGACTACAGCTGGTGGGACTATCGCCGTGCCGGATTCCAGCGCAACGCGGGGCTGCGCATCGACCTGATCCTGACCAGCGACGCGATGACGAAGGCCTGCAGGGCCAGCTACATCGACAAGGAACCGCGGGCGTGGGAACGCCCATCCGACCATGCGCCCGTCGTCGCCGAATTCGACAACTGACAAGAATCCCGACAGGTGACATAAAGGTCGAATTTCCTGGCGTCTTTTTTTGTACAGCCGGTATCATTGGTTTCCATGCGCGCGCATGCGACCAATATTTCCCAGGATCGCCGCAACGATTTTGACGTGACCAACACGGTTCAGGTCTCGAATCCTGTGGCCGTGCGCAACGCCGTGCACGCGCTTTTCAGCGAGGAATTCCCGGGCGCCTCCTTCGACAAGCTGTGGCTTGCGTTCTACGATTTCGAGCGGCTTTTCACCGGCCGCTTCCCCGGCTATCTCGGCTGCGACACGACCTACCACGACATGCAGCACACGCTCGACATGACGCTGGCGCTCGCGCGGCTGTTCGTCGGCTACGAGCGCAGCGCCGAACCAGCCGACCGCCTCGGCGCGCAGCGCGCACTGATGGCGATCATCGTTTCACTGTTTCACGACTCCGGTTACATACGCCACAAGGAACGTGACCAGGAGTTCTCGAACGGCGCCGAATTTACGCTTTACCACGTTTCGCGCAGCGCCGATTTCCTGCGCCGCTACATGCCCGAACTCGGGCTGTCACGCGACGTAGGTGTCGCCAGCATGATCGTGCATTTCACCGGCTACGAGCTGAACCTCGACACCATCGAGCTCGACGACCCGCGGGACATCATCTGTGGCCACCTGATCGGCACCGCCGACCTGATCGCGCAGATGGCTGACCGCTGCTACCTCGAGAAATGCCGCGATCGCCTTTACAAGGAGTTCGTCGTCGGTGGTGTTGCCGTCGAAAACGCGAAACCCGGCGAATACATCGTGCGCTACAAATCCGGCCAGGACCTGCTGGAGAAAACGCCGAAGTTCTACCAGGAGGTCATGCGGGATCGCCTGAATCGCAAGTTCAATCGAGCCTACCGCTATGTCGAAGTCCTGTACGACGGCCACAACCCGTACATCGAAGCCATAACCGCAAACATCAAGCACCTCGTCAGGATCATCTCGACCGGCAACTGGTCGCTGCTGCGGCGCCAGCCGAACTACTATCTGGGAATCGTCAGCGCCATCAAAGATATGGAATCGCTCGTCTCGCGCCACCTCGCGTCCTTCACCGGCCGGGCGATCGAGGCGAAAAACGGCTACATGATGCCGATCTGACGTCAGGCTTTCATTACGACAAAATTGTCGGTCTCACGGACGCGGTCGATCCACGCGTTGATCGCACGATATTCCGAAATATCGAAACCACCTTCGTGCGCGACGTGCGTGTAGGCGAACAGCGCGATGTCGGCGATGCTGTAGCTGCCGTTGGCGAAGAAATCGTGGCGCTTCAGGTGTTGTTCCATGACGTCGAGCGCGCGGTATCCGCCCGCTTTTTTTGAATCCAGGCTTTTCTGCTTGTCCGCGGGATTACCGAGGTACTTGACGATGAAGCGGCTCGTCGCGATGAACGGTTCATGGCTGTATTGCTCGAAAAACATCCACGAGAGGATTGAGGCGCGTTCGAAACGATCGCTACCGGCGAGCGGCGTGCCGTCGGCGATGAAGGCGAGTATCGCGTTTGACTCCGGCAGGTGGCGACCGTCGCCAAGATCGAGCAGCGGCACCTTGCCGTTGGGGTTCATTGCGAGGAACTCCGGCGTCCGTGTCTGGCCGGCCATGATATTGACCTCTTTCCAGTCGTGTTCGAACCCCGTCTGGGCCGCAACGAGCTGCAGCTTGTAGCAGTTCCCGGATATCGAGTCCCCGTACATCACTGGTCTAGTCACGTTTGTCCTGCTCCTGCCAAAGGCGAAACGCGTGGTACTGCCGCCGCGTCAGCCGCCGGTTCGCAAAGAAGGCGGCGATGCCGGCGCTGAATAAAGCATAGACGAAATCCGCCGCGGTCATTACCTCGTCGAAGAACACGGGCCAGGTATACAGCGTTACATTGCGCAACACGTTCAGCGTGCTCGTGCCGAGTTCGATCGCTGCATAGGCGGCCCCGACAACGACGTTGGCGACGATGGCGCCGATGAATGCCGCCAGCGCTGCGATGACGGGAAAGCGCCAATCGATGCCGCGCCCGGCCCGCTGCACCGCAACGCCGATTATGAGGCCGAGCAGCAGCGTTGCCCACGGGAATACTTTCAGCAGCCAGGTCGATACCATGGCCCACCCGATTGCGAACAGGATTGTCACGATCGCGGCTGCAGTGATAGCGTTACGGACACTTTGTGCACGTGCAAGGTGCTCGCCGTCTGCGGCATCCGGCGGTGCGTGTCGTCCTGGCGCGTGTTTCTTACGAAGGCGCAGGACCTGTTGATTCGAATCTGAGGTCACAACGAGTGCAACCTTACCGGAGCCATTCCGCATGAGCCAGCCGCGCGAACGGGTCGTTCTTGTCACCGGCGGAGCTGACGGGATCGGCCGCCGGATCGCGCAGACGTTTGCAGCCGCCGGCGACGCGGTCCACGTTTGCGACAGCTCGGCAAGCGCGATCGATGCCCTTGTCGTCGAGACTCCAACGATAACCGCGACCGTTGCCGACGTCGCTTCGGCGAGCGACGCCGACCGCGTTTACGCGGACCTCGCACAGCGGCACGATCGCCTGGATGTACTGATCAACAACGCCGGCATCGCCGGACCTACCGCGGCCGTGGAAGACGTTGCCGATGCCGACTGGGATCGTTGCATTGCCGTTGATCTCAGCGGGACTTTTTACATGACGCGGCGCGCGGTGCCGATGCTTCGCAAGTCGGCGGCCGGTGTCATCATCAACATCGCCTCGACCGCCGCATTGTTCGGCTATCCGCTTCGTTCTCCCTACGCGGCCAGCAAGTGGGGCATGATCGGCCTGACCAAGACCTGGGCGATGGAACTGGGCCCGGAAGGCATCCGGGTTAACGCGATCTGCCCGGGCAGTGTCGAGGGTGAGCGTATCGATGCCGTCATCGAGCGCGACGCGAAAGCCCGAGGCACCAGCCCGGAGGACACGCGCAATATTTACCTGCGCCAGACATCGATGCGGACATTCATCTCCTGTGAAGACATCGCAGCGATGGCCTTGTTCCTTGCTTCCGCCGATGCGAAGCGGGTGTCGGGCCAGGCGATAGCCGTCGACGGGCACACCGAGGGCCTGTCAAACTCACAGTGAATAAAGAACAACGAGAGGGGCGCACGATATGCATGCAGCGTGGTTTGAGAAGTTCGGATCTGCACGCGACGTACTGAAGCGCGGTGACCGTGAGACACCCCGGCCTGCGCACGGCGAGGTCCTGGTGCGGCTGCGGGCGAGCGGCGTCAACCCGTCGGACGTAAAAAAGCGCGCCGGCTCGTTTCCGAATTTGCTCGACGACGGTTACGTCATCCCGAACAGCGATGGTGCCGGTGTCGTCGAGTCGGTTGGCGACGGCGTCGACGCGTCGCGAGTCGGCGACCGGGTCTGGGTTTACCAGGCGCAGTACGGTCGGCGCTTCGGCACCGCGGCCGAGTATGTCGCGGTTCCCGATGCTCTCGCGCCGGCACTTCCTGACAACGCAGGGTTCGATGTTGGTGCGTGTCTCGGTATTCCGGTCATGACGGCACATCGCGCCGTGTTCGCCGATGGCCGCGTTGACGGCCAGACCATCGTCGTCACCGGCGGCGCCGGGCGTGTCGGCTACTACGCGGTCCAGTGGGCCAGCCGGGCGGGCGCGAACGTCATCGCGACGGCCAGCAATGCGGACGACGAGCGGGCCTGCCGCGATGCCGGCGCTGCCGAGGTCGTCAATCACAGGAGCAAGAGCTTTGCAGCCGATATTCTCGACGCCAACGGCGGACACCTGGTCGACCGGGTTGTCGACGTCGAGTTCGGCGCAAACCTGCCGGTCAGCGTGGATGTGCTGCGCATCGGCGGCGTCATTGCGACCTATGCATCGGTACAGGAACCGGAGCCTAAGCTGCCGTTCTTCAAAATGATGTACAAAGACCTGACGATTCGCATGATCATCGTCTACGCAATGCCGGACGAGGCGAAGCGCGAGGCCATTGCCGACATCGAAAACGCATTGCAAAACGATGCGTTGCATCACCGCATTGCGCACGCGATGCCGCTCGACAAGATCGTGACGGCGAACGAGATCGTCGAAAAGGGCGCCATTCGCGGCGCCGTCATCCTAACCATCGATTGACGGCCCGGGGTAACGCATGCAGCAGCACAGGACGGACTGGCTCAGCTTCGGCGCCTGCGCCGGCATCATCCTGCTCGTCTGCATTCCGCTGGCGTTGTCGCCCGACACGGCAGGCCAATACCTCGAATCCGTCTATGCCTGGATCGCCGACAAATTCGGCATTCTCTACCTGCTGGCGAGCCTTGCCGTCATCTCATTCCTCGTCTGGCTGGGTTTCAGCCGCTACGGCGAGATCAGGCTCGGCGAAGACGCCGAGCGTCCCGAGTTCAGCAACGTCAGCTGGGTTGCAATGCTGTTTTGCGCCGGTGTCGGCGCAGGCCTGATGTACTGGTGCGTCACCGAGTGGGCCTGGTACTACGACGCGCCGCCGTTCGGCGTTGCGCCGCGCAGCGTCGAAGCCGCGGAGTGGGCGTCGACGTACGGGCTGTTTCACTGGAGCTTTACCGCGTGGGCATTCTATTGCCTGCCGGCCGTCGCGATCGCTGTCCCTTACTATCGCAAGCGTCTCAACGTCATGCGTTTCAGCGTTTCGTGCCACTGGTTCCTCGAAGGCCACGAGGAAGGCCTGCGCGCGCGATTCATCGACTTCCTGTTCATGATCGCGCTGATCGGCGGCGCCGGCACGAGCCTCGGATTCTCCGCACCGATGATTGCTGCCTGCATTGCCTGGCTCCTCGATATCGAGCCCGGGTTCGCGCTGCAGCTCGGCGTCATCCTGTTCTGCGTCGGCGTATTCGCCGTCAGCGTCTGGCTCGGGCTGAAGAAAGGCATCAAGAACCTGAGTGATATCAACCTGTTGCTGGCCTACGGGCTGCTGCTGTTCGTGCTCGTCACCGGCCCCACCGTGTTTCTGCTGCAGACCAGCGTCAACGGCGTCGGGCTGATGCTGTCCAACTTCGTGCGCATGAGTTTCTGGACCGACCCGTTCACGGACTCCGGCTTCGTCGAGTCGTGGACGATTTTTTACTGGGCATGGTGGGTCGCGTTCGCGCCCTACGTTGGCCTGTTTGTCGCGCGAATCTCCCGCGGCCGGACGATCCGCCAGGTCATTCTCGGCATGCTCATATTCGGTTCGCTCGGCGGCTGGATGTACTACATGATTCTCGGCAACTACGCGTTGTTCCTGCAGCTGACCGGCGCGCTCGATTTCATCGACATCATGCATCGCGTCGACGGGAATGCTGCCATCGTTGCGACGCTTCAAAGCCTGCCGCTTGCCGGCGGCGTAATCGCGGTATTCGCACTCGTCTCCATCATATTTTCGGCAACGACCTACGACTCCGCGTCGTACACGCTCGCCTCCAGCGCAACGAAAAACCTCTCCGCCGGCGAGGACCCGGATCGCTGGCATCGCATCTTCTGGGCGTTCGCGCTGGGCCTGCTGCCGATCGTCCTGCTGTATATCGACGGCAATCTGCGGTCGATTCAGGTCACGCTGTTGATCGTGTCACTACCGATCCTGTTTATCGGCATCCTGATGTCGGTCTCGCTGGTGAAGACTTTGCGTGCAGACATCGGCGCACCATGAGACACGTTACGCTGGCTGTTTTTCTTAGCGCCAGCGCCCTGCTCATGGGTTGTTCTGCAGACCCCGAAGCGCGCGCAAACGGTGAAACATTGCGCGGTTACGTTGATCCGGAAACCGGCGTCATGGCGTTTCTCGGCATCCCTTATGCCGCGCCTCCCGTCGGTCAATTGCGCTGGGCCGCGCCGCAAGCGCTCGCGCACAAACGGCGCCAGCGAGACGTACAGTCATTCGCCCCGGCGTGCATGCAAACACCGCGCATCCTCGAGTGGTATCGCGACTATGCCGAGATCTTCGGTGCATCCAGGGATTCATACGCACCGCTCGTTGTCGACGAGGACTGCCTGTACCTGAACGTCTGGACACCCGACACGAGACCCGCAAGCCCGCTACCGGTCATGGTTTACGTGCATGGCGGCTCGAACAACTCGGGCTGGTCGTACGAGATTCCCTATCACGGGCAGCACCTGGCGACGCAGGGTGTCGTCGTAGTGACGATCGCCTACCGGCTCGGGGTTTTCGGTTTTTTGTCGCACCCGGACCTCGACGGCGAAGCCGTCGCGAACTTCGGGCTGTGGGACCAGGTTGCGGCGCTGCAATGGGTCGCAAACAACATCGCAGCATTCGGCGGCGACCCGGATCGGGTGATGGTATTCGGAGAGTCCGCCGGCGCGGAGGATATCCTCGCGCTGCTGTTCGCAGCGCCGGCGACCGGCCTCATAGACCGCGCAGCACTGCACAGCACGTCGGGCTTCGGACTATCGCAGCCGACGCTGGACGGTGAACAGCGGCGTGGCGCAAGCCTCGCAGCTGTGCTTGGAATTGCCAATTCGATCGATGCCTTGAGGGACGTTACGGCCGAGCGATTGCTCGACGTCTACGACGAGCATTTCTCGGATCATTATCACTCGCCGGCCGTGGATGGGCAGCTGATTGTCAGGTCGACCTGGGACAGTATTTGCGAAGGACTGGCTACCGGCGTGCCGATCATCATCGGCACGAACGCCGACGAATGGCTTGAAACCGTGAACCAGGACGCGACCAAGGACGACGTCCGTAACAGTGCCAATCAACTCAAATACATCGATGCCGATATCGCGATGCGTGCGGTTGCGAATGAGTCTGATGAGCGCAAAGCGCTGGACCGCCTGCTAACTGCCGATGACATGCTGTGCCCCTCGCAGTTAACGGCGAATCGATGGAACCAGCGCGGCGGTGATGCGTGGAGCTACCACTTCACGCGGGTGCGCGACGGTGAAGCCGGGAAACGTGTCGGTGCGTTTCACGGCGCCGAGTACACCTATGTCTTTGGCACGAACTACATCGGCATGCCGGTGTCCGATGTCGATCGCGCACTGACCCGCGTAATGATGGACTACTGGATACGCTTCGCAACAACCGGTGATCCTAATGGCGCGTCAACGCCGGACTGGCCGGTGTTCGTCGCACCGGACTTCGAAACGCTGGAACTGGGCGACGTCGTGCAAACGATCCCGAGGCCCGAGGCGGCGATGTGCGCATCGTTCGACGCTGCTCACGACGAACCGGACAGGTCCTTTTCAAACCAGGCGACGTCCCAGTAGCGACCGAACTTGCGGCCGACTTCACGGTAGGTCCCGACAAGCTCGAAACCCAACTTTTCGTGCAGCGCGACCGACGCATCGTTCGGTAACGCGATGCCGCCGTAGGCGCGGTGCAGCCGGGTATCTGCGACGAGGATTTTCATCAACCCGCCGTAAAGCTCGGACCCGATGCCGATCCCGGTCGAAGACGGATCGAGGTAGATCGTCGTTTCGACGGACACGTCGTAGGCTTTCCTCGGCTTGAAATTCGAGCTGGACGCGTAGCCGAGTATCGTATCGCCCTGC
>JBFIQH010000066.1:0-14145 GCA_041609735.1 Woeseiaceae bacterium | reverse complement strand
CCTCCACGTGCACGGATTTCTGCGACACCTTGTTCCTGCCGATCGAGCTGGAGGCGGACTTCGAAGCGAGAACCGCAAGCGTTGACATTCCGGGTGTAATGACGAGCAACGGCAGACCGTTAATCAATGAGTTCAATGGCGAGCCATTTCACATTGCTTTCGCGCGCCCAAGCGGCAGCTTCGAATTTACTTACGCGGAGATAGCTCAGGGCTCCACCACGGTAACCGGCGACATGGACATGGCCTACGAGGATTCGTGGGTTCATTTCTGCGTTCATCACTTCAATCAGGATGGTCTGGTTCGCGAAAGATCCAGGCTCACGGCGTGGCTTGACGCGTGATCGACTGATCGTCGTTTGCGCGCTGCTCATTGTCGTTGGTCTGGCGTGGGCATACCTGTGGTTCGGTGCGGGGATGTCGATGATGATGCCGGCCGTCTGGACGCCCGGTTACGCGGTCCTGATGTTTTTTATGTGGTGGATCATGATGGTGGCGATGATGCTGCCCAGTGCCACGCCGATGATCCTGGTGTTTGCACGGGCCAACCATAAGCAGCTCGAAACTGGTCGTGCGCGTATTGCTACGAGCATTTTTGTGCTGGGTTACCTCGCCATATGGGCCGCGTTCAGCCTGGTCGCAACATTGGCTCAGTGGGCGCTCGAGAGAAAGGGCCTGCTTGCATCGTCACTCGTTTCGACCAGCGTCATGATGAGCGCGGGTATTCTTATCGCGGCGGGCGTTTACCAGCTAACGCCCCTCAAACGCGCTTGTTTGCGCCACTGCCGATCGCCGCTTGCATTCCTTAGCGCGCATTGGCAGCCGGGTGCCCGTGGGGCGCTTCGTATGGGCTTCGTGCACGGCGTTTTCTGCGTCGGCTGTTGCTGGTTCCTAATGGGGCTCCTGTTTGTCGGCGGTGTGATGAACCTCTACTGGATCGCGGGCCTGGCGCTGTTTGTGCTGTTCGAAAAGACCGTTCCCGCTGGCCACTGGCTTGGTTATGCCACCGGTGTCGTGTTGCTCGTTTGGGGTGCCGGGATGGCGCTTGCAATCTGAAGCCTGCTCGAAGAGCACCGGGCTGACGTCGCTGAAAATGCATTTCCGGATCGGCGGGAAAATTGTCGAACGGAAGTACCGCGAGAACAGTTTCTTTGGCAAACGCATAAACGACGTTTGTGACAGTGTCGCGGCGGTTGAAGTCCGATTGCGGCTTCAGCCCTTCCCGGTGAACGGACAGGCCCATATTCCTGTGGTTCGGGTAGTCAGGCCTTAGCAGCGTCGTCGAACCATCGCATTCGCGGACTCACCGCTGGTCCGCGCCGTGGAGCGGAAATCAAATGAGTCTATTTTTCACTGAAGGCTGTGACCAAGGCCCTAAAGATCCTGCTGTTGCGGCCGATAGATCAAGTATCCAGGTACATTTTGGACGTAGTCACTGTGATCAAGCCGGAAATACCCAGAGACGAGTCCGTGCGGCTCGAGACTCTGCGGAACCTGAAGATTCTGGATACCCGCCCGGAAGAACGCTTTGATCGCGTTACCCGATTGGCGAAACGCCTGTTTGGTGTCAAGTTTGCGCTTGTCACCCTGGTCGATACCGATCGACAGTGGTTCAAGTCATCCCAGGGGCTTGACGTACTCGAAACGCCGCGGGACATTTCATTTTGCGGGCACGCGATCCTCGGCAGAGAGGTTCTCGTCGTAAGGGACACGCATATCGACGAGCGCTTCAGCGACAACCCTCTCGTGCAGGCCTACCCCGGCATTCGTTTTTACGCAGGATGCCCGCTGGCTGCGCCGAACGGGCAGAATGTCGGCACCTTGTGCCTTATTGATGACACGACGAGGGAAATGTCGGATGAGGATCTGCAGCTGCTGAAAGAACTTGGCCAGATGGTCGAGGAAGAATTTGCGGTGGCCGAGATAGTCAACTGCGACACGGTGACCGGCATATCGAACCGCGACGGTTTCATCGAGATCGGCCGTCATCTGCTGGGAGTGTGCGAGCGCAATAACCTGCCCATTACACTTGTGCAGTTCACACTACCGAACTTGACATTGATTCGCCGCGCGACCGGCGATGCTGGTGCAGATCGTGCGGTGGTCGAGCTGGCCGAACTATTGATGACAAATATCCGCAGCTCGGACGTGATTGGCCGATCCTCCGATGACGAGTTCCTGATGCTGATAACCGGCGCCGATGAAGACTGCGTCGCCGACGCGCGGCAACGCATCATGGACTTGCTCGACAAGCGTAATCAGAGTGCGGACGCGACGTACGAGCTCGAGGTCACCGCGTATTCGCTGCGATACCAGCCCGACGCGCACATCAACCTTGAGGGATTGATCGACGCATTGCTGAATGGCGAAGACCAATCGACCGAGTCCACCGGGCGGTGGAACCTGGCGCAGGTCGGCTAGGCGGAGTTCAATCGAGGCTGCCGGTTCAGTTAGCAGTATGCAAATAGCCTGCGAGGTGGTGCCGCGCCTGTCGCGCCCACCAGGGCCACTGGTGCGAGACATCGTGTCCCCATAAATCCAGCTGGTGACTGATTCCCTTTTCGCGCAGCAGACTGGCGAAATGTCGCGCGTCCTCGATGTTGCCGTCTTCCCATTTCCCACGGCCGCATACGATGGCGAGATGCGTATGCTCGCGAATTGATTCGAGGTACTTGCCTTCGATGCCTGGCACGTAGGATATCGGGCTGTTGAAGTAGACATCGTCATTGACGAAACCATCGGTCAGCCAGGTCGCGTCGTAGCGGCCGCTCATGCAAAGCGCGTAGCGAAATATCGTCGGAAACTTGAGGGCGAAGTTGGCCGCGTACAGCGCGCCGAGACTGGTGCCCGTCACGGCAATCGGCATGTCGTCATTCTGGCAATCACTGCGTATGAACGGCACGAGTTCGTCCATGACGAAGCGCTCGTACGGCAGGTGATGCTTGATGCGTTGCTCCGGATGCTGCTCCTTGCGCGTCCAGACAGCGGACACGTTGCTTTCGACGGTATAAAGCTTCATGCGCCCATGTTGCAGCCAGTCGGACAGTGTGTCGATCATGCCGTGACTTTCCCACTCGTGCGCCATGCCGGAAGCGCTTGGAAACGCAATCACCGGCGGGCCAAAGTGTCCGTAGCGCCACAGGTGCACGGGTCGCCCCATGTGCGTACTCGGGATCATCTCGTGTTTGCGAAACATTGCTAATTCTATCCGGGTTCTTGCGGCGAGGTTCCCGATACAAGGGTCCCACTGGCGATCATGTGTGCTTCTTCTTGGTAATGACCGAGTATAAGCCGACTGAAGTTTCCGGCGCCAATAATGTCAGCCACCCCGCAGAGACTTGCGCAAGATCGCGGATGCCGGTGCCGAGGAGGAGCGGGCACCTCTACTCCTGCACGTAGACGATACCTTGCTTCATGACGAAACGAACGTCTTCCATGACGCGGATGTCCACCAGCGGATTCCCGGGCACTGCGACAAGGTCGGCACGCTTGCCCTCGGCGATGACGCCACGGTCGTCGACACCGAGGAGATCAGCCGCGTAAACAGTAGCCATTTTCAGGACATGCGCCTCCGCCGCGCGCGATGGCCTTCATTAGCGCCACGTCGGGGAAGCCGGGCAGCGCACCTGCATCCCGGACGGTCGTAAACCCCGCTTCAATGGTGTCGCGGGCGAACTTTGTTCCCAGGATGGCCCAGTCCGGCGCCGTTTCGTAAACACCCATCGTGACCCAGTGATCGCCGGTGAAGTAGTTGCCTGTCAGGTGCGTGTGCATGTCGAGCAAGCCCGGCATCAGCGTCCGGTCACCGAGTTCGATCAGCGTCGCCTCGACAGGGATCTCATCGGGATTTTCCGACGCGATGAAGCCGTCAGTAACCAGAACACGCGCAGGACCCGAAATCGTCCCGGTTGCGGCATCGAACATCCGGTCGGCAGTAACCACAAGGGTTTCGGCGTGGATGCCGTGCGTGACAAACAGGAGCAGGAAAAAGCAAGTTATTCTGGACATCGTGGCAATTTCCCGGTTTACATTGTTATCGTTGGACGATACCACAGGGTATGCGGATCCTGGTGTCACGGCTTGCCAACGGATCATCGTGCTACGTAATTACCCGCATTGACGATAAACCTCCAGGTTTCAACAATGGTTTATGGAGGTAGGCAATATTCGTTATGCACTGCTTTTTTACGGCTTAGTGCTGTCGGCCCCAAAGGCCTGGTCGCAGCAGTTTTCCGATATTCTGGTACGGCAAACTGAACCTCTCGGCGAGGGGTGGCAGGGCTTCAGTGACCTGGCCTTCCTGGCCGAATCGTTCTGGATGCTGCTTCTCGCTGCAATTCTCGCCACCGCGATTGCGTTCCATCCAAACTACCGGAAGGACGTAAAAGAACGTGACGATATCGCGACGCCGAGCGTCTTCGCCACGTATGCGGTTATTGGCGCACTGGTCGGCATCATCGTAGGCAAATACGGGCTGTTGGCGGGTTTCGTATTGTTTGGCATTGGTGGGCTGATTCGATTCCGCACTATCATGCGTTCCGCACACCTCACCGGCCAATTGATCTACGTGACGCTGGTGGGCCTGTGTTGCGGCTTGAATTTGCCGCATGTCGCGGTACTCGCGACGGTATTCGCTTTTGTACTGCTCTCTATATTTGACACGCGTGTAGTCTATCGAATGGATATAAAAGCGCTTTCCCCGGAGCGATTTGTTGATGCCGCTCGCGCCTATCGTGAGGTGCTTGAAGAAAGCGGCTGCCAGATCATGAAGGAGAAGAAAAGGCCCCGGACACAGCGCGTAATGTACATTTTTCGCCGGCCGCATCGTATGACCCGCGATCAGCTAGAGAATCTGTTCGAAACGAGGATTGACGAATCCCTGCAGGGGTCGATCGACTGGGAAATAGGCTAATTGTGGAGAGCGAAATCGATTTTGCGGCGATGAGCGGTCGCCTGGACCAGATTGTAGACCTGGCGGCGTCTTTGGAGGGTGGATTCGCAGACGAGTTGGCGCGTGTTTGCCCCGCATACTGCGACAGCGCTCGAAACCTCATCGCTTACATCGCATTGCGCCAGGTTGATCTGCGAGATTTGCAGAGAGAGCTTTCTCGCCTGGGGCTGTCGTCACTCGGCAGGGCAGAGAGGGACGTCAGAGCCTCCATCAGCAACGTCCAGGAAGCACTTCAGCTGCTGTCGGCAGAGCGGGAGCTGGGTAGTCGCCGGCATTACCGCAGTATCGAGAAAAGCGAACAAGAGCTCGATGACCATCGCGAAGACCTCCTCGGCCGCTGCAGGCGTGACCGAGATGTCGCGATTATGGTCACGCTTGCTGCGGAGGCCGGGGAAGACTACGAGTTGGTGCGTGACATGATCAAGTCCGGTATGGACCTGGCTCGAATCAACTGTGCCCACGATGACGAGGAGTCGTGGCGGCGCATGGCGCAAAACGTTCGTCGAGCCAGCAAGGAACTGGGGCACGGTTGCAAGATCGTAATGGATCTTGCCGGACCGAAAATCAGAACAGGTATGTTGCGTCCTGGCCCGGGTGTGAAACGCTTGCAGCCTAAGCGGGATTCCCTGGGACGGGTTATTGCCCCGCGCCACGTGCGTTTCGTCGCAGACGATGGCAAGCCGCTGTTACGGAAGAGTTCGGCAATTCCGGTACCCAGTGAGTGCATCGACTTCGCGGCGATCGACGATGTCATTCGTCTGCACGACACGCGAGGCAAGAAACGAAAACTGGTCGTCGTCGCGAAGGATGATTGCGGATTACGGCTTGAGTGCTACAAGACTACGTACATTGCAACAGGCACTAAGTTCAGACTTCACCGTCGTGAAACCGGAGAAAAGATCAAATTTCGCATCGGCAACCTTCGCCCCAAGGAGGAGCCGATTGTGCTGAAGATCGGCGATACGCTAATTCTGCATCGTGATATGAAACCGGGTGAGCCGGCGAAAGTCGATGCCGATGGCGCGATTGTCGAGCCGGCACACATCTCGTGCAGGCCGACCGAGCTTTTCGAAGCGGTCAAAGCGGGCGACTCGATCCATCTTAATGACGGCAAAATCGAAGGCATAGTAGATCGTGCATCCGAAACCGAGCTGTCTGTGACGGTCACCCATGCCAAGAGCCACGGAAGCCGGCTCCGCTCGAACAAGGGCATCAACCTTCCGAACTGCGATTTGCGTCTTCCCGGCTTGACGGACACGGATCGCAGGAATCTGGGCTTCATTTCGAGGCACGCTGACGTCGTGAGCCTGTCGTTCGTCAATGACCCTGAAGACATACACGCGCTGGTGGACGAACTCGGCACGTCGGCATCACAAGAGCTCGGCGTCATTGTCAAGGTAGAGACCGTTAAAGGCTTTGAAAACCTGCCAAGGCTGCTGTTGGCTGCGATGCGCCACCGCCCGGTCGGCATCATGATTGCACGCGGCGATCTGGCCGTGGAATGTGGTTGGGAACGCCTCGCTGAAATACAGGAAGAGATGCTCTGGATGTGTGAAGCGGCGCGGATGCCTGTTATCTGGGCAACACAGGTGCTCGAGCTCGTCACCAAGAAGGGACGACCTTCCCGCGCCGAGATCACCGATGCGGCCATGTCACAACGCGCCGACTGCGTCATGCTTAACAAAGGCCCGCATATTCTCGCTGCGATAGCAATGCTGGACAGGATATTGACGCAGATGCAACGACATCAGCACAAGAAATCACCCGCCCTCGGAAAACTGCACTTGGCGGATAGGATGAAGCAGGCGCCAGGCTAGCCTGCAGGGATGACGTCGGCAGCAGTCGCGGCGGCGCTGGGTTTCTTCCCTTCGGTCTTGTCGCAGATATATTGGGCAATCGGAATCGCGGATGTTGCCGCTGGCGAAGGCGCATTGCACACGTGCAGCGTCCGAGCGGTTTCCGCCAACAGGAAGTCGTGAATCAGTCGTCCGTCACGGCTGACGGCCATTGCGCGAACGCCGGCCGGGCATGACTGCAGGTCCGACAGCGTTATCGACGGGCAGTACTTCCGCACCTGCTGCAGGTACGACGGCTTCCACAGCGCATTGCGGATTTCGCGCAGCCCGGTTCCGAGGAATCGGGTGCTGACCCGCCAGAAGCCCGGGTAGGACAGCAGGTCAACCGTGTCACGCAGGCTGAAATTGATGCGTCCGTAGCCTTCGCGTTTCCAGCCCTGCAGCGCACTTGGGCCGACCGTGACACTGCCATCGATCATGCGCGTCAGGTGTACGCCGAGGAACGGCAGTGCCGGATCGGGCACCGGGTAGATCAGGTGTTGAACGATGTCATTCTTGTCCGCCGGCAACCGATAGTACTCGCCCCGGTACGGTACGATGCGAAAGTCGATATCGAGGCCCTGAAGGATTGCGAGGCGGTCCGCCATCAGCCCACCGCAGACGATCAGTTTGCGCGTCGAGACGAGGTCGCCGTTTGAGAGGCGCACCAGCACACGATTCTCATCCTCGTCGATACCGATGGCTTTCTGGCCCAGCGTGACTTTCCCGCCCGCCTGTTTGAAGCGTTCGATCATCGCTTCGGCAACGGCCCGGTAGCTGACGATCCCGGTCGTCTTCGCGAAGATCGCGCCGGTGCCGATGATATTGGGCTCGGCCGCCGTCAGCTGGGTTTCATCGAGCAGCTCGACGTCGAGCTGGTTCGTATTCGCACGATCGTAAAGGGCCAGCAGCCGTTGTTGCTCGAGTTCGTTCGTCGCAACAATCAGTTTGCCGCATTGCTCGTAAGGAATGCCGTTCGCGTCGCAAAACCGGATCGTCGCGTCGACGCCCTCGCGGCAGAAGCGGGCTTTCAGGCTGCCGGGATCGTAATAAATGCCGGCATGTATGACGCCGGAGTTGCGGCCTGTCTGGTGGCTGGCAATCCGGGCTTCCTTTTCGATAATGCGAATTCCCGCATCCGGGTGCCGCTGCTTCAGCTCGAAGGCGACCGCGGCACCGATGATGCCGCCGCCGATAATCGTGAAATCCGCCATCAACTAAAGGGCTGCATTCCGGGAACGGGCGCCAAGTCTAGCGGGTTTGAATCGCCGCCTCGACGGCCGTTGGCGGCATTGCTTATCGGCGGGCCATTACCGTATAATCCCGCGCCAGCGCAAGGGTAGGCGCTCGCGCGGGGCTCATGAGCGCCGCAGGGCGCTGCCGGACCCAAGCTGCCGCAGGCTTTGAATGGCGAGCCGCGGCAGATAAAAGCCCCGCTTCGGGGTTTTTTGTTGCCCGCAGGATTTGCCGAGCATTCGGCAGGGCAAGGACAGGCGCCGTGAAGGAATGGGCCATTGGCCCATTTTTTGTTTTGAAACAGAGAGTTATACAGTTCAGCGATGGACAGTGAGGCACTGAAAGCATTGATCGAGCCGACCGTGGAGCGCCTCGGTTACGAACTGGCGGACCTCGAGGCCCGCTTATCAGGTCGATCCGGGGTCGTGCGGCTGTTCATTGATCACGCGGACGGCGTGAATTTGAACGATTGCGAGAAAGTCAGCCATGCAGTCAGTGCGCTGCTCGACGTCGAGGATCCGATCCCGGGCCATTACGAGCTCGAAGTGTCGTCGCCTGGGCTGAACAGGAAGTTAACGAAATTAGAGCATTTTCAAAGATTTACAGGTGAAACCTTGAAAGTGCAGATGCGTTTCCCGATCGAGGGGCGCAAGCGTTTCCGCGGCAGGCTGCTGTCGTCGGATGAAACGAACATTGTGGTCGATGTGGACGGTACGCCGTTCACGCTGCCGATGGCGACGATCGATACCGCGCGGCTCGTGCCGGGCAGCGTTGAGTCGTCGGGCAGGTAAGGAGTTACTGAGTGATGAGTAAAGAAATACTGATGGTGGTGGATGCCGTTTCGAACGAGAAGGGCGTCGAGAAAGAGATCATCTTCGAGGCCATCGAGGCAGCGCTGGCATCGGCGACGCGCCGCAAGCATGGCGACGATATCGACGTGCGCGTCGCGATCGACCGCGACACGGGCGATTACGAGACGTTCCGCCGCTGGCTCGTGTTCGAGGACGAATCCACCGAACTCGAGTTTCCCGATCGCGAGCTGCGCATGATCGACGCCGTTGACATCGACGAGAATGCGGAGCCCGGTGGCTACGTCGAGGTGCCGATGGAATCGGTCGAGTTCGGCCGTATCGCCGCGCAGACGGCGAAGCAGGTCATCGTGCAAAAGGTGCGCGAGGCTGAGCGCGAGCAGGTTATCGAGGAATACAAGGACCGCGAGGGCGAAATGTTGTCCGGGCTCGTCAAGCGCGTCGATCGCAACGGCGTTTACATCGACCTCGGCGGCAATGCCGAAGGTTTCGTGCCGCGTGACCAGATGGTGCCGCGCGAGCCGGTGCGCCCGCAGGATCGCATCAAGGCGCTGCTGACCGAAGTACGCTCGGAGCCGCGTGGCCCGCAGTTGTTCATGACGCGAACGTCGCCGCAGTTCCTGATCGAGCTGTTCAAGATCGAGGTGCCGGAAGTCGGGCAGGGCCTGATCGATATCCTCGGGGCTGCCCGCGATCCGGGCCTGCGCGCCAAGATCGCCGTGCGCAGCAATGATGCGCGCATCGATGCCGTCGGCGCCTGTGTCGGCATGCGCGGGTCGCGCGTTCAGGCTGTCTCTAATGAACTCGCCGGCGAGCGCGTCGACATTATCCTCTGGGATGAAAACGCCGCGCAGTTCGTCGTCAATGCAATGTCGCCGGCCGAAGTCGTCTCTATCGTCGTCGACGAAGACGCACACAGCATGGACATCGCGGTCGAGGAAGACAAACTGTCGCAGGCCATCGGCCGCGGCGGGCAGAACATTCGCCTCGCGAGCGAGCTGACTGGTTGGGAACTGAACGTCATGACGGCGGCCGACGCGGAACAGAAGAGCGAGTCGGAGATGAAGGAACTGATCGAGATGTTCTCGAAGCAGCTCGACGTCGATGAGGAAATCGGCCTGATCCTGGTCCAGGAGGGCTTTTCGACGATCGAGGAGGTCGCTTACGTGCCGACGTCGGAACTGGTAGCGATCGAGGAGTTCGACGAAGACATCGTCAACGAGCTGCGCAATCGCGCTCGCGACGTTCTGCTGACGCAGGCCATCGTGCAGGAAGAAAAGATCGACGAGGCAGAGCCGGCGGAAGACCTGCTGAACCTCGAGGGCATGGATAAGGGGCTCGCTTACGTGTTGGCGAGCAATGGCGTCGTCACGCGCGAGGATCTTGCCGAGCTGGCGACCGACGACCTTCTCGACATCAATGAAATGGACGCCGACCAGGCGGCCGCGCTGATCATGAAAGCGCGCGAGCACTGGTTCGAGGCAGAGCAGCAGGCGTAAAGCACGCCGGTTCGGAGTTTGACGTATGGCTGATGTGACGGTTTCACAATTTGCGGAAGTACTGAAAGTACCGGTCGAGAAGCTGCTGTCGCAGCTCGATGAGGCCGGCATCAAGGTCGCCGGTTCCGACGATACGATCAGTGACGACGCGAAGCTCGAGCTGCTGACGCACCTGCGCCGCAGCCACGGACAGGACGCATCGGCCGGTGCCGTCGCGGCACCGCGCAAGATCACGCTGAAGCGCAAGTCCCAGTCGGAGCTGCGGCTGTCCGGCGCGCAGGGTCGTTCGCGCACGGTCAACGTCGAGGTACGTCGCAAGCGAACCTACATCAAGCGCGATGTCCTCGAGGAGCAGGCGCAGAAAGAGCAGGAAGAACTCGATCGCAAGCGCCGCGAGGAGGAAGAGCGGGTAGAAGCCGAAAAGCGTGCTGCCGAACAGCGCGTTGCCGAAAAGGAAGCGGCAGCACGCAAAGCCGAAGAGGCTCGCCTCAAGGAAGAACGAGATCGACTCAGCGCCGAAGAGGCCGCCAAACTCGCGGCCCAGCAAGCCGAGAAAGCGGCTGCTGCGGAAAAAGCGCGTCTCGAGAAGGCCGAACAGGACGCGCGTTCACGCCGTACGAAGGACAAGCCGAAGTCGGGTGCCAAGCGTCCCGACACCAAGTACGGCCGCAAGGAACTGCATGTCGCGGGCGACAAGAGCGGCCGCCGCAAGCGCAAGACGCCGATGCGGCGTCGCGCAGTTTCATTGAGCGGCGATTCGCAGCATGGCTTCGAAAAGCCGGTCGCGCCGGTCGTACGCGAAGTCGAAATTCCGGAAAGCATTGCCGTCTCCGAGCTTGCGCAGCGCATGGCCATCAAGGGTAACGAGGTGGTCAAGGTCCTGTTCAACATGGGCGCGATGGTCACGATCAACCAGGTCATCGACCAGGACACCGCGGCGCTCGTCGTCGAGGAAATGGGCCACACGCCGAAGCCGATTACCGAAGCGGCGATGGACGAACAGCTGCTGGCTGACGAGATGCCCAGCGAAGATGCCGGCGAGGCGGTCGCGCGTCCGCCTGTCGTGACGATCATGGGACACGTCGACCACGGCAAGACGTCGCTGCTGGACTACATCCGTCGCACGAAGGTGGCGGATGACGAAGCTGGTGGTATCACGCAGCACATCGGCGCCTACTCGGTGAAGACCGACAAGGGCAAGGTCACGTTTCTCGATACGCCTGGCCACGCTGCGTTCACCGCGATGCGTGCGCGCGGCGCGCAGGCGACCGATATTGTCGTGCTCGTGGTTGCGGCCGACGACGGCGTCATGCCGCAGACAGTCGAGGCGATCCAGCACGCGAAGGCGGCGGGAGTGCCGCTCGTCATCGCCGTCAACAAAATCGATCGCGAAAATGCGGACCCGGAGCGCGTCAAGAACGAGCTGTCGCAACACGAGGTCATTCCCGAGGACTGGGGTGGCGAACACCTGTTCGTCAATGTCTCCGCACATACCGGCGAAGGCATCGATACGCTGCTCGAGTCGATTCTGCTGCAGGCAGAGGTCATGGACCTGACCGCGGTCGAGGACGGCGCGGCGCAGGGCATCGTCATCGAGGCCAGCCTGGAGAAAGGCCGCGGCGCTGTCGCGACACTGCTGGTGCAGTCCGGCACATTGAACCTCGGCGACATGATCATTGCCGGCGAGGAATACGGTCGTATCCGCAACATGTTCGACGAATCCGGCAAGTCGATTGAAACGGCCGGGCCATCGAGTCCTGCCGTGGTACTCGGCCTTTCGAAGACGCCGAGCGCCGGTGACGACTTCCTCGTAGTCAAGAACGAGCGTAAGGCGCGTGAAGTTGCCGAGTTCCGCCAGGCGAAAACGCGTGAAACGAAACTCGCGCAGCAACAGGCGTCGAAGCTCGAGGACATGTTCAGCCAGATGAAGGACGGCGAAGGCGAGTCCGTGTCGGTCATCATCAAGTCCGACGTGCACGGCAGCGCCGAAGCCCTGCGCGATGCGCTGACGAACCTGTCGACCGACGAAGTGAAAGTCAAGGTGCTGGGCTCTGGTGTCGGGGGTATCACCGAGACCGATGCGCAGCTCGCCGCGGCGTCCAACGCCGTCATCATCGGCTTCAATGTGCGCGCCGATGCAGCAGCGAGATCGACGATCAAGGAGTCCGGCATCGATGTGCGTTATTACAGCATCATTTACGAAGCGATCGATGACGTGAAGGCGGCACTGAGCGGCTTGCTGGCCCCGGAGATCCGCGAGCAGATCGTGGGCCTCGCCGAGGTCAAGGAAGTGTTCAAGTCGCCGAAGCTGGGCGACATCGCCGGCTCGATCGTCACCGAGGGCTATGTACGTCGCTCGAACCCGATTCGCGTGTTGCGCGACAACGTCGTCATCTACGAAGGCGAGCTCGAATCCTTGCGCCGCTTCAAGGACGACGTCAATGAAGTCCGTGCAGGCACCGAGTGCGGTATCGGCGTCAAGAACTACAATGATGTCAAGGTCGGCGACCAGATCGAGTGTTTCGAGCGCGTCGAAGTCGCGCGGACGCTCGACTAGGCAGCGCCATGCCACGCGAGTTTTCACGCAACCAGCGCTTGGGAAACCAGCTGCTCAGGACCTTGTCCGAGCTGCTGCGTTTCGAAACGAAGGACCCGCGCATCGGTAATGTATCGCTGACGGCGGTCGACCTGTCACGCGACCTGAGTGTTGCGCGCGTGTACTTCAGCCTGTTAGATCCGGACCAGGATCCCGCACCGACGGTCGAGGCGCTGGCGAACGCGTCGGGCTTCCTGCGCAGCAAGCTCGGCAAAGCAATCAAGGTACGGCATGTGCCGCAGCTGCGATTCATCCACGATGACAGCGCGGAACAGGCCGTCAAGATCGGCCGCTTGATCGACCAGACGATAGAAGCCGATACCGCCAACAAGACCTGACGGTAGCCATGTCACGCCCGAAACAAAGTCGCGGGGACGCCGTCGACGGCGTCCTGCTGCTGAACAAACCGGCCGGCATCACGTCGAACCAGGCGCTGCAGAAGGTCAAGCGCCTGCTTCGTGCGCGCAAGGCCGGGCATACCGGCAGCCTGGATCCGGCCGCAACCGGCATGCTGCCGCTGTGTTTCGGCGAGGCGACCAAGGTCTGCGCGTTCTTGCTCGACGCGGACAAAACCTACCGCGTGACGGCGAAGCTGGGTACGGCAACCGACACCGGCGACGCCGACGGCAAGCCGACGGAGACCGCGCACGTGCCGGATCTGTCCCGGGAGGACTGGGACCGGCTATTGCAGTCGTTTGTCGGCGAATCGACGCAGGTGCCGCCGATGTACTCGGCACTGAAACAGGATGGCAAGCGGCTGTACGAGCTGGCGCGCAAGGGCGAAGTGGTCGAGCGGGCCCGGCGGCCAATACGGATCGACGGCATCGAGTTGCTGGAAGCCGCCGGCCGGCGCCTGGTGTTCCGCGTAACCTGCTCCAAAGGCACGTATATCCGGACGCTGGTCGAGGACATCGCGAAACAAGCGGGCACGCTGGCGCACACGGCACGGCTGCACCGCGAGCACGTCGCCGGATTCGAGGCGGCCGAGATGGTCGACCTTTCGACCGCAGAGGCGCTGGCGGAGGAGGGGCCGGAGCGGCTGCGTGAGCGCCTGATGCGGCCGGATGCCGCCCTGACGACATTGCCGGCTATCGCGGTCGATGCGGCGGCGGCAGCGCGTTTTCAGCGCGGCCAGGCGGTCGAGGCGGCGCCGGCGACGGCCGGCCTGGTCCGGGTATACGGTCCGGCCGGGGACGAGGATTTTCTCGGTGTGGGCGAGGCT
>JBFIQH010000065.1:0-14563 GCA_041609735.1 Woeseiaceae bacterium | reverse complement strand
GCAAAACTCGGCAGGCGCCGGCAGGGATTGCAGCGTCATTAATCGTTCGTCGACGCTCGCCGCCTCCGCGGAGTCGTCCGCCGCAATGCGGCTTGCATACAATTGCGCTGCGCGTTGTGCGTCGAACCGCCGTCCCGTCGACGGCAGGCGATGAACGCGCTGCAGTAGTCGCGCAAGCAGCGCCAGGTTGGTGATATTGCGGAGGTCCTTGCCGGTCCAGACGGTGCCGTCAGCGTAGTCGCTCAGCAACACTGTCGATGACGAGTAGATGACGTCACTGGCCAGTCCCTCGCTTGCAGCCTGCTGTTGAATCATTGCTTCTATGTCTCGGCTGGCAAACGGGAATTCGCGACGCGACGCGTCGGCTTTCAGCGTCGCACGCCGCCCGTCTTTTTCGACCAGCCAGGTCGTGTTCGTCGTGCCGCCCGGGAGCGCTGTCAAACGGGCGCCCGACCAGCCGGGTATATCGTCGAGCGCGCGCTCCGCGATATCGCGCGTACCGGTCATGCCGCCGCCATTGAACGCCGCCAGGCGGCATAGCCGAACGGGATCATGACCAGATAGACGACGAACAGCAGCGCCGTGAGCTCAAGATCGCGCTGCCAGTAGATAACGACCGACGCGCTGTCGATGACGAGCCAGTACCACCAGTTTTCGAGCACTTTGCGCGCGACCAGCCAGGTCGTCCAGATCGCACCCCAGGTCGTCGCCGAGTCGATGTAGGGAAACGCCGCATCGGAGTACCTGTCGAGCAGGTAGCCGTTCAGTGTCGCTATGGCGCCGATGACGCCTGCAGCGATCAAATGCCGGGCCCATGGCCATGTCGTGACTGCCAATGCGTCGCCGTTGCCGCGGCCGAAGTACCAGGCCCACCAGCCGTAGCCCGCCATTGCGAGATAGAACACGTTGAGCACCGACTCCATGTAAAGGCGCGCGTCGATGAACAGGTAAACATAGATCGACGTGCTGATCGCGGCAAAGGCCCAGCACCAGATGTCTTGCCGGATCGCCAGCAGCAGGTAGGCGATCGCCGAGATGACGGCGACGGCTTCGAGCAGCGGCAGCGCCGATGCCTGCTCCGCTAGCCGGTCGGCAAGGCTCATCGTCAGTGATTGCGGGTCACGGGGTTGTTCAGGATACGAATGGCAAAGACCGCTTTCGGCAGCTGTTCGAAGGTCGTACCGATTTCCTGCTTCAGCGCAGCCATGACGTCATCGAACTCGCCGAACAGCTGGGTGCTCATCGCATTCGTCCAGACCTCGATCGCGTCATAGTCGTTGAGGCGCTCGATGACGTCCTTGATCGGCGGAATGTAATCCGCATCGAGTGGATACAGGCTGATGTCGACGGCTACTTTCATGGTCAAAACCTCGCGGTCAGTGTCATCCCGAGCTGCCGGGGATCGCCGAGCCGGGTATACAGTGTAGCCGGAAAATCGGGCGGCTCATTGCCGAAGAAAAAGCCTCGCACCGCGTAGTCGTTGTCGAACAGGTTGCGCGCCCAGACATTGACGCTCCATCGTTCGGCATCATATCCGACCCGCGCATTGACGAGTTCGTACGCTTTAGACTCCCGGTCGTGGGTGACGTCGAAATAGAACTTGTCCTTGCCATTGACATCGATCCGCGCAAACCAGCCGCGGGCGCCGCGCCATTCGGCGCCGGCCGCGAACGTGTACGCCGGCGCATGCGCCTGGCGGCGCCCGCCGAGGTCTCCCTGCACGCCCCGGTAGTCGTCGAATGTCGCGTCGAGCAGACCCACATGCACGTAGGCCTGCCAGTGCTCGGCGATCAGCCATTCGATGTCGGCTTCGAAGCCGACCGCGGTGCCGCTCGCCGCATTGTCCGTGAAGAAGATGAACGACGCGGGATCGCCGGGAATCAACTGCACTGACGTTCTTACCTGCTGGTTGTCGCGCCGATGCCCGAATATAGCGGCGCTGTATCGCAGGCTGTCTCCGGCAAGTAGGCCGCGCAAGCCGACCTCCAGGTTCCAGAGCGCCTCGTCCGAGAACTCGCGGCGATCGTCAGGCACTGCGCCGAGATTGAATCCACCGGCCTTCAGGCCCTTGGCGAGGCTCACATACGCGGTGCCTGTGCTTTTGAGGTCGCGGCTTAGCGTGACCTCGCCCCCAACCATCGTTTCCGCCGGCGATGCCGTGAGGCCCTCGCTATCGCTGTAATTTGCAGAACGACGCTCCAGTCGAAGGCCGACGGCAAGCCGTGTATGCGCACCCAGTGCCCGCTCGATCTGGCCGAAGGCGGCAAGCGTGTCGGCGCGATATTCGCTGGTGAACTCGTCGTCTAGACTGTCCGCGAAATTGAAGAAGGGATCGAAGTACTCGCCGACATTGAGCGTTTGCAGCCCGTCGTCAAGCCGCAGCGCGTAAATGCCGGCCAGCCAGTCGAAGCGGTCATTGCCGGCCGACGCCAGCCGCAGTTCCTGGCTCAGCGTCCACCGGCTGCGGTCGCTGCTGGACGTATAGTCGTAGGTGAACGGGTCCCAGCTGTCGCCATTACCCCAGTCGGCGTCGAATTCAAAGTCGATGTCGGAATCGGCATGCGCGGTGATCGACGTCAGCGTCTTGTGATCGTCGATAAACCAGTCGACCCTTGCCGATGCTCCGGTACTTTGCTGCGCGTCACGGCCCGGCTTGTCGGATAGCATCGTGTAGGCATTGTCCAGCGCGAACGCATCGTAACCATTGTCCACATCGGCGAACATCGCCGCGATGTTGATTTCGACGCTGTCCGACGGCTCGAGCAGCAGGCGGCCGCGGACCGTCAACTCATCCCTGCCGTTCGTGTCATCCCGACCGAGAAATGCGTTGCGTCGAAAGCCGTTGCTGCGATGCTGCTCCGCACTCAGCCGGAAGAGCGCACGCTCGTCGTCCGTCAGAGCGCCCCCGAACGCAACGCCCGCCGACCAGAAATCGTCTTCCCCGGCGCTGAACTTTACGCGCCCGTTCCGTTCAGCGGTGGGCGCAGCGCTTTGCAGGTAGACAAGCCCGGCGAGAGCATTCGCTCCGTACCGGCTGCCCTGCGGACCCCGCAATACCTCGATGCGCTCCATGTCGAACAACGTCGCGACGGTGCCGATGCCGCTGAAATCGATGTCATCCACGAGAAATCCGACCGACGGGTTTGGCGCACCCTGGTACTGCTCGAGCTCGCCGACGCCGCGTATCTGAAAGTACCGTGCCCGGTGTCCGTCGCCAGACCAGTTGAGGTTCGGCACGACGTTGACGAGTTCTTCGAAATGCTGCACCGACAATGCATCGATTTCCGAGGTTTCGAGCAGCGTCAGGCTCGCCGGCAGCTCGTCGACGCTGCGACCCAGCAGGTCCGCGGTCACGATAATCTCGTCGATTGAATCATCGGCGGATGCGGAAAACGCCAGCAGCGTCGCAATAACGCCGGGCAAAGCTGCGCGGGCGCGCAGCGCGGTCTTGATCGTCATGGTTCCTTCCTACGCCGGTATTAGCCGGATCAGGTTCTAAGGGTTCCCGCGCATCGCGCGGATCTCAGGTTCGAGGACCACCCCTGTGTCGGCACAAACTATATCAGTTTTCGTTCTCGAGCCGCGCAATCAGGCTCGAGGTATCCCATCGATGCCCGCCCAGCGCCTGAACGTCGGCGTAATAGCCGTCGACGAGGCGGGTCATGTCGAGCGCTGCGCCGTTACGCCCGGCTTCGTCGAGCGCAATACCCAGGTCCTTGCGCATCCAGTCGACCGCAAACCCGAAGTCGAACTTGCTGTCGACCATCGTGCGCCAGCGATTGTCCATCTGCCATGACTGCGCGGCGCCCGCCGAAATGGCCTCGATCACTCTCGCCGGATCGAGGCCCGCCCGCTTCGCGAAATGCAGACCTTCCGACAGGCCCTGCAGGACGCCCGCAATGCAGATCTGGTTGACCATCTTCGCGAGCTGGCCGCTGCCGACCGGCCCGATGTGGGTCACGGCCTTCGCGTAGGCGTCGAGCAGCGGCCTTAATCGTGACGCGGTGGTTTCATCGCCGCCGAGCATGACGGTCAACTGGCCGTTTTCGGCGCCAGCCTGGCCACCAGAGACCGGCGCGTCGGCAAAGTGAAGCGAGCGCGCGGCAGCTTGCACCTCTATCTCTTTCGCCACGGTCGCCGAGGTCGTCGTGTGATCCACGACGATTCCGCCTGCAGGCAGCGCCTCGACAATCCCGTCAGCGCCAAACATGACCTGACGCACGTCATCGTCGTTGCCGACGCAAGTCAGAGCGACGTCAACTTCACGTGCGGCTTCGGCCGGCGTCGGTGCCGAGCGCCCGCTGAATTCGTCGCACCAGGCGGTCGCTTTGCTCGCAGTTCGGTTATAGACGATCACCTCGTGCCCCGCGCGCACGAGGTGCCCTGCCATCGGGTAGCCCATGATGCCCAGCCCGACAAACGCTACTCGCACGCGGGTTCGCTCCGGTGAGCGTTCATGCCGACGTCACCAGCGCCGAACATCAGGCAGCGCTCGCTCTAGCCTTGCTCTTTTTGTCGCGCGGATCGAGCCCGATCGAACGCGCGATGATCTCACGCATGATTTCCGAACTGCCGGCGTAGATGCGGGAGACGCGCGCGTTCGTATAGAGCCGGCTGATCGGGTACTCGTCCATGTAGCCGGCGCCGCCGTGCAGCTGCACGCACTCATCGGTAACGCGCATTTCCACTTCACTCGTGAACAGCTTCGCCTTCGCCGCGTCCTCGGCGCTGAGCTTGCCGTCGTTGTGCAGCATGACGCAGTTGTCGACAAACGCCTGCGCGACGTCGATCTCGGTGCGCATCGACGCCATCTTGAACCGCGTATTCTGGAAGTTGCCGATTTTCTGGCCGAACGCCTTGCGTTCATTGACGTAATCGAGCGTCAAGTCGAATGCGGCGATCGAATTGGCAAGGAAACCGACCGCACCGAGCAGGCGCTCCTCGGCGAGATAGTGCATCAGCGCATAAAACCCGCGGTGCAGCTCGCCGAGCAGATTTTCCTTCGGCACCCTGACGTTGTTGAAGAACAGCTCCGCCGTGTCCTGGCTCTTGAGCCCCATTTTCTTCAGGTTGGCGCCGCGCTCGAAACCCTCCATGCCGCGCTCGACGACGAACAGGCTGATGCCGTGGCTGCTGTTCGGGTCCGTGCGCGCTGCGACGACGACGAGGTCGGCGAGGATGCCGTTCGAAATGTAGGTCTTGGAGCCGTTCAGCAGGAAGTGGTCGCCCTTGTCTTCGGCCTTCGTGCGCATGCCGGCGACGTCACTGCCGGCGCCCGGTTCGGTCATCGCAACCGCGAGGATGTGCTCGCCGGTGACGCATTTCGGCAGCCAGCGCTGCTTCTGCTCTTCCGAGCCCAGCCCGCCGATATACGGGCCCACGAGCCGGCTGTGCAGCCACAGGAAAAAGCCCTGGTCGCCGTACTTGGCATTCTCTTCCATGATGATCTGTTCGTAGCGGAAGTCGTCGACGCCGGCGCCGCCGTACTTTTCGTCGGCCCACATCAACAGCAAGCCCATCTCGCCCGCCTTCAGGAACGCCTCGCGATCGACCATGCCCGCCTCGTGCCAGCGGTCGCTGTGCGGCGCGATCTCGTTCTTCATAAAACTGCGCACGGAGTCGCGAAACATCTCGTGCTCTTCGTCAAAAATCAGTCGTTGCATGGATTGTTCCTGTTTCTTTGACCGACTAGCGGCCCTTGAACTGTGGCTCACGCTTCTCGAGAAAGGCAGACACGCCTTCATGCGAATCCTCGGACGCCTCGAGTTCACGCTGCAGCTCCGCTTCGAGCCGGTAACAGCTGTGCCAGTCGTAGTCCATCGCGTGTCGCATCGCCTTCTTTGTTGCCGCCAGCGACAGCGGCGCACGCCGCGACAGCGATTGCGCCCAGTCGATAGCCTTCTGGCGCAGTTCTTCAGACGGCGCCGTGCGGTTGGCGAGGCCCAGTTCGACACAGCGGCTTGCCGGAATACGGCTGGACTCGATGCTCAGCTCGTAGGCCCGGCGGTAGCCGAGCTGGCGCACGAGCAGCCGATTCAGCCCGCCGTCGGGCAGCAGCGATATCGTCGTGAACGGCGACAGCAGAAACGCGTCTTCCGCCATGATCAGCAAATCGGCGTGCAGCACGAACGACATGCCGATGCCGGCGGCAAAACCGGGCACGGCCGCGATCACCGGTTTCGGAATCTCGGCGATCTCGGTCAGGACCGGACCGTATTCGTACAGCAGTTTTTCCTGTGTCGTGCGGTCGCCGTCGAAACCGGCTTTCAGGTCGGCGCCGGCGCTGAACGCACGTCCCTCGCCGGTCAGGACGACGGCGCGAATCGCGTCATCACGATGGGCTGTCTCGAATGCGGCGAGCAGGTCGGCGCAAAGCCCGGTCGTAAACCCGTTGAGGTTGTCCGGCCGGTTCAGTGAAATCACGGCTACTGCGCCGCTGATTTCGTACCTGACGGTGTCACCCATCGTTTACTCCTCGTTGCTCGTCGGAATCGCTGCGCCGCACCTGCCTGCGGCTGGTGCTTACATGTTACGCCGGTATTCGCCGCCAACGGAGTAGAGCGCGTTCGATATCTGCCCCAGCGAGCTCGATTTCACGGTTTCCATCAGTTCGGCGAAGACATTGTCCCGCTTGCGGGCACAGGCCTGCAGCCGCGCGAGCGCAGCCGGGCGGTCATCGGCGTGCGTCTCCTGGAACGCACGCACATTTCTGATCTGGGCGTGCTTTTCGTCGTCGCTGGAGCGAATCAATTCCAGCGTGTGCACCTCATCCTCCTGCCCTTCTTTCGGCAGGAACGTGTTGACACCGATCAGCGGCAGCGAACCGTCGTGTTTCTTGCTCTCGTAGTACAGGCTCTCTTCCTGGATTTTGCCGCGCTGGTACATCGTGTCCATCGCGCCAAGCACCCCACCGCGATCGGAGATGCTCTCGAACTCCGTGTACACCGCTTCCTCTACTAGATCCGTGAGCTCGTTGATGATGAACGAGCCCTGCCACGGGTTTTCGCAGAAGTTGAGGCCGAGCTCACGTGAAATGATCAGCTGGATGGCAACAGCGCGGCGTACCGACTGCTCCGTCGGTGTCGTGATCGCTTCGTCGAACGCGTTCGTGTGCAGACTGTTGCAGTTGTCGAACAACGCGTAGAGCGCCTGCAGCGTCGTGCGGATATCGTTGAAGCTGATTTCCTGCGCGTGCAGGCTGCGCCCCGAGGTCTGGATGTGGTACTTCAGCATCTGCGAGCGTGCGCTCGCGCCGTAGCGCTCGCGCATCGCCCGGGCCCAGATGCGTCGCGCCACGCGGCCGATAACCGAGTACTCCGGATCCATGCCGTTGGAGAAGAAGAAACTCAGGTTCGGCGCAAACTCGTCGATATCCATGCCGCGCGCCAGGTAGTACTCGACGATCGTGAACCCGTTGGCCAGCGTGAAGGCCAGCTGGCTGATCGGGTTCGCGCCAGCCTCGGCAATGTGGTATCCGCTGATCGAAACGCTGTAGTAATTGCGCACGTCGTTGTCGATGAAAAACTGCTGCACGTCGCCCATCATCTTCATCGCGAATTCAGTCGAAAAAATACACGTGTTCTGCGCCTGGTCTTCTTTCAGAATGTCGGCCTGAACGGTTCCACGCACGCTCGACAGCGTTTTCTTGCGAATCTTCGCGTAGGTTTGGGCATCGACAACCTTGTCGCCGGATATGCCGAGCAGGCCGAGCCCGAGCCCGTCGTTGCCGGGCGGCAGCTCACCCTGGTACTGCGGCCGCGGCCGGTTCTCGAAGTACGCATCGATTTTTTCCTTCGCGGCGTCCCACCGGCCGGTCTCGCGCAAGTGTCTCTCCACCTGCTGGTCGATGGCCGTGTTCATGAAAAACGCCAGGATCATCGGCGCCGGACCATTGATCGTCATCGACACCGACGTCGTCGGTGCGCACAGGTCGAATCCCGAATACAGCTTTTTCATGTCGTCCAGCGTCGCGATCGAGACACCGGAATTGCCGACTTTGCCGAAGATGTCCGGCCGCTCGTGCGGGTCTTCGCCGTACAGCGTGACCGAATCGAACGCGGTCGACAGCCGGGCGGCCTCCTGCCCCTCGGACAGGTAGTGAAAACGGCGATTGGTTCTTTCAGGCGTGCCCTCCCCGGCAAACATGCGCGTCGGGTCTTCGCCCAGCCGGCGGTACGGGTAAACGCCGCCGGTATACGGGTAGCCGCCGGGCAGATTTTCGCGCGTCAGGAACCGCAACAGCTCGCCCCAGTCGCGGAAATCGGGCGCGGCGATTTTCGGAATGCGCTGGTGGCTCAGCGACTCGCGGTAGTTGCGGCCGCGGATCTCTTGGCCACGCACGGTGTAGCTGTACTCGTCCGAGCGCACGCCGGCCCTCAGCGCCGGCCACTCGCGCAGCAGCTTCAGCGACTCCGCCGTCAGCTCGTCGAGCGTTTCCTGGTAGCGCTGGCGCAGCACGACCAGGCTTTTGTCCGCGGCCTCGGTCAGCGAGTCCTGGGCATAGGCCTCGAATTCGCCGGGCAACACGCTATCGCCGACCTCTCTCAACGCTTCGTAAAGGTGCTGCAGCCGGCTCGCGACCTCTGCCTGCGTATCGCAATGCCGGTTGATCTCACGGCCCTGCTCGGCAATCTCCGCAAGGTAACGGATTCGTTTACCCGGGATCACCGCCATCGCACGCGGCTCCCGTATCGGTACGTCGAGGTCCGGATTGAATACATCGTCACCGAGCTTCAGCTTGGTCCGCAGGCGCGCGCACAGCTGTGTGAACATCCAGCTGATACCCGGGTCATTGAACTGGCTCGCGATCGTCGGATAAACGGGAATGTCCTCGTTCCTGACGTCGAAGGCTGTATGGTTTCGCTTCCACTGCTTGCGAATGTCGCGCAACGCATCCTCGGCGCCGCGCTTGTCGTACTTGTTCAATACGATGATGTCGGCAAAATCGATCATGTCGATTTTCTCGAGCTGACTGGCGGCGCCGTAGTCGCTCGTCATGACGTACATTGAAAAGTCGACGAGATCGACGATTTCGCTGTCGCTCTGGCCGATGCCGGCGGTCTCGACGATGATCAGGTCGTAGCCCAGCGATTTCAGGAACAGGATGTGGTCGCCGAGCATTTCGCTGGTCGCCAGATGCTGGCGGCGGGTTGCGATCGAGCGCATGAAGACGCGTTCGGATCGCAGCGAGTTCATGCGAATCCGGTCGCCCAGCAACGCGCCGCCGGTGCGGCGCCGCGTCGGGTCCACTGCGAGCACGGCGATCGACATGTCAGGAAAGCAACCGAGGAAACGGTTCAGGATTTCATCGGTGACGCTGCTCTTGCCGGCGCCGCCGGTGCCGGTAATGCCGACCACTGGCACGTTCTTCGCCTGCACCTGCCATTCCTTGCGCAGCTTGCCGAGCTCGGTGTCATCGAACAGCCCTTCCTCGATCGCCGAGATGCTTTCCGCAACGTCGACCATCGACTCCCGGGAGCGCGCGACTTCGCGGCGTGTCTGGCGCCGCGCTGTGCGGGTGCGCTCGATGAGGTCGCCAATCATCTCCTTCAAGCCCATGTGCATGCCATCGTGCGGGTGGTAGATCCGCTCGACGCCGTATTTCATCAACGCCTTGATCTCGTCCGGTGTGATCGTGCCGCCGCCGCCACCGAACACGCGGATGTGGCCAGCGTCGAGATCCCGGAGGCGATCGATCATGTAACGGAAGAACTCGTTGTGGCCGCCCTGGTAAGAGCTGATCGCGATGCCGTCCGCATCTTCCTGAATCGCCGCACGCACGATGTCGTCGACGCTGCGGTTATGCCCCAGGTGTACGACTTCGCAGCCCTCGGCCTGAATCAGCCGGCGCATGATGTTGATCGCGGCGTCATGGCCGTCGAAGAGCGACGCGGCGGTGACGAAACGCAGCGGGACAGCTTGTGACTGACCCGAGATGACAGGATCGCTGGCGGCAGTATTCATCGGGCTGGGCCTCCGGGAACGGACAGCAGGGTTTCTCCGCTTTGCTCGCAGAAAATCCCTGAAAATCAACAGTTTCTACTATTGAAATAATTTTAATGCAGATTAAAATAATGCAGTTTGATGCGAAACTCAAGCCCCCGCCCCCGCCGTAGGACCCCGATGGCCATTAATGTCGAAGAAACCCGGTTTCAGCTGCAGAAGGACCGTATGCTGAAAGCCGCTGCGCACTGTTTCAACGAGAAGGGCTACAGCGGCACGTCGCTAAAGGACGTCGCCGACCGGCTCGGACTGACCGATGCCGCGCTGTACTACTACGTGCGTAACAAGGAGGAACTCGTCTATCTTTGTTACCTGCGCGCCGCCGATGTCGGCCGCGACGCAATGCAGCAGGCGATTGCATCCGGCAGCAGCGGGCTGGACAAGATCAGGCGCTATCTCAAGAAGCACGTCGAAGCGATGGTCGGCGACGCGGGACCGGTCGCCATTATGAGCGAGATCCCGTCGCTAAAGCCGGAACATCGTGACACTGTGTTGGCATTGTCGCGCAAGCACAGCACCGCATTCGAAGCGCTGATCGAGGAAGGCATCGAAGATGGCAGTATCGCGCCATGCAACGTGCGTATGACCGGCAACGCAATTATGGGCTCTGTCAACTGGATTCCGAAATGGTTTCATGGCGACGCCACCGTCGCTGGCGAGATTGTCCGCGAGTTCCCGGAAATCCTGTCAGCCGGGCTGGCGCGCGGTAATTGACGCGATGTAGTCGTCGACGGCGTTTTCCAGCGCGTCGACGTCGAGCCTCTGCACGTCCATATCGACGTTACTGATGTCCAGCAGGCGAACCAGGTAGCTCACTCTCGCCTGGATTCGCCGGCTCAACTGGCGATTGTATTCATCGGCCGAGGTCGTCAGGCCGGTACGAGGATCTATAATCATCACCGGGCCGGCCCCTGTCGACAGGCGCGTACCGGTGCGCGCTGCCATCGATCCGAGGTCGCCCCGGATCAGGTCCAGAATGATCACGGCGTCCGAATATTTTCGCATCAGCTCGGTGTAAAACGCATCGGAGCGCCCGCGCTCCAGCGTGTTCAGTGACCCCATCAGTTCATCGCGAATCGCGACGAAATGCGGATTATCGCGTTCAGCCGCGAGGCGATACCAGGCAGCTGCGAGCGCCGGATTTTCCGGCACGCCGGCCCCCGTCAGATGCATGTAGCCGACCATGTATTGTGCGTACTTGTCGCCGATCGGCGCGAGCTCGTTTTCGTAGATGAAAAGCGCACGCTTGAAGTCGCCGGCCTCGAAGAGGTTCTCGACTTTCTGTTGCACGTGCATCGTCCGGGAGTCCACGTAAACGCCCGGAAACGAATCGAGCCGCTGGGCCACAGCGGACGCTGCCGCCAGCAGGAACGCGGCAGCGACGGACAAGGCGAGTTTGCTGATCAGTGTCTCCTGATTCCATGCCGTACGTTGCTGACAGTGTGTTTGAGTTACGCCCGGCATGCAAAGTTCCGGGCCTAATCCTTGAAATCGGGCTTTTTCCCCTCGAGGTTTGCGCGTACCGCCTCGCGCTGGTTCGGCCGCCCCATAATGCCCGACTGGATACGGGCCTCGAGCGCCAGCGCTTCGGCATCGGGCACGTCAAGGCCCTCATTGAACAGGCGCTTCATGCCGCGAATCGCGTCCGGCGACTGGCCGGCGATTTCGATTGCTGTCAGCATTGCCGCAGCATACGGGTCCGGGTGAAGCGCGGTGACGAGCCCGAGCCGCAGCGCTTCTTCGCCGCCGACAATGCGGCCGGAGAACGCGAGCTCTTTCAGCCGGTCGGCCGCAATGACGTGGCGGGCCGTCGCCGATATCGCGAGATCCGGGATCAGCCCCCAGCGGACCTCCATGATCGAGAGCTTGGCATCGGGCGTTGCGTAGCGCAGATCGGCGCCGAGCGCGATCTGCAGGCCACCACCGAACGCATAGCCTTTGATGGCACAGATCACCGGCACCGGGACTTCGCGCCACACGTAGGCCGGCCGCTGGAAAAAATTGGCCGGCGAATCGGCCTGCGGCTGCATCATTTCCTTGAAACCATCGGCGAACGACTCCTTGAACACCGCCGTATCGATACCGGCGCAGAAATTGTCGCCCGAGCCGTGCAGCACGACCGCTCGAACCGACTTGTTGCCGGCGATATCGCGTCCGGCCTCCGCCAGTGCTTCGAATAGCTCGAGGCTGAGCGCGTTGTGCTTGTCCGGGCGATTCAGCGCGACGTCCGCGATGTGGGAATCAATGTTGACTTTGAGGACTTCAGCCAAAGAGTGGGCCTCCTGGTCGCGGCGAGCCGATCTAGCCGCCAATCATGCCGATAGCGTGCACTTGCCGTTCTTGAGGACAACGACGCCACGTTCTTTCGCCGTGCACTGGAACGAGACGATATTGCCGTCCTGCCACATCTCCGTCGTGATCGTGTCGCCCGGCAAGACCGGCGACGAGAATCGCGCATCGAGTCCGGTGATCAGCGTGTAGTCGTAGTCGCAGATCGTTTTCATGATCGCGTGACAGGCAATGCCATAAGTGCAAAGCCCGTGCAGGATCGGCCGATCGAAGCCGACCTGCGGCGCAAGCTTCGGATCCGAGTGCAGCGGATTGCGATCGCCATTGAGTCTGTAAAGCAGGGCCTGGTCGCGGCGGGTCGGCAGGTCGCATGACAGATCTGCCTCACGGCGGGGCACCCGGTGTGGTGTCGGGCCCTTGCCATTCGGGCCGCCGAAACCGCCGTCGCCGCGCGCGATAATCGTGTTACTCAGCGTGAACAGCACGGTGTCGTCTTTCGCAAAGCGGCCTTCGGCCTCGAACAACACCATTGCGCCGAGTTTTGGCCCGCGGTCGAACACGTCGACAATGCGCTTGTCGATAACCAGGTCCGCCGCCGGCGGCAGCGGGCGAAACAGCGTCAGGCGTTGCTCGGCGTGCAGCACCTGGGTGTAATCCCAGCCAAGGTCGGGCGGAAACATGTCGGGGATCAGCACCGTCGCGAGGGACGGCACGGTTTTCAGCAATCCGCCGTGCTCGGACACGAACGGCAGCTCGTTTGGGTCCAGCGGATCGCGGCCGAGCCCGATGCTCAATGCATACAGCATCGTCTCCGTGTCGCGGTAGCTGAACGGCAGGTCGAGTACCGACGTTGCCTTGATCGTGTCGTAGTCGAACGGCATAAATCCTCGTGCGGGCTGCAGCCCGGGCACCGAAGGGACGGGATTCTAGTGGTCCGCTTGCAGGCGCCGCAAGCCAATGTACGTGATTTCGGCGCCCGATGGGCCTACATGCGAAAGATCCCGAAGGCCGTTTCCGGATCACGTGGGCGATTCGTCGCGGCCGCCAGCGCCTGCGACAGCACGGTACGCGTGTCGACGGGATCGATGACGCCGTCGTCCCAGAGACGCGCACTCGAGTAGTAGGGATGGCCCTGCTTGTCGTACTGGTCCTTGATCCTGGCCTCGAACGTCGCGCGATCCGTATCCGGCCATTGTTCGCCGCGCGCCTGCATGCCGTCGGCGCGAACCGTTGCCAGCACGCTGGCCGCCTGCTCGCCACCCATGACCGAAATTCGCGCGTTCGGCCACATCCACAGCATGCGTGGGTTATAGGCGCGCCCGCACATCGCATAGTTTCCGGCGCCGAAGGAGCCACCGATGATAACCGTGTATTTCGGCACGCTGGATGTCGCCACGGCATTGACCATCTTCGCGCCCTCTTTCGCGATACCGGCATGTTCGACGCGCTTGCCCACCATGAAGCCGGTGATGTTCTGCAAAAACACGAGCGGAATCCGGCGGCGGTTCGACAGCTGGATGAAGTGGGCCCCCTTCTGCGCCGATTCGGGAAACAGGATGCCGTTATTCGCGACGATGCCGACCGGGTAGCCGTCGATGTGGGCGAAGCCACAGACGAGGGTAGCGCCATACAGCTTCTTGAATTCGTGAAATTCCGACGCATCGACGATGCGCGCGATGATCTCGCGCACGTCGTAGGGAAAGCGGTATTCGCGCGAAACGATGCCGTAGATGTCCTTCGCCGGATAGACCGGTTCGACCGACTCGCGCCGCGCGACGCCCGCCGGCTTGTCGCGGTTCAGGTGCAGCACGATTTCCCGCGCCATCGCCAGTGCCTGTGAATCGTCGTCGGCGAGATGATCGGTGACGCCCGAAATCCGCGAATGCACAGATCCGCCACCGAGGGTCTCCGCGTCGACAACTTCGCCCGTCGCCGCCTTGACGAGCGGCGGACCGCCGAGAAAAATCGTGCCTTGATTGCGTACAATGATCGCCTCGTCGCACATCGCCGGAACATATGCGCCGCCTGCGGTGCAGGATCCCATGACCGCGGCGATCTGCGGGATGCCGCGCGCAGACAGCTGAGCCTGGTTGTAAAAAATCCGGCCGAAATCGTCTTTGTCCGGGAATACCTCATCCTGCTGCGGCAGGAATGCACCGCCGGAATCGACGAGATAAATACACGGCAAATTATTCTGTAGCGCAACTTCCTGGGCGCGCAGGTGCTTCTTTACGGTGATCGGGTAGTAGGTACCGCCTTTCACCGTGGCATC
>JBFIQH010000064.1:0-14667 GCA_041609735.1 Woeseiaceae bacterium | reverse complement strand
TGTCGAATTACGTATGCCGTTGCGGGTGGTGCGGTCCATCGGACCGAAGCCTTCCTGCTGATACCCGTTCAGGTCATCGGTATATGGGTAACCGGCCTGTTGTGCGGCCTCGACGAACGCTGAATACAGTGGCCCTTTCGTGCTGCCGCGCGTGACGTACAGTGGTCCGTCATCGCCATGATAGTCGTCGCCGCCGCCTTCCCGGGTCTCAGCCTTCTTGAAGTACGGCAGACAATGCCGGTAGTCCCAGGCGGCAAGTGCGGGATCTTCGGCAGCCCAGCGATCATAGTCCAGTGCGTTGCCGCGGATGTACACCATACCGTTTATCGATGACGAGCCGCCGAGTACGCGCCCGCGCGGACAATGGAGTCGCCGGCCGCCGATATGCGGCTCTGGCTCGGTGTGATAGTTCCAGCTGTAGGTGGTGCCATTCATCGGGTAGGCAAGCGCTGCCGGCATGCGAATACGCCAGTCCCAGAACGGATCGTTACCGCCGGCTTCCAGCAGCAGCACCGTGGTGTCTGCGACTTCACTGAGCCGATTAGCCAGGACGCAGCCGGCAGATCCGGCGCCAACGATGACGTAATCAAACCTCAGGGTATTTTCTTCACTCGTCGCCAATGTCTTCGACTCCAACCACCGAAGCGCTTACCATATACCGGTGAAGAGATTCAGTGAACCGGCGCGCAGCATCGATGTCGTTCGGGAGACCGAGGTTCTGGTCGTCGGCAGCGGGCCCGGTGGCCTTGCCGCAGCTATCGGTGCCGCCCGCGCGGGCGCCGAGACGACGTTGCTGGAACGCTACGGCTGTTTTGGCGGAAACATCACGCAGGTCGGCGTCGAGGGTTTCGCCTGGTATCGCCACGAGAAAACGGTCGACACCGAGGGCGTCGGCATCGAGTTCGAAGAGCGTGCAAAGTCCATGGGTGCTGCCAACCCGGAGCCGCAATCCGACAGTCATGCACTCGACGGCGAGGCCTTCAAGTACGTTGCGGACGTTTTGGTCAAGGAAGCCGGCATCACGCCGATGCTGCACCGGCTCGTTGTTGCGCCGATCCTCGACGGCGATGAGATCCGGGGAGTTATCACGGAAAGCAAATCGGGTCGCGAAGCCATTCTTGCGAAACGCGTCATCGATGCCACGGGAGATGCTGACATTGCCGCCGCTGCGGGCGCGCCTTTTTTCAAAACACCGAAAGAGGAAATGATGGCGGCGTCCGTCATGTTCTCGATGAGCGGTGTCGACAAGAAGAAGTTCATCGAGCATGTAAAAGCCGACCCGCAAACCTACAAGGACTGGGAAGGCGGCGAATGGACCATCGAGACGAGCGGCAAGGAAGACGGCATGTTTTCGCCATTCCTGCGCAAGCCGTTCCAGCGGGCGATAGAAGCCGGCATGATACCGGAAAGCCTCAGTACGATTTGCGGCACCTGGGGCGCTATCACCGAGCAGGGCGACCTCACCTACCTGAATCTCGTGCACCTGGCTGGCTGCGACGGCACCGATGTCGACGACCTGACGACGAACGAGATTGAAGGGCGCCGGCAGGCGATGTTGGCCATTGATGCGCTCAAAAAGTTCACGCCTGGCTGCGAGAATGCCAAGCTGCGTAATTTCGGCATGACCATCGGCATCCGGGATACGCGAAAAATCGATGCCCACTACAACATGATCGCGCGCGACGTCCGCGAGCAGGGCCGATTCGACGATTCGATCGGCATTTTTCCCGAGTTCATCGACGGCTATGGAATCCTGATCCTGCCAACGACCGGCCGGTATTTCCAGGTGCCTTACCGCGCAATGCTGCCCAAGCGCATTCGGAATCTGCTGGTCACAGGCCGCAGCATTGGTGGCGACAAGGACTCCCACGCGGCCGTCCGTAACATGATGTGTTGCACCGTCAGCGGCCAGGGGGCCGGCGTCGCTGCCGCCGTGTCCCTGCAAGCCAGGGTATCACCCGATGCAGTGGACATCGCCCGCGTACAGGCTGAATTGCTGCGTCAGGGCGTGCGAATCGACTGACAGGAACTTGCCATGAGTACCGCCAACTTTTCCGGAAAAAGTGTCGTCGTAACCGGGGCGACGTCGGGCATCGGTGCCGCTTGCGCCTGCATGTTCGCCGCGCGAGGGGCGGCTGTTCTGATGACCGGGCGCGACGAGGATCGTGGTAAATCGATGAGCGAATCAATCAATGAGGATGGCGGCACATCGGTTTTTCTTGCCGGGAACATTCGCGATGTTTCGTTTTGCGATGCGGTCGCTAGGGTCGCCGTCGATACTTTCGGCAGGCTGGACGTTCTCATCAACAGCGCGGGTGTCTGGCACGTCGCCTCAGCGCCCGAAACCAGCGACGAGATCTGGCAGGAGACTATCGATACGAATGTCAGCGGGCTGTTTTATATGTCGCGCGCCGCTTTGCGATTCATGCTGCCGGCCGGTGCCGGCATCATTATCAATATTGCGTCTGACTGGGGCCTCGTCGGCGGTCGTCAGGCTGCGGCCTACTGTGCCAGCAAGGGCGCGGTCGTACTGTTGACGAAAGCCATGGCGCTGGATCATGCCGCGGACAATATCCGCATCAACGCGCTGTGTCCGACGGACACCGACACGCCGATGATGCATCGTGAGTTTGCCGATGCCGGTATCAGTATCGATGAGGGTATTAAACGATGCAGTGCCGCGAACCCGATGGGCCGCATCGCGTCGGCGGAGGATGTCGCAGCCATGGCGTGCTTTATTGCATCCGCAGAAGCCGGTTTCATCACCGGCACGGCGATACCGATCGACGGTGGAGCAACCGCCAGATAGGCATTCTGACTGTCTGCCCGTGAACGAAAAGCGGGTAGCCAGGCTACCCGCTTCTCGTTCCGCTGTTCGGCACGGTTGCTGGTGCTAAAAGTCTTTAGTGAACCTGAGCGCCACGGTTGTCGGGCGGACTCGTACGCCGTAATTCTGGCTACCGCAGGTTTCAGCCGTACACTGGCCGGTCAAGTACAATGGCGCGTCCTCGCCGGTCGCGTTTTTCACGAATAACTCGAAACTGTAAGAGTCTCTCTTGATACCCGCACTGATGTCGAGGGTCGTGTAGGCCGGCACATCCCCGCGGATCGCATTCGCGTTCTGGTCGAGGTCGGATCCGCGTTTGCCTTCGTGCGCGAGCGCGCCCTGCACGTGTGCGTCGAAAGTGCCCAACGGGAAATGGTAGCGCGCAACCAGGTTGCCCTTGAAGTCGGCGGTTACCGGCAGGCCACTGCCTTTCGGTGCCAATACCTCGACGCAAGTTCCGACAGCATCAAAATTGCAGTAGTCGTCCTGCAATTCGGAATCGTAGAATGCCACCGCCGCCGACACGCGCAGGCTTTCGGTCGGCAGCCACAACATCTGGATCTCCGTGCCGAGAACCTCCGCCGTCGGGCCGTTCGCAACCTGCGTAATTGCGTTGGCGCCGGTAAACGACACCTGGAAATCTTCCCATTCCTCGAGGAACACGGCTCCATTGAGTTGCAGGCTGTTGTTCAGCCACTCTGTTTTCCAGCCAAACTCCCAATTGGTCAGGAAGTCGGAGATGTACTCGCCGGCGTTGGGATTGCGATTGATCCCGCCGGGCCGATATCCTTCCGACCACGTGCCGTAGATCATATGATCGTCGTTGATGTTCCAGGTCAGGTTGACGCGGGCAATGCTTTCGGATTCCTTGATGCCCTTGTCGACGTTCAGGCACGGCTTGTCGAACCAGTCGGCCTGGCCGTTGAAGTCCGGCGTCCAGCCGGGCTGGCCCTGCACGAGGTTACAGCGATTTTCGCCGTTACTCGACCAGATCGGCGTGAAACCCAGGCCGAAGCCGAAGAATCCCTTTACCGTCACCTGCGGTTCGAAGAAACGCGCGCCGACCGTCAATTCCACGTCCTCGGTGACGTCATAACTGACGCTGCCGAAGACTGCTCGATCGCGATCGTTGCGGAACAGGCTGTTCAGGTAAACCGTATCCTCGAAGCGAGGATCGTTGCCACCGTTCATCTCCATGACGTCGGCAACGCCGCCTTCCACTTCCCAGTGCTGCTCGAAGTCGTGGTATTGATGCTGCCAAAAGAATCCGAGCAGTCCGCGGACGCGCTTTTCCGGATCCGTACTGATACGCAGCTCGTGGTTTTCCTTGGTGTAGCCGTCGTCGTTCGTGAAGCGGGCACCGGTCATTACCCGGGTGCCGACGTCGGCGGCATCGAAATAATCGGGCACGAACTGGTTCGGCCAGGTGCGCACCCCGGAATCCGCGAAGTGCAGATCGGCGTAATAGCCGGTGGTGTAGATCGTGTCGTACCAGTAGGAATAATCCGAATAATCGAAAGAGCCGTCGACCTGTCGGTCGAGGTACGACCCGGAGTAAACGACGTCGAAATTTCCGACCTTGCCTTCGATCGTCATGCCAACCATCCACCACTCGTCGTTGGTGAATTCCGGCTTGAAATGGGTAACCGCGTACTTGCCGGGCACGAAGTCGCTGAGATCGTCGCCCCAGGACCCTTCCTGCTCCGATCGCTGCATCATCAGCGTCGGTGTGACCACCCAATTGTCGTTCAGATTGACCTTGAGCGCGGCACGTGCACCGATGGTATCGATCGTGTTGTAGTTGTCCTTGGCTATGGCGGAATTGTCCAGCACAACATCGTCCAGCGGCGTGGCGGCATTGCCCGGAAACGTCCTTGTACCGGCGACGTTGTCGATCCATCCTGCGTCAAATCGTTTCCACCCGACCAGGCGGATCGCTGCGTTGTCGCCGATCGGCGCGTTGACGTAGCCCTCGGCAAGGTAGCCGACGTCGTCACCGTCGACGACATTGCCTTCAATGCTGTAATTGGCGGAAAAGCCCGAAAGATCCGGCGCGTTGGTGATGACGCGTATCGTACCTGCCTGCGCACTCGCGCCGTATAGAGTGCCCTGCGGCCCGGCGAGTGCCTCGACACGCGCAACGTCGTACATGTGCACGTCGAGGTTTCCCTGAATTGTCGTAATCGGCAGTTCGTCCAGATACATCGACACGCTGGGTTGCGACGTCGTCGCCTGGCCGTCGCCGGCCGTCGCGATGCCGCGCATGTAAACGAGCGAGAACGTCGAGCCTGCGCCGATACTCGGCTGGAAGGACACGCTCGGCAGCATTTTCGCGTAGTCCTGGAAATTTTGAAGGTTGAGTTCCTTGATGGCCTGGCTGCCCAGCGTCTGGATGCTGATCGGAACGTCCTGCAAATTTTCCGCCCGCTTCTGCGCGGTCACGGTGATTTCTTCGATTTGCTGTGCCAGCAAACCCGGGCTTGCCAATGCGAGCATGACGCCCGTGGCCAGCGGAGTGCGTGAAAAACTGCGCGAAGCGCTATTGGATCGGGAAACCGCCATGATTTTTCTCCAGCCGTTGTTTTATAGCAACAAATGTATATCCGCTTATTGCCCGACTATAGACAAATTCGGCCGGACAGCCAATACAGATCCACTTGTTTCGGGTTTTTTGCAACGCGTCGCGTATCAATCCGCACCACGCGCGGCGCGGGGTTTAAAATTCCGGCACCTCGGGGTATTGATCCAGCACATTACCCAGTGCCGACTTGAGTGGATCGAGCCACGGCTCGAAGTGTTGCCACTGCTCCGTTCCCTCGCGATAAATCGGCTGGCGGACCTGCTCGGAGCTGGCGGTGCGTACCGGTCGGTCGCTCTCAAAGAATCTCAGGCACGCCGGGTCGAAGGGCAAACCGCAGTATGTCAGCAGGCGTCGCACGACGGCTTCCGTGTCCGCAACCGTGTCCTCGTAAAACACCCGGTGAATCCGGCCTGGCAGAGCCCGGTCGAAGTGGGCCATGAGTTCCACGTAGTCGTAATAGAAGCGGCCCATGTCGTGCAGGCTGTAACTGAAGTTCTGGCCGCGTGCGTAATATTGTTTGAAATTCGAGAAACAACAGCCCATCGGGTGCCGGCGCGCATCAATGATTTTCGCGTTGGGCAGAATCAGGTGGATCAGGCCGACGTGCAGAAAATTGTTCGGCATCTTGTCGATAAAAAACGGTCGGTCTGTCTTGCGGTGAATGCGAGTACGTTCGATGTATTGTTCGCCCAGCGCACGCAGTTCTGCCTCACTCTTGGACGCCAGTACCCCCGCATAGACGGCAATGTCGTTCGAGTTCGCCTGCCCGCGAAGTTCCTGCGCAATCGTGATCATGTCCGGCAATTCGGTCGTGCCTTCCACCGAAGGATGACAGGATAGAATCTGCTCGAGCAAGGTCGATCCTGAGCGCGGCATTCCGACTATGAAAATCGGATCGGGCGCCTCGCAGCCCATGCCACTGCGCGCTTCGAAAAACTCGCGGCTGAAGTCATTTTTCAATCGCGCGGCACGCCTGGCGTTGAGCTCGGCGTCGAAGCCGTTACTGGCGCGATACAACGCATTGCCTTTCGCATAATGCTCGAAGGATCGGGCGAAATCCTTATCGTCCTCAAACGCTTTGCCGAGGGCGAAATGGAAATGCCAGCGATTTTCATCGCTGAGCCCTGGGTCCGACAGTTGTTTTTCCATCGCCGCAAGGTCAGCGTCTGTAAATCGGTAGGTCTTCAGGTTTGCCAGGCTCCAGTGCGCCTCGCCAAACGCGGGATCCTGCGAGATTCTTTCGCGATACGCGGCGATACAGTCCTCTTGGCGGCCCTCCGTCTTCAATACGTGACCGTAACTGAGCCAAACCTTTGCGTTCGCCGGGTATTCGTCGAGCAGTTGTGCATAAATGGCACTAGAGCGTTCGTACTCGCCCACTCTGCTGAGTATGACGGCGCACAAATTGCGATAGCTCGGGCTGTCAGGCTCCACCTCGAGGCATTTTTCGATTTCGACGAGTGCCCCGGGTGAGTCGTTGTGCCGGTGCAGCAATACCGCGTAGTTGTACCTTGCGGCCGCAAAGCTTGGTGCAAGCTCCAGGCAGCGCTGCAACAGGTTCTCGGCGTCTGCGTCACGGCTGCAGCGCACTGCGACCTCTGCCAGCATGCGAATGGCCGCTACGTCCGTGGGAGCCTCTTTCAAATGCGCTTTGAGCAACCGTTCTGCTGCCGCGACATCGTTCTTGATCATTGCGCCGGCGGCCTGCTGCAGCAACGGATCGCCACTCGAGCACTGGACATGACGCGCATAGGCCGCGTCGCCGGCTTGCAGATTCCCGGTTGCGACCAGGTGATCGGCAAGCACGCGCCACGCCTCTGGGTGGTCCGGTTTCAGTTCAACCGTCTTCTGCAAGGCCTCGATCGCCTCGTCGCCGCGCCCGAGTCTTGCTAGCGTTACGCCGAGTTCGAAATGTGCGGCTGCCCAGCGCTGCTGCACTTTCGCGAGTGGCAGCAGGATATCGAGTGCGCTGGCGGGATCGCCGGAACGTCGATGGGCGATTGCCAGTAACAGCACAGCCGGTGGATGGCTCGGCACCGCGCGGAGGATTTCCTGCGCTTGCTCGATGGCAAGCGCCGGATCCGCATCCAGTAATCGTGTCGCATGTTCCAGCGCGACGTTTAATGTTCCTGTGGCGTCGGATGCGGCCGTCACGGCTGACACCCCCGATCTTGCGCTGGACTGGAAAAGTATGACGACATTGCAATGGCACCGGTTCTGGTTGCCACAATACTAGGCGGATGCGCGAGCGGCGACAACGATCGCATCGTCGGCTAGGCTGCCGCCTGCAGCAGCAGGTGGCGGCTCCGAAAAACCAGGGCGTAAATGGTGACGTAGATCCCGACCACGATCAGTCCGATCCATTCTATCTTGAGTGGCGTGAACTGATACAGACCTACCAGCGTGCACAACGCAAGCCAGTTGCCGGCAATATATTTCAGCGGGCCGAACCGCTCGGTGGTCACTCCGAGGTTCGATGTATAAAGCCGGATCAGCGAGTCGAGCGAATTGATGACGAAAATGACGCCGACCACCACCATAGCAACGCGCCATGCCGAACCTACTTCCAGACCATTGCTGAAGTGATAGTAGAGCACAGAAAACCAGATCGCGATGGGAATCGAGGGCACGATCAACAGCGCCAGTAGCAGCTTCCACACGGCAAGATTGTCGACGAAACGAGCGACGAACTGGCCGATCATGATGCTCCATGCGAACCACCAGTATAAATAGAACTGGTGGTAATCATTGATAGGCGACACGAAGCGGTGGAGATTTGCGAAATAGGCGTCGATGCCAATAATCGATAACACGAGGCCGGATATACCCATGCCCGAACTCAGCCAAATGCCGGCGATGAGCAAAAAGAACAACCAGGTCGACGCAACGCTTAGTAATTTTACGTACCTGATGTCGGTGCTGGAAATCGTCGCAAGAAGTATTACCAACGCGACGAGCCCGTAACGAACGGATGAGGAAATGCCTTGTACATAGTCGGGCAGGTAAGCCAGAAACAGGAATGCCGTGAATGCGCAGGTCCCAATGATGACGACGTTGTTCGTAATCCTGATCAGCGGAATTTCGAACAGTTTCAGCTTCGGCTCCACGATGCAGAAGTAAACGGTCGTAAGGAAATAGAAGCCCCAGACGAGGAAGCCCCAGAACCCGAATTCGATCGCGAGCGGGTTCGCAAAGGCATAGTCAGGCTCGCTTGCATACACGTGAAAATCGACGAGCGGAAACATGATTAGCCCGACATCGAGGCCCGAAGTAAAGAGAATGGCGATAAAGGTAAAGAACGAAACCGGAATGGGGCCGGTGCATTTCAAGCCACCGAAGCGAACGACCAGGACTCCCGACGTCAACAGGGTTACGGCCATCGCAATTGTCAGTATCGTTGTCACGATGGCTCGCCCGTTATTCCGAGATCGATACCCACACCGGGTTGGTGTAAGCGTAGTTACCTTGTAGATCCTCGACCACGAGGCTATACCACGTATCGGCGTCGGTCCTTACGTCGAAGCGCACCGGCACCTGCTGCCGGTTGCCGTCGAATCGCTGCATGGCGATTTCTTTGCCGCGCTCGACGAGACGGATCGAATTGAGCCCCGCTACCGCCTGGACGGAGTAGGTAAGCGCAAGAGCGGCCCCCTCGGGAAGAGTCAGTTCGCTGCCGAACAGGATGTCCGGGTAAATGAGCGGTCCCTGGCTGGCATACGACCTCCCCGCCTTTAGTCCCGCGATATATTTCGCGATGCTGAGGTCACCGTCGACATGCACATAGGTTCTGGCGGTGCCGGATTCGTGCAGCCAGACGTCATGTACGTCGGAACCTGCAGCGAGGTACTTTTTGTGTCCCTCGTTCCACAACTGCCAGACGCGCTGAAGCGTCAATGCATTCGTCTCCGTATCCCCTGCCTTGATCTCAACGAGATCAAACCCGGCGTCATAACCGCCCGGCACCGCATTTGTATCCAGGCTTTCAAAATAACCATAGTTCGAATAGGGATGGTTGACTTCGATGAGTTCGGCACCCAGCTTGCGCGCCGCCGAAAAGATTTCCTGCACCGGGGATCGCCCGGTGTCGATATCGATGCTGTCGACACCGTGCAGCGGATAGATATTGAAATGTGCCCATGATGGCGACAGTTCGGCCGCCGGAATGAAAAGCCTGCCCCGCATTGCGGCGAGAGTCTGCATCTGCCGATTGTTGACGACGGAGTCGTGATCGCTGAGAAATGCGATGTCGACACCGGCCGCCAGCTGCGAACGCAATACGTATTCCGGCTCGGTGAATCCGTCCAGCACGTCGGAATGGTGATGCAGGTCGGCGCCGTACCAGGCATGTGCCGCCGGATTAGCGAGACGGGAAACGGAGACTTTCAATTCGCTCGAATTGCCCGGTAATACGTTGGCCTCGATTCGCTGTCGCGTGGCGGTAAAACCGCCGCCGGCCGATACCTCCAGCAAATACCGTCCTGGGGCGAGCGGCGCGCTCACAGTGCCGATATCGTCCAGCTCGGTGAAGAAGGTATTGGTTCCCAGATATCGGACGACCGGCTGGTAGCCGTCCTCGATGCTGATTCGCGCATCGACCGGACGTCGCGTTGTCTCGTCGATGACTTCGATGTCGATCCTGCCTGGCGGCGACACATCATCGAAATCCACCGTAATGGATTCACCCGCGGAAACATGCACGCTGCGCGCGGCGCCCGCCGCGTGGCTGCTCGCCGTCGCCGACAGCTCGTAATCACCCACCGGTAAGTCCAGTTCATAACGGCCGTTGGCACCGCGGGCCCAGGCAAACAGGCGGCCGCCCCTGTTCGCCACCACCACCGGCACTTCGACCGAAGCTCGATCCGCCGTCATGACGAGCCCCGACACGCGTCCAAACGGTAGCTCGGAAAAGCGGATTTCGGACTGCACAAATCGTGCAAGCGTGCCACTGTTTTCGACTTGCAGCCAGGCCTCGAACGTCCGTGTTTGGCCGGGGTGAAGATCGTGCCGCATATAGCGGTCGCGCCCGTCCCGGGCGACGGAGGTCGAGAAAGGCGCCCGCAGCCCCAGTGCCCAGTCCTCGTCGTACGCCGCGGTCCATGCGCCAGGGTCGCCGTCCGCCGCCGTGGAAATGATGGACTCGGCAATCGGGTATCCACCGTCGGGCCAGACAACGTAGCCCGAGAGCAGGCCCTCCAATACGGTTTTACCCGGGTTGCTCATGCGTGTGGTGATGTGAATCTTCGGATCGCCGTCCCGGATGTGAAACTCGGTTTCCAGGGCGGCCTGTCCCCAGTCCCGCCGTGTTCGGACCACGGCCTCATCCGTGGTGTTCTTGACGATACTCACTTCCTGGTAGGTCGTCGGCCAGCCGGACCAGTCGTTGGGCATGAAGTCTGCCAGGGACGCGATGTCATACCCGATCTCGCCATCGCGCACGACAGCTATGTCGACAATGCCACCGCGGGCGACGCCCCACGGCGGCGCTGTCTCGACGGCGAACGCTACCGCAAACAGGTCGTTCCGAATCGTTATGTCCTTTTCGGCAATGGCATTGCCGCGGGGTATGGCCGTTGGCCCGATGGATACGGATACGTCGGCGAGCGCAAGCGGCAGCTGCGCCAGCATCGCCAATGTCACCAGGACGTTCCGGACCGGCCTGCATGATTGTCGTGCCGAATATGAGCTTGCGACAGTCAACTTCACCCCTTCCTCTTGTCGATGCCGGATCCTAAAGGAATTTTCGGCGTTCCGTGACAGGTGCTCAGACCTGTCTTCCCGTTCAGCATTTCGCACGAGTATAGACTCGGGCTGCGCTTCGCGCCCAAAACAAGCCAACACCTCATTTCGCGTACAATCCCCAAATGACAACCTGAAGCAACTGAAACCCAACATGGCTGATAGCGAATCGATGATGTATCCCGGGAAATACGGGCCGGAAACTACCCTGCCGGTGCAAAAGAGTTACGTCGATGGCGCATACATCGACAGCACGAGTGGCCGAACGTTCGTCACCCGTCACCCCGGCAACGGTCGCGCAATCTGCGACGTCGAAGTTGCCGGCACGGCGGAGATCGATACGGCCGTTGCCGCTGCGCGAACCGCATTCGCGTCTTGGTCACAAACACCTGCAGCGGAGCGTGGCGCGATCCTGCGGCGAGCCGCCGCGATATTGCGCGAGAGAAACCTCGAACTTGCGGAACTCGAGACGCTGGATACCGGCAAGCCGATCGCCGAAACCTCAGTCGTTGATATTCACACTGGCGCGGACGTCATCGAATACTTTGCCGGCGTCGCACAGTCGATTCACGGCCAACATGTCGATCTGCCTCCTGATGCGTTCGCGATGGTTCGACGCGAACCCGTTGGTGTTTGCGCAGGCATCGGTGCATGGAATTACCCGATGCAAATTGCGATGTGGAAATCCGGCCCGGCACTGGCCTGCGGAAACTCCATGGTTTTCAAGCCTGCCGAGCAGACACCGCTGACGGCGCTCAAACTCGCCGAGATATACATGGAAGCCGGATTGCCGCCGGGCGTATTCAATGTCCTGCAGGGTGATGCATCCACGGGCGCCGCGTTGGTTGAGCATCCCGATGTGGCGAAGGTTACGCTCACCGGCTCCGTCGAAACCGGCAAGACTGTGATGGGCGCGGCTGCGAAAAGCCTGAAAAAAGTCACGCTGGAACTCGGCGGAAAATCGCCGATCGTCATATTCGACGACGCCAACCTTGATAACGCAATTAATGCCGCGCTGGTCGGTAACTTCTACTCGTCGGGACAGGTGTGCTCGAACGGTACTCGCGTATTCGTACACGCTGCGATCTTCGACGAGCTTGTCAGCAGGATGGCCGATCGCACGCGCGCGATTCGCGTCGGTAACCCGTTCGATCCGGAAACCCAGATGGGGCCGCTCGTCTCCGGTGAACATCGCGACAAGGTACTGCGGTACTTCGACAGCGCGAAGTCGAGCCAGGCGACGCATGTCTGTGGCGGCGATGCCATCGACACGGAAAATCTCGCGAGCGGCTATTACGTTACTCCCGCTATATTTTCCGGTTGCCACGATGACATGGATTTCGTACAGGACGAGGTATTCGGGCCGCTGATGTCAGTGCTATCTTTCGAGACCGCCGACGAAGCGATTCGTCGCGCCAACAATTCGCCCTTCGGGCTGTCCGCGGCTGTCTTCACGAATGACCTGCGGCGCGCGCATCGCGTCGCAAATGCGTTGCACGCCGGCATCGTCTGGATCAACGATTACAACATCACGCCGGCAGAGGTACCGTTCGGCGGATACAAGCAATCGGGGCTCGGCAGGGAAAACGGCCTGCAAGCGATTGAGTACTACACGCAGGTCAAAACCATCTACACCAATCTCGGTGACGTGATGCGTACTTATTAGGTGCAACATGCTATGTTGCGGGCGGCCTTCACAGCGGATTACCCGGAATGGCGACGCGCGATTCATTTGCGATCATCGACAAGCCGACGTTTTTCGGCGCGCTCGGCATGCTGCTCGCCGTCACCGTTCCTCTGGTCGTTTTTCCGGAGCAAGGCGCAGTCTGGGTCGAGATCGCAAGAAACTTTCTGACCGAAAACCTGGGATTTCTGTACCTCGCGCTGGGCGCCGGCGCCGGCGCATTCATGATCTTCATCGCCGCAAGCGATATCGGCCGCATTTCGCTGGGGCACCCGGACGAGAAACCCGAATTTTCAACACTGTCGTGGGCAGCCATGTTGTTTTGTGCCGGTATCGGCGCATCGATCCTGTATTGGGGCACGATCGAATGGGCTTACTATTACCAGACGCCACCGTTTCAGGTCGAAGGGCACACTGCGGAAGCTGCGCGCTGGGCGGCCGCCTACGGGATCTTTCACTGGGGCCCGCTGGCGTGGTCGATCTATCTCATTCCGGCATTGCCGATCGCGTACTTTTATTACGTGCGTCACCGCAACGTACTGAAAGTCTCGGAAGCCCTGCTACCGGTGCTTGGCGAACGTCATGCGCACGGCAAGACTGGCACGTTCATCGACGTGCTATTCGTATTCGGAATGCTCGGCGGCGGCGCTACGTCACTCGGACTCGCGGCGCCGCTAATCAATGAAGGTGCACACGAGTTATTCGGCGCACCGAGAAATATCGTGACGCAGGTCGTGGTGCTGATCATATGCACCGCACTCTTCGGTGCCAGCGCCTATGCGGGCCTCCGCAAAGGTATCCAGACACTGTCCAGGATCAACCTGTGGCTCGCGTTACTGCTGCTTGCGTTCGTTTTCATCGTCGGCCCGACCGTGTTCCTCGCGAACACCGGGCTGGATGCGCTCGGACGTGTACTGAGCAACCTCGTACACATGGCGACCTGGATGGAACCCTTTGGTGGTTTTGACAATTTCAAGGACACGCATTTTCCACAGGACTGGACGATTTTTTACTGGGCCTGGTGGCTCGCGTTCGCGCCGAGCGTCGGACTATTCATCGCGCGTATCTCGCGAGGGCGCACGATTCGCGAAATGGTGGTCGGCTCGATTTTTTTCGGCACCCTGGGTTGCTCGCTGTTTTTCATGGTGCTCGGCAATTTCGGGCTCTATCTGCAACTGTCGGGGCAGCTCGACGTCGTCGCCGTCCTGAACGCGCAGTCCCCGACAGCGGCAATTTTCGCGATACTTGGCGAGCTGCCAATGCGCTATTTCGTCCTCGGCACTTACACCGTCCTCGCCGTGATTTTCACAGCGACGACGTTCGATTCCATTTCCTACATTCTCGCGTCCGTCGTGCAAAAGCGGCTCGATGGTGAGCCTGAACGATGGAACCGGCTGTTTTGGGCATTCGCACTCAGCATCATGCCGATCGCGTTGCTGCTGCTGGGCGGTCTGCAGACGCTGCAAACCGCAAGCATCGTCGGGGGAGCGCCGCTGCTCATCGTCGCTATGCTGCTTTGCATCTCGATCGTCCGTGTCGCCCGATCCGATCTGCACAATCATGCGCTCTACACTCCCGGCAGTATCTATATCGATGATTTCGAGGACCCTAGCTACGCCTCCACCGAGGCGGCCGCCGACCGGGATCACTGAGCGCTGCTGACGCCACACGGCTGGCGCCACCGGTTGGTCGCGCGGCGGCAACGCTTTATCGAGTCCATCGGCCCCCTGCCGGTCCAGCGCACCAGCTTTTGCTAAAGTTCGTGAAGACCTATTGTCATTGTCGGCCCCGGGAGGACTGCCGCGCATGATTTCGTTCCAGGTAAACGCCAAACGCGTG
>JBFIQH010000063.1:0-14731 GCA_041609735.1 Woeseiaceae bacterium | reverse complement strand
GTTCTTCTATCGTGTGGTCCCGCGACGGGTACTCGACGTTTATCGTTTCGTAGCCCGCGTCGGCAATCGCCTCCTGCATGCGCTCCATCGACGCTGACGTGCGTATCAGCCCGTGCAACAGCACGACGCACTCGACGGCAAGTGCCGTGTTCGCGGAACCGAGCAGTGTCATTGTTAGCACGATGAGTGACAGAGGCCTCGGCATCAGGATCTTCCTATTCGCCGCAGCTGTTGGTCATGCAGGCGGCTTAACGTCACGAGCGCCAGGATTGCCCCGAGCAATGCCAGCGCCATGTTGGATTGCGTGTCCCAGACGTAGCCCTGGGTGCCGAGAAATGCGTCGGCTGCCTCGTCCGACAACAGCGCGACCCACCACTCGATCAGCTCGTAGAAAGCGCTGATGCCGAGACACATGGCGACGACGAAAAAGTTCATCCAGGGCCGGCTCCTGAATATGCCGAGCCGCAGCGATACCTCGCGCGCGACGATGGCCGGCACGAAGCCCTGCACGAGGTGGCCGAGCTTGTCGTAGTTGTTGCGATCCTGGTCCAGCCAGTCCCGCACCCAGTCCCCGAGCGGCACCTCCGCGTAGGTGTAATGAGCACCGACCATCAGGATGATGCAGTGCACGAGTATCAGCACGTAGGTCAGCGTCGTCAGCCGAAAGCGCTCGCGTGTCCAGTAGAGAATGACGAATGCGATCAACGCCGGCAGCGCCTCGAGGAACCAGGTCAGCCTGTCCTTCGGCCCGATGGCCGACCACGCCAGAACCGCCATGAAGACGGTGACCCATGTGATTCGCCAGTAGCTCACTTATGCCTCGCTTTTCGCTGCAGCGTTGTCGCCGGGCCGCCGCGAGCGAAAGTAGCCCTGCCGTGAAAAACACGCCCACGTCCACGGCAGCCACTTTAGCAAAGCGAAGCTGAGCCACAATGCCCACGCGAGGATCAGCACTTTATAGATCCACATCGGCGCCGTGATCGCCGTTGCCGCGGGCAGCATCGAATCGGTCCGGTCCGCGAACCACCGAAGCTCGTTATGCCACGAGCCGTTGCCGGTAACGTGCATGTCGGGCGTGCCGAGCAATCCCATCGGCAGGCTGACGACGATCGCGCCCAGCGCCGCGACCGTCAGCAGGACAAGCCCCACCTGCAGCAGGTTGTAGCGCCACCAGGACATGTCGATACGCAGCCGGTCGCGGGCGCCGACGGCGATCAGCCAGGCGGCGACGAGCACGAGCACCGGCCAGTTGAACGTGCTGAAGCCGAGGCCGAGCAACAGCCATTGCCACGTCGACAACGGCGTCCAGTCGATGCGGCCGAGCACCAGAGCCAGCAGGACCATGAACGCGAGCTCGGACCAGTAGAGGACGGCCGGGCCGAGGCGCGGGCCGTTTGTCGCCAGCAGCCAGCGGCTGTCGGGCAGCGTTTGCTGCAGCGAGATGTTGCTTGCCGCCGCGCCGAGGTCGATGGCAGGCAGACGCGACACGGCGCCGATATCGCCCTCCTGGCGCCACTCGACCTCGACCCTGTGCTCGCCGGGCAGAATGTCGAGGGCGAGTTCACCGTCGGTTGCGCGCAGCGACTCGGTGCGCCCGTCGATCGTCACCCGGGTGACGTCCGCGTCCGCCGGCAGCCGTATTACGTGCTGCTCGCCGCGCGAGCTGCGGTAGTTCAGCGTCAGCGTCGACGTACGCGAGCGAGTGCCCTGCGCCACCGACACGGTGACGGAATCGAAGACCAGCGTGTTGCCGGGCACGGCATCCGGCCGGGTCGCGACGATCAACAACGATTCGCCGCCGCGCGGATTGAATTCCGCGATGCGCACGCCGTCGCCGTTGTCGCCCGATTCGCTCTCCGGCACGCCGCTGAAGTCCGCATGCCAGACCGAGCCGACCCCGACCCGCCAGGTTTCTTTCCACGACGTCCCCGAGCCCGCCGACAGCTGGAGCGGCGAGGTGCGCGGCAGCGTTGACTGCCACGTCACGCGTCCCTGGGTCGGGTTCATCGAGACGAGAATGCGGCCGTCGCTGACTGTCAGGTCGTCGGTCAGCACCGACTCTCCATCGACGAGCGGCAGCTCGAGCGTGATCGCGCCCTGCAGCGGCGCGATGCGCTGCACCGTCGTCGTTACCCGCCAGTCGAGGCCGAGCTCGACAAAGCGCGTCACGTGCACGAACGGCGGGAAGCGATTGCTTTCCCAGCGCGGCGCGGCGTCACCACCGCCAGCGGTCTGCAGCCGCGTCAGCTGCAGCGAACCGGACAGCAGCCTGCGGTCCTTGATGCCGGCAATGAACCAGGCGTCGCCGCTCGCCGCGATGACCCGCGGTGGCGTCGGGAACGCGATCTCGAGATTGTCGGCGCCGCTCGCGCTGCCGCGCAGCGTCACTGTGTGGCGGCCGACCGGGACCCGCAGCCAGAAATCCTGGTTCGGGGCGCGCAGGATTTCAGCGTACGGCGAACCTGCGAGCACGATCGCCTCCGGGCGCCAGCCGCGCGCGGAGCCGGGTAGCGGTATTGCGACGTCCTCGAGTGCGTTGACGACGAGTTCGATCGTGACCGAATCGGTGCCGGCCTCGACGTTCGCCTCGACAATATCGGCGCACTGCGGCACGCAGTCCGGTGGCGCAGTCAGCCGCGCCTCGAGCTCCCGCAACAGCTCCGGTGACGGCGACTCCGCGTGTGCCGGCTGCGGCGCTGAAATACCGATGCAAAGTCCGGCAAGCAGCGCCGTAGCCGTCGCGCTGCGCCCGATCGCCAGGCCGCCCGGCAACGTCCAGCGACGTTGCAGCACGTCGGCAGCCAGCACGGCAGCGAACAACAGCAGTACGAATACCTCGACGAAGCGCATCAGCGTGACGAGCCAGCGCGGCAGGATGACGAGCCGCATCGCCTGGTCCGCGTCGACCGGGCCGCTCCAGCTCAGGCGGTTGCCGTTCCACTGCCAAGACGCGATGCCGGGCCCGACCTGGACGATCGCATTCGGTGCGTAGCGGGCGAAATTCGTGCTCTGCGCGGCGCGCGAGGCGGTCACGGAAATTTCTTCGAGGCTTTTCGCAGCGTCCATCAACCCGGCTTCGATCTTCGACTCGGGCGGACGCCGCTCGAATGCGTCCTGCTCCTCGACCATGGGCCTGGCATCACCCGGCGCCGGGCTGGCGATCCCGGCCGTGCGACCGCGCTGCGGCGCCCCCCACTGCGGCTCCAGCTGCGGGTAGATCGCAATCCTGAGCTGGCCGGCGATGAATGGCACCAGCGCGAACACGAGCAGCAACGCGCTCAGGCCGAAGTAGCTGACGACCGTCTTGCGCAACCACCCGTCCGGCGCGACGCGCAGCAGCGCGATCGCGATCAGCGCATTCAGCCACAGCCAGGCCGGCGCGTTCAGTTCGTGATAGCTGAGCGCCAGCGCGACGAGCGCGATGATGCCGGGCGTGCGGCCGAACAGCTTCCAGGCCGCGATCGTGACGATCAGAACGAGAAAGAAATCGAGCAGCTCCCACTGCGACACCCAGCTGCCGGATGCGACGTCCGCGCCGGGCGCCGCCAGCAGTTTCTGTCCGGGTGGTAGATAGAGCACTGCGGACACGCGGGCGAATCGCTCGTTCCAGCCGGTGACCGGCATTTCGCCGCGGGTTTCGTTGCGGCCCACCGCGATCACGTCGACAGCGGGATCACGGAGCTCGATGCCGGTGTAGCCGTCACCGTCACCGACCGTGACGAGCAGGCTCTCGCCGCCGGCGCTCGCGCTCTTCAGTTCATACGGCGGCACGAGATCGAGGCGCCAGCCGGTGCGCATCAAACCGCTGATCAGGTCGCGGACGACGAAGCCGTCGCCGGAATAGTCGAGCCACAGCGTTCGGTCGAGATAGAGGTCGTTGTCGGCCGCGGCGCGGCCGCGGCTGCGTTCGTCGATGGTCAGCGCATTGCCGGCCGCCATGCGAAATGCAGGCAGCTCGGTCCATGCATCGGGTACCTGCACGCGTGCCGGGTCGACCGGCGCAGGCCCGGACGCTGACGTGACCCGCAGCCGGTCATTGGCGCGGTAGCTCCAGATCTCGGTATCCGGCAGGTTGGTCTCGCCGGCCGGCATCACGACGCTGTCGACGACGCCGGGCGCCCGCGCCGTCAGCGACACGCGCCAGCGTCCCGGGCGGACCTGCAGCCGCAGCTTGCCGTCCGCCTCGAGGCGCGCTGGCAGCTGGCTGTCGATCGACACCGGCACGTAGCCGTCCGGCAATATGGGGCCGAACAGCTCCTCGCGCACGCTGCCGGAAACCTCGATCTGCAGCTCGGTCACGAGCCAGGCCGGTATGTCGTCAGCGACCAGCCGGTAGACTTGCGAACTGACCGCGTCGCGCGCCTGCGCCTCGCGTTCGCGCTCGCCGAGGAACACGCCGTTGCGATTGACGTCCGGCCGGCTGACGCGCTCGCCGTTGACGCTCAGCGTGACCAGCCCGCTCTGCGGCGGTACCCGCAACACGCCAGGCCGCTCGTCCCAATCGAAGCGGCCGGCGACGCGGTAGCGCCCCGGCGCGACACGAATGCTCGGCACACCGTCGCGCAGCACGACGATAACCGCCGAACCGTTCGCCGTGACACGATCGGGCCAATAAGCCGTGTCACCCGGCAACGGCAACCAGGCGTCGGTCGCGAGGACCGTCCACTGTTGCGAGAATCGGCCGGACTTGTCGTCAACCGTGATATCCAGCGCACCGGGCCAGGTACAGACGAAGTCGCCAGCATTGCCGCCGCCACTGGCGAAGTAGAGCGGACACTGCCGGTATTCCTTGCCATCGAGCACCCAGGGCACCCAGCCCTCGAGTTCCTCGGGAACATGAACGTCGGCGGCGCGTGCCGGGCTGGCGAGTGCGTACACCAGCAGAAAGAGATGACCCAGGCGATTCCAATACATTGTCACAGTCCTTTATCTGACCCCGTTTGAATACCAACGTCGACGGCACCGCAGCGGGGTTCGCCCTTCTCAGTAATGTGGCGGCCGTTCGTCGCCGGTTTCCGTGTTCAACCCCGCCTCATCCAGCTCCGCGAGGCGCTCGACCATTGAAGCGAACAGACGCTGCAGCGTCATGATGGTTTCCTGTTGTTTTGTGAGGACGTCATTAAGTTCAATCAGCGCCTGGTCCTGGTGCGCCAGCTTCATCTCGATTTCAACGAGGCGTTCGTCGGTCATCGCTTTCTCCGCAGGGTGGCTGCTTGTTGCCGTTCAGAGGCTAGTGTTCCGACCAGTGTATCCTAGCCGTTTTCATCGAGCCCGCTGACCCATGTCCCTGCTCAGATTCGACGATGTCTGCCTCGAGTTCGGCGACCAGAAAATCCTGGTCGACGCAGAGTTTTCGCTCGAGTCGGGCGAGCGCGTCTGCCTGATCGGCCGCAACGGCGCCGGCAAGTCGACAACGCTGAAACTGATCACCGGCGACATCGAACCCGATCGCGGCGAAATCACGCAGAAGTCCGACCTCGTCATCAGCCAGCTCGAGCAAACGCTGCCGGAAGCGATGGCGCAGCCGGTCCGGACCGTCGTGCGTTCCGGGCTCGCCGAAACCGAGGGGCTGCTCGCCGACTACCGGCGCCTGTCGGCTTTGACGCTTGACCGCCACGGCATGCGCGACCTCGAAGAACTGCACGCGCGCATCGACGCGCGTGACGGCTGGCATATCGAGCAGCGTGTCGAGGAAACCATTACCGAGCTGAGCCTGCCCGCGGACAAGCTGATGAGCGAGCTGTCGGGCGGCTGGCGGCGACGCGTCGCGCTCGCGGCCGCGCTGGTGCGCAAGCCGGACCTGCTGCTGCTCGACGAGCCGACGAACCATCTCGATATCGCGACGATTCGCTGGCTCGAGGATCGTGTCTACAATTTCCAGGGCGCTGTACTGTTCATTACGCACGACCGGGCATTCCTTGAGCGTCTCGCTACGCGCATTCTCGAGATCGACCTCGGCAAGCTGACCAGCTGGCCAGGCTCCTACGACAACTACCTGCGTCGCAAGGAAAAGGCGCTCGAGGACGAGGCCGCCGCTTACGCCCGTTTCGATAAGACGCTGGAGCAGGAAGAAGCGTGGATTCGCCAGGGCATCAAGGCGCGCCGCACGCGCAACGAGGGGCGCGTGCGCGCTTTGAAAAAGATGCGCGAGGAACGTGCGCAGCGCATGTCACGGGACCCGAAGGCGCGCATCCACATCGAGGAAGCCGAGCAGTCGGGCCGCAAGGTCATCCGCGCCAAAAACGTTGGTTATCGCTACGACAAGCCGCTCATTGAGAACTTTTCGATCAAGATCATGCGCGGCGACCGCATCGGGCTGATCGGCAATAATGGCGTCGGCAAGACGACGCTGCTCAGGCTGTTACTGGGCCAGCTCGAGCCACACAGCGGCACGATCAAGCACGGCACGAATCTCGAGATCGGCTACTTCGATCAGCTGCGCCAGAACCTAGAGCTCGACAAGTCGGTCGCCTATAACGTCGCGGAGGGCCGCACCTACATCAAGCTGAACGGCAAGGACCGTCACGTGGTCGGCTACCTGAAGGGCTTCCTGTTCAGCCCGAAACGCGCGGTCACGCCGGTCCGCGCGCTGTCCGGTGGCGAACGCAATCGCGTGATACTGGCCAAGCTGTTCACGCGCGCCGCGAACCTGCTGGTCCTCGACGAACCGACCAACGACCTGGACATCGAGACGCTCGAAGTGCTCGAGGAGAAGCTGTGCGATTACCAGGGCACGCTGATCGTCGTCAGCCACGACCGCGAGTTCCTCGACAACGTCGTCACGAGCACGATCGTCTTCGAGGAAGGCGGCAATATCCGCGAATACGTCGGTGGCTACACCGACTGGGCGCGAACCGGGCACTCGCTGACCGAAACCGACGACCCGTCAGCGGACGAACAGGGGGGGCGCGCGACCGCGGAGCGCCGGCAGACCCGCAAGTCGAAAAAATTGTCTTATAAGGACCAGCGCGAACTCGACCGGCTGCCCGACGAGATCGACGCGCAGGAACAGCGGCTGAGCGAGCTGCAGCAGGAAGTCGCAGCGCCGGAGTTCTACTCCCAGGACGCGGACATCATACAGTCGCGGTTGCAGGCACTCGGCGATGCCGAGGCACAACTCGCGTCACTCGTCGATCGCTGGGGCGAGCTCGAGGCGCTACAGGCCTCATACCAGCTGCAGGATTAGCGCCACCTGGCAAACGAAGCCGGTCGCGAACGCGAGCGTCCGCACCCACGGGATTGCAAACGTGTACGCAGCAAGGTGCACGACGCGCGCCCAGAAATACACCTGGCACGCAAGTTCGGTGGTCGCGTTGCTGATGCCCGCTGCATTTGCAATCAGCACCAGCGCAGCGAATACGACCAGGTTTTCGACTGCATTGTAATGCGCGGCCTTCATCTTTTGTGCCCACGGCGACAGCGGCTTCGGGTCGTCCGGGTAACCGACTGCATCGACGAGTCCACGGACAGCGATCGTGTTGAGGATATACGGTATCCAGGCAATAGCGGTCAGGGCGGTTACCCAGGTCAGCCACATCAGTTCGTTGCTCATCGTCGTTCTCCTTTTTTGTTGTCGTTGGTGTTTGCATTGGTATCGCCCGCTGCCGGCCGGATCATGTAGTAGCAGACATCGGCGAGCTGGTCCCTCTCGGGGTACGGCCTGACACTGAAACCCAGAGACCGGTAGCACCGCAGAGCAGCTTGATTGTCTCTGTAGACGTACAGCGAAAACGCCGGCAGTTGCAGCTCCTCGTAGCCTGCAGCCATCAGCCTCGACACGAACTGCCTGCCGATCCCGTGGCCGCGCACGTCCGGACGCACGCCGATGCGGGCAAGATTGATGTGTCCGTCACGATTGTAGAATTGGCCGAATGCCAGCAGGTCGCCGCTCGAGTCCCGCTGGCTGTACGAAGCCATGTCGGGCCAGTGACAATCGCGTCGAAACGATGCGCCGGTAAACGGGAACTCGAATTCGGGTCCGCCCCAGCGCGCGATGTCCGTTGCTGTCGGAAACCAGCTCATCAGGATATCGAAATCGGCATCCACCGAAGGTCCGAAGTTCTGTAACGACGGCACACCCGGTCACCCGTCGGCGCCGAAATCCGGCATCGTTTCCGAAAAATAGCGATCAAACGCACGATGCACGATCGCCGGTGAAATGTCGGCGGCAGCGACAGCGTTATTGAATTGTTCCAGTTCGGCAACGTCACGGCGGCCGTCGGCAGCGATGACTTTCAACGCCATCAGCGCGATGTCTTCTTTTTCGCGATCCGACAATGATCGGCCCAGTTCGGCGAGCGAATCGCCGAGATTCGGCCGTTCCGCCATTTCGCTCATTGCCGATGTCAAAAGTTCGAGCGATTCGGCGCCGGCCAGCTTGAAGTGATCTTCGATCAGATCAATCATGCGCGCCGCTTCCTGGGGATCGATCGCGCCATCACCCTTGGCCACGTAAATCAACAGTGCAGCAACGAGAAACTTCGAGTCGTAAGTGACCGGCCCGTCACTCGTCTCGACAACGAGCATGTTGCCGTCGAGAGTTGACTTGATGACCGGATCGCCCATTGCGCCTCCCGATTACTTCGTTGAGTAGATGTTGCGCATGTGCTGCACCGATTCGTCGATGAGCTGCTGAAGAACGCCCTCGTCAACATCGTCGAGGCGCTTGACGTAGAGACACGACTTGCCGGTCTTGTACCGCCCGAGCTTTTTCATCAGCGCATCGAATTTTTTGAAACCGGGCATAATATAGATGCTCGTCGCCTGCTTGCGCGGCGAAAAACCCGTCAGCATCCACTCGTAATCCTTGCCGGCCGAATTCGAGTACGAGTAGCTGCCGAAACCGACGATCGATGTGCCCCACATTTTTGGGCGCGATCCTGTGGCCTTTTTCATCATTGCCGATATCTTTCGGCAGTCAGTGCGCTGCGCCGGGTCATCAATGCCCTTTATGAACTCGGCGACGCTGGCATTGTTCTTCTTGGTTTTCAGTTCGGCCATGGCGTGCCTCCCGTCGCCAAGTCTACGCCGCTTGCACCGAAACGTTAATGGGAGGTGCCGTAGAGGCGGTCCCCCGCATCGCCCAATCCAGGCACTATGTACTTCTTTTCATTGAGTTTTTCGTCAATCGCTGCCGCGTAGATGACGACGTCCGGGTGTGCCTTTTCGACCAGCGCGATGCCCTCCGGACAGGTAACGATACAAACGACGACGATGTTCCGCGCGCCGTTTTTCTTCAACAGATCGATCGCCGCAGCGGTCGAGCCGCCAGTCGCCAACATCGGGTCGATGACGATGCAGGTTCCGCCGTCGATCTGCTTCGGGAAACGCTGGTAATAGGTCACCGGCTTTTTTGTTTTTTCGTCGCGGTACAGCCCGACGAATCCGACCCGCGCAGTCGGCACGAGTTCGAGTATGCCGTCCAGCATGCCGACGCCGGCCCGCAGTATTGGAACGACAACCAGGTCGGTATCGATCTTCCGGCAGCGCGCCTCGGCAAGCGGCGTCTGCACGATGACGTCGCGCGTGCGGATGTTTTTCAATGCCTCATAGCATATGAACTTCGTGATTTCTGTGGCCAGCTCACGGAAGCGCTTATGACCGGTTTCGACGTCGCGAATGATCGCGAGCTTGTGCTGCACACACGGATGGTCGACCAGTTCTGCCATGTCAGGGTCCCCGCAGTCTCAGGATTGGACGCTCGGCGTCTATAAGCACGGTACCAAAATCGCCGCTAATTTCGTACGGTCCTCGGCGTTCCCGTACGAGTCCGCTGATTGCGCCGATGCGAAGTTTGCTTACGGCATCGGCCAGCGGCGGTTGCAGTGCATGGCCATCCGCGACGATCAACTCGCAATACGGAAAGTCGATGATTGCGGGCCGTATGCACACCTTTTCCCGCGGCCGCGGCTTTTCGTAAAAGGGGTGCTCGCTGGTCAGGAACAGGTCGACGTCAATCGACAGCGTGCCACGATGCCACCCCCAGGACAGGACGAAGGACTTGCCGATGTCGACACCCGCAAATTCCCGCAGATTTCGCCAGTCGACCATATCGTTACCCGTCGTCATAGCCCACTTTCCGCATCCAGCCCGAGTCGCCGCACAAATTTCGCCTTGTCCCTGGGCGATACGACGATGCTCCGGTTGTCCCCGTAGCGTATGCGCAGCCGGTCCAGCGACAGGGCCGGCGCAGATAACGGGCTGCGAGTCTTCTCGACCGCCGTGATGTCGCCCAGCGGTATGTGCCAGCGAATCGGGCCCGATACGACTTTCAGCTCCGTGCGATCGATTTCGTAATACGTCGCGAGACCCACCCAGGCAATCAACACGATGCCGAGCACGACGGCGATAATTGCAATGACCAGCGTCGGTTCCCGCATGACTTCGGTGGTCATCGCGATCAGCGCAGCAAGCATCATCAGCAGGCCGAGAATCAGCACCGCGGCAAGCCAGCGGTCGACCTTTGATTGGAATCGTTTCTTGCTCATCCGCGGTCTCCGGGCGATGCCCTATCCGAAGGTCGCGCCGACCCAGGCGCCAATAAGATGCGACAACACGACGACGGCCAGCGCAATACCGAGATGCTCCAGTATGATCGGCAGCGGCCGGTTTCGCTGTGCTTTCGCCAGGAAATAACTCAATACACTGATTACGGTCATTCCCCAGGCAATCGATGCGACGACCGCCTGCTGCAGCGGCAGCAGCAACAGCGGCACGGCAAAACTGCTGGCGAAAACGAACTTGGTCAGGAACGTGACGATCGTGGCCACCCATACCTGACTGTGCGTCTTGTTCGGGTCGGCCTCTTCCGACAGGTGTATCCCGAGCGCGTCCGACATCGCATCCGCAACTGCGATGACGAGTATGCCGCCGAGAACGGCAGCCAGCGAGTGCGTGCCGGCATTGAGGCCCGTCAGCAGACCGATCGTAGTAATAACGCCTGACGTTGCGCCGAAGAATATCCCGGTTCGTGCGCCGTCGCTTTTCAGGAATTCCATGCCTGACTACCAGTCAATTGCATACAGCGAGGAGTCCGTCTCCGAACCCGACAAGCGAATCATTCTCTCAAACCTCAGGCCCAGTTTCTCGATCAACGCAATCGACGGCGCATTGCCGGGCGATACGATGGCCGTCAGACGCGGCAATTCAAGCGTGTCGCGAGCGTGGCCGGCAACGGCCCTCGCCGCCTCACCGCCGTAGCCCCTGCCGACATACGGCGGCAGGAACGCAAATCCGATGTCGGGATCGGGCAAGCCGTCGCGCCGAAACAGGCCGCAGATGCCGATCGCCCGGCCGGTGTCCCGCAGCGCAACGCGATAGGGGCCGTAGCCGTAGTCGCGGTACAGCTGCTGCGGGCCCGCGCGAAACGCGTCGACGGCCTCCTCCAGCGTGCGCACGCCGCGATCGCCGACATGCAGGATGAACGCCGGATCATTCCAGATCGCGAGCAGCAGGTCGGCGTCATCAGCCGTCATCCAGCGCAAATGCAGCCGGGGCGTTGTGAGCTCGTTACCGTCGCCCGTCAACGCCAGAGACCCAGGACGACACCGTAGAGCGCGAACTGGAACGTGCGGCAGCCACCGTCGATGAATAACGCGCTGGACGGTCGACATGTTTTTACGGCTCGCGGTTGCTGGTCTTTGGCGAAACGATTCGTCGCCTTGTTCCAGGGGTTCAGGAACAGCATCGGCGAGTACCGGAGCCGGCCGACCACGAAGCTCGACACGGCCGCAACAAGCACTGCCCAGATTGTCAAATCCATGATGACTATTCCTTTATTGTTATTATCAACCTGAATACAGGCACGATCAGCGTTTATTGACTTTCGATGCCTCCATCGAAGAAATCAACGACTCCGGTTTCCAGCGAATACTCGGCACCGACGATGACGAGGCCGTTATTCGCAACCAGCGATTCGATGATCGCCGATCCGTGGCGCAACGCGTTGGCGGAGTATCGTACGTTTTCCCGCACTGCGCGGTGCATCAACGCCTCCTCGTCGTCCGCGAGGGACTCATCGGCCAATAGCTTGTTGACCGCAGGGCGGATCTTGTCGACGATCGAGGCGAGATTGCGTGAATGCTCGGCGCCGGGATCGCGCAGTGCCGAGATCGTAGCGCTGATCGCGCCGCATTGCGTGTGACCGAGCACGACGACAAGTCGCGAACCGAAATTCTGCGCAGCAAATTCAACGCTGCCAATCTGCGATGGCTGGACGATGTTGCCCGCAATGCGTAAAACGAACAGGTCGCCGATACCCTGATCGAAGACGACCTCGGTCGGCACCCGGGAGTCGGAACAGCCGAGAATGATCGCATACGGCGCCTGACCGTCGACCAGCTTGCGGCGAACGTCGTCATTGATGTTCAGCGTCAGGCAATTGTTGACGAAGCGCTCATTTCCCGCTCGCAGTCGCTCGAGCGCTTCCGCCGCCGGGATCGTCATAACGGCCGAAACTCCCCGCCCGGGCCTGGCGTCGCATACATGATTCGGCAGGGTTCAAGGATGTCGACACGGTGCCAGGTCCCCTGCGGGATCACCAGCCCGTCACCCGCGTGCATATCGATGTCGTCGAGTTGCTCGTCTTCGAAGACGATGCGTGCGTGGCCGCTGATCAGGTAAAGCACCTCGTCTCCGTCAGGATGCATCTCGCCGCCATGCGGTGAATTTTCAGACATATCGGCGATGCCGATCGTCAACCCATCGACCGGAATCGGCGGATCCTCCTGGCTTGCAACCAGTTTCGCCTTGAGGTCGCGGCCGATACCGACCGTGTCGACCTTGGCGTCAAACGTCGTCGGCTCCTTCACCCGAGCCTCCGGATGCCGACGGCGTGGCGAATCTCGTCGAGGTACGGCACCGCCGTTTCCCGTGCCCGTGCCGCGCCGCGTTTCAGCGCGGCCTCGACGACGGCCGGGTCTGCGATCAGCCGTTCATACTCCTCGCGCGCAGGCTTGATGTGGTCGTTTATGTAATCGAACAGCAGCTGTTTCATCTCGCCCCAGGCGATGCCTTCCGCGAATCGCTTTGCAATCGCTGCTGTTTCCGCGCTGCTCGCAAACGCCTTGTAAATGTCGAACAGCGTGCTGTCCGCAGTGTCCTTCGGTTCGCCCGGTTCGAGACTGTTGGTCTTGATCTTCATGATCAGCTTGCGCAGCCGTTTTTCCGGCGCAAACAGCGGGATCGTGTTGTTGTAGCTTTTTGACATTTTGCGCCCGTCGAGACCCGACAGCACGGCCGTGTTGTCGCCGATGACCGGCTCTGGCAGCACCAACACGTCACCGTAATGGTGGTTGAACCGCTGCGCAACGTCACGCACCATCTCGACATGCTGTTTCTGGTCACGGCCAACCGGCACTTTGGTCGCCTTGAACATCAGGATATCCGCCGCCATCAGGATCGGGTAACTGTAGAGCGCCATCGTGATGCCCTTGTCCGGGTCGTTGCTACCGCCGTCGACGTTCGCCTGCACGGAGGCCTTATAAGAATGCGCGCGGTTCATCAGGCCCTTCGCCGTCATACTCGTCAGGATCCACATCAGCTGCGGGATCTCCGGTATGTCGGACTGCCGGTAGAACACTGCGTTGTCGGTATCGAGCCCGAGCGCGAGCCACGCCGCGGCGATCTCCAGCGTCGACTTGCGGATTTTGTCCGGATCCTCGTTTTTCGCCAGCGCATGGTAGTCGGCGAGGAAGTAATAGTTCCGCTTGCCGGCGTCATGGCTCGCGGCGATACCGGGCCGGATGGCGCCGACGTAGTTGCCGATATGCGGCGTCCCGGTGGTCGTGATACCGGTCAGGTAAATATCGCTCATGCTCAGTACCCGGCCGCCTGGCCGTCCTTGCGGACCTCGGATGCGCCGTACCAGACGCCCTGTTCCTCGTCCCACAGAATGGCCTGGTAGCCGCCGAAACTGCCGTCACTCGGGCCCAGTGTATGACCGCGCTCCTCGAGTGCCGCACGCGTCTCTGCGCTGAACGTCGACTCCAGGTGGACCACGCCCCCGTCCGTCATCGTCGTTCCGGTCGGCTCCGACGAGCCCGTATGGTTGACGCGTGCCGCATCCCCGGCCTCCTGCAGGTTCATGCCGAAGTCGCGCATGTTGACGATGATCTGTGCGTGCCCCTGTGGCTGCATCGCGCCGCCCATCAGCCCGAAGCTCATCAGCGGCTTGCCGTCCTGCATGACGAACGCCGGAATAATCGTATGGAATGGCCGTTTGCCGGGAGCCACGACATTGGCGTGATTCTCGTCCAGCGCGAACAGTTCGGCCCGGTCCTGCAATACGAAGCCCAGTTCGCCGGGCGTCATGCCCGAGCCCATGCCGCGATAGTTGCTCTGTATCAACGACACCATGTTGCCGTCGCGATCCGCAACGGTCAGGTAGATCGTGTCGCCCGCATCGAGCTTTGCGTCGCCGGGAGGATAGCTGCTCGCCGCCGATGCTTTGATCAGCGCGCGACGCTCGCGGGCATAGTCTTTCGAAATCAGCCGCTCGACCGGCACGTCGGCGAAGTCCATATCGACGTAGTACTTTGCGCGGTCCTCGAACGCCAGTTTCTTGGCCTCGACGAGCGTGTGTATATATTCGGCGCTGCCGAAACCCATCGACGCGATATCGTAGCCTTCGAGAATATTAAGAATCTGCAATGCGGCAATGCCCTGCCCGTTCGGCGGCAGTTCGTACACGTCCCAGCCACGGTAGTTCGTCGACACCGGCGCGACCCATTCC
>JBFIQH010000062.1:0-14942 GCA_041609735.1 Woeseiaceae bacterium | reverse complement strand
GAGACCAGCAGCGACGCGTGGCGCTTGGTGGCAGGGCTGAAGGGCGAGCTGGCCTCTGGCTGGACGTGGGAGGCCGCGCTCAACTGGGGCGAGAACGATACCGAAGAGACCTCCGCCACGGACATCCTCGCGGCGGAGTTCCAGGCTGCCTTGCTCGGTTTCGGCGGACCGAATGGCGACCAGTACTACAATCCTTTCGGGCTCAATCCGCAAAATCCCTCAGAAGTGGTGGAGCAATTCCTGGTTCGCAATTTGTCGGGCCGCGAGTCAAGCCGCGAGCTGGGCGCGAGTTTCCAATTGACCGGTACCCTGCTGGAAATGGCCGGTGGGTCTTTGCAACTCGCCGTTGGTGGCGAGGTCCGCCGCCTCTCCCTGGATCAGGATGCTGACGAGCTGGCCTTGAGGGGTGAGCTGGTGGGCAGCCTCGGCTTTGCGCCACTGAATCTCGAGCGGGAAGTTTCTGCCGCATTTGTGGAATTGTTCCTGCCCTGGACTGAGCTTTTCGAAGCGCAACTGGCGTTAAGATACGACAACTACAGCGATTTCGGCACCACGGTAAATCCAAAAATCGGGCTCGGCTGGCGGCCCGCTCAGAGCCTGTTGGTCCGTGCGACCTGGGGCACCTCGTTCCGGCCGCCTACGTTTCGTCAGCTCTTCGACCCACCGCTCCGATTCGTTGACCGTTCCGATCCGGACCCGTGGCGTTGCCCGGTGACGCAGACAGACTTTGACTGCAATGGCCACACGGTCGAGTTCGAGTTTCGCGGCAACCCTGGCCTCGAACCCGACGACGGAGAGAACTGGAATCTGGGCATTGCCTGGGAGCCGGGCTCAATACCGGGACTCTCTGCATCCGTCGACTGGTGGCTGATCCAGCACAAGAACCGCATCACGGAGAGCGGTGATCACCTGACGGCGCTGATCAGCCCGGACAACAATCCATTCGTGATTCGAGACCCGCCCAGCAACGACGACATCGCCATGGGCATTCCCGGGCCGATCATCAAGTACGCCGATACCTATTTCAATGGCGACTCGCTGGAAACCAGCGGTATTGATTTCGGCCTCACTTATACCCTGACTACGCGGCGTGCAGGCACCTGGCAGGCTGAGCTCAACGCCAGCCACCTCAGGAAATATGAATTGGGTCTGGACTTCCAATCGGCCCGGATTCTGGAGGAATTCGCCGGGCAGACATTTGGTTTCAACGGATTGCCGCAGGACCGGGCCACATTCCGACTCGACTGGGAAGGCCGCCGCCATGGCGTCACCGCTGCGCTGCAATTCAGTGGGGACTACCAGTCTCCACGCAACCGCTTCGAAGACGGCAGGCCAACCAATGAGCCTTTTTTCATCGACAGCTTCACACAGCTGGATCTGGCGTGGCGTTACCGATTCGAGCAGCTGCCCGGATCGCAGCTGCAACTCGGGTGCAACAACTGCACCGACGAATATCCCTTTTACAACTTCAAGTTCATCGCCGAAGCCTTCCATGAAGCTCGCGGCGCGATGGTTTACGTCAGGTGGTCACAGGTATTCGGACTGTAGAAGCGTTTGCGGGCAGTAACGGACAAGAGCCCTGTTAATCAGCTGATTACCAGGGCTTTTTTTAAATTTGGTGGTGATGGGTGGAATTGAACCACCGACCTGCGGGTTATGAGTCCGCCGCTCTGACCATCTGAGCTACATCACCAAATTGTTCGTACCACCCCGGCTTGCGCCCTGATGGGTGGAATGGATTCGGATCGCCTTGGGGCGATCCTCACCCCCTTCGGGGGCGCCTGCGGCGTCCAAAACGCTGGCGCGTTTTGTGAACCACCGACCTGCGGGTTATGAGTCCGCCGCTCTGACCATCTGAGCTACATCACCGGCTACTTGTGGGGCGACGATTGTCCGTTTGCCGGCAGCGAGTGTCAAGATCGGGCCGCCCGCCGCGACTTCCGTATAATACGCGGCCAAATCAATCGGTTACTGACCGTCAGGTTTCACGTATGAGCGTCCTGTTTGTCCTCGAAATGATCGGCACCGCCGCGTTCGCGATCAGCGGCGCCCTTGCGGCGTCGCGCAAGAACATGGACATCTTCGGTTTCTGCGTGCTGGCGCTGATGCCGGCCATTGGCGGCGGCACGCTTCGCGACGTCATCCTCGATCGCAACCCGGTGTTCTGGATCGAGAGCCCGATCTACGTCACGGTCGCCATCGTCGCGGCCATCGTTGTCTATTTCGGCGTGTATTCGCCCGGTTCGCGGCAGCGTCTGCTGCTGTGGACCGACGCCGCCGGCATGGCGCTGTTCGCGGCGATGGGCACCGGTATCAGCATCGACCAGGGCGCCGGCTCGCTGGTTGCGGTCATGATGGGGGTCACCACGGCCATCGCCGGCGGCATGATTCGCGACATCATCTGCAACGAGATCCCGCTGGTGCTCGGCAAGGAGGTGTACGCGACGGCCGCGTTCGTGACCGGCGTCGTCTACGTTATCTCGATCGCGGCAGGCGCTGAGGCGCGTTACGCGCTCGTCATCGCAACGCTGGTTGGGTTTGCGGTGCGTGCACTCGCAATCATTTACGACTGGAAGCTGCCGCCGCCGCGGGTGCGGCCGGGCAGCTAGAGGCAGTGTCGATAACGGTCGCAGGAGCGCCTGAATGCGCAATGCATCGCGGCTAAAGCCGCTCCTATAGGTATTGTAGAGGCCGCGTTTAGACGTTGAAGCGAAAGTGCATGACGTCGCCTTCCTTGACGATGTACTCCTTCCCTTCGAGCCGCAGCCGCCCGGCCTCTTTCGCGCCTGCCTCGCCATTGCCTTTGACGTAGTCGTCGTAGGCAATCACCTCGGCGCGAATAAATCCCTTCTCGAAGTCGGTGTGGATCTCGCCCGCCGCCTGTGGCGCCGTCGCGCCGACTTTCGTCGTCCATGCACGCACTTCCTTCGGCCCGGCCGTGAAGAAAGTCTGCAGGCCGAGTAATTTGTAGCCGGTACGAATAACACGGTTCAGGCCCGGCTCATCGAAGCCGAGATCGGCAAGAAAGTCTTTCTTGTCATCGTCGTCAAGCTGCGCGATTTCTGCTTCGATCGCGGCACAAATCGCAACGGACTCGGCGCCTTCATTTTCCGCATATCCGCGAACGGCATCGAGATGCGGATTGTTCTCGAAGCCGTGCTCGTCGACGTTCGCGATGTACATGACCGGCTTCGCGGTAATCAGGTGCAGCTCCCGAATGACCGGCGCCTCCTTGTCGCTCAGGGAAAGCGTGCGAATCGGGTGGCCGTCATCGAGGTGCGCTTTGATCCTGGCGAGCGTGTCGCGCAAAAACAGCGCATCTTTCTGGCCGGTCTTCGCCGTGCGCTCGGCTTTCGCCAGCTGTTTCTCGACAGACTCGAGGTCCGCGAGCGCCAGCTCGGTGTTGATCGTCTCAATGTCGTCGATCGGGTCGATCTTGCCGGCGACATGCGTCACGTCATCGTTTTCGAAGCAGCGCACGACATGCGCAATGGCGTTCGTCTCGCGGATGTTCGCGAGGAACTGGTTGCCGAGGCCCTCACCTTTCGACGCGCCGGCAACGAGGCCGGCGATGTCGACGAATTCCATCGTCGTCGGGATGATCTTCTGCGGCGACACGATACCGGCCAGGACGCCGAGGCGCGGATCCGGCACCGGCACAACGCCGACGTTCGGCTCGATCGTGCAGAACGGGTAGTTCTCGGCCGCGATCTCAGCGGCCGTCAACGCGTTGAACAGGGTGGATTTGCCGACGTTGGGCAAACCCACGATGCCACAGGTAATTGCCATGTCAGGAATCTTTCTTCGTGTGCAGTTCTTTCATCGCCGCATTCAGGCCGTCGTCCAGCAGCGTCGGCATGACCGCGACCGCTTCGTCGAGTGATCGTTCGACGGCCGCTTCGACGTCGGCCGGGCCGCGCTTCAGTACGTAGTTCGTCACCTGGCTTTTTTCGCCCGGGTGCCCGACGCCGATGCGCAGCCGCAGGAAATCCGCGCCGCAGTGCTGAATGACATCACGGATGCCGTTGTGCCCGCCGTGGCCGCCGCCCTTTTTGAGCCGGACAGTGCCCGGCGGCAGATCGATCTCGTCGTGCGCGACCAGCAACCCGGATGTCTTCAGGCGATAGTAGTCGAGCATGCCGCGCACCGGCTGTCCGCTGAGGTTCATGAAGCTCTGCGGCTTGACGAGCCAGACATCGTCGCCGTGCAGGTTGATGCGGCAAATCTCGGCGTCGAACTTTTTTTCGTAGCGCCACAGCCCGCCGTACTTCCGCACGAGCGCATCGACGAACCAGAACCCGGCGTTATGCAGCGTTCGTTCGTACTTGTCCTCGGGATTGCCGAGGCCGGCGATGATCGTGACTTTGGACATGTCAGGGCAATGTTAAAAAAAGGCCGCCGACCCGTTCGAGAGGCGGCGGCCTTGTCAATTGGCAGACGGTGCCGCTGGTGATTACTTGGCGTCGTCGTCCGATTTTTCGTCGTCGCCCTGGTCCGACGGCACTTCGCCTTCGGCAACCGGCGCTGCGTCCGCTTCCGCCTCTTCCTCTTCGATCGGCGCGGCCTTGATGATATGTATGGCCACAATTGCCTGGTCGTGTTCCGGGCCCTGCTGCAACTCCGGAATCTCGACGCCTTCGGGCAGCTTGATGTCCGACAGGTGCAACATGTCGTCCAGCCCGAGTTCGCCGATGTCGACCTCGAGGTATTCGGGCAGGTGCTTCGGTAGGCAGACGATTTCGACGTCGGACATCAGGTGCGACACCTTGCCGCCTTCCTTGACGCCGGGCGCCGTCGTCTCGTTGAGGAAGTGCAGCGGCACGTTCATGCGGATTTCCTCATCCTCGACGACGCGCTGCAGGTCCATGTGCAGGATCTGGCGCTTCGCCGGGTGGCGCTGCAGGTCTTTGATGATGGCCGCCTGGCTCTTGTCGCCGACCTTGACGTTGAGGACGCTCGAATAGAACGACTCGCTCTCGGTCTGCTTCAGGACCTTGTTGTGGTCGAATGCCAGCGCACGCGGCGGCTTGCCGGCACCGTAAATGATTGCGGGAATCTTACCTTCGCGACGCAGGCGGCGGCTCGCACCCTTCCCCTGGTCATCCCGGTATTCCGCAACCAGGTCGAAATCTTCAGCCATGACTGAGCTCCATTAACTGATTGACAGGATTGATAAAAATGCCAGATTCTGGCGCCCGTCGGACCGCGACCAGCCACGACGGGAGGCGCATACTAACCGATCACAGGCCGTGCAGCCAGCCCTCTATTGGCGGGTGAGCTCCGCCTGGCGTTCCTCGAGCGCCGACTCAATGCGCCGAGCCATCGAAATCAGCTCGCTCAACTCGCCGATCTCGAAGCTGCGCGGCTGCGTATCGAGGATACACAGCGCTCCGAGTGGCTCACCACCGGATGCCCTGACCGGCACGCCGGCATAGAAAACGATGTGGGGTGGCGCCCTGACGAGCAGGCTGTGGGCGAACAGCAGGTGTTCGCGGGCATTTTCGACCACCAGTGGCGCATCGATGGCAATCGTGTGCGAGCAGAAGGCACCGGTGCGCTCGGTTTCCGCGTAGGCAAAGCCGTGCCGCGACTTGAACCACTGGCGGTGCTCGTCGACCAGCGAGAACAACGCCATCGGCACACCGAATTTTTCCGCCGCCTCCTTGATGACATCGTCGAAGCGAGCTTCCGGCTCGGAATCGAGAATTCGATAGCGTTTCAGCGCCTCGAGACGTTGCGGTTCGTTGGTTGGGAAAAACTGCTGCACGGGTCCGCCTGACGGTATTCTTGTGCAACCGCGCGCGCGATCGCATATCGTTAACTCATCAGTGTAGACAATCCCCGCGGCGACGCCAGCACGAGGTGACAAAATACCGAAAATCTCAACGTGGAATCAGTCGACGTAGAGCGAACTGACTGATTCTTCGTCGGAAATTCGGCGCATCGTCTCGGCCAGCAGCTCCGCCGTCGACAGCTGGCGAATCTTCGTGCAGGCATGCGCTTCTTCCTTCAGCGGAATCGTGTCCGTGACGACCACCTCATCGAGCTCGGACTCGGTAATTCGCTGGACGGCGGGACCGGAAAGCACGGCGTGAGTGATATAGGCTGACACCGACACGGCGCCGCGCTTTTTCAACGCGCCGGCCGCGTGACACATCGTGCCGGCGGTGTCGACCATGTCGTCGATCATGACGCAGTTCTTGCCCTCGACCTTGCCGATAATGTTCATGACTTCGGACTGATTGGCTTTGTCGCGGCGTTTGTCGATGATGACGAGATCGGCATCGTCGAGGCGCTTCGCCAGCGCGCGCGCGCGAACAACACCGCCGACGTCCGGCGACACGACAACCATGTCGGCGTATTTCTGTTTCCAGACGTCGCCGAGCAACAGCGGTGACGCGTAGACGTTGTCAACGGCAATATCGAAGAATCCCTGGATCTGGTCCGCGTGCAGGTCGACCGTCAGCAATCGATCGACACCGGCCGCTGCGATCAGCTTGGCAACGAGCTTTGCCGTGATCGGCACGCGCGATGCGCGCGGTCGCCGGTCCTGGCGCGCGTAACCGAAGTACGGTACGACAGCCGTGATGCGTGCCGCCGATGCGCGCCGGGCAGCATCGACCATGACGAGCAGTTCCATCAGGTTTTCGGCCGCCGGCGGACAGGTCGGCTGCACGATAAACGTTTCGCGGCCGCGGATGTTCTCCAGGATCTCGACGTTGTTCTCGCCGTCGGAAAACCGCCCGACGTGGGCTCGCGCGAGGGGTACGTGGAGACAGCGCACGATGTCCTGGGCAAGCTCAGGGTGCGCGTTACCCGAGAACACAGCCATTGTAGAGAGATCCACGATTATCCCCTTAAACGTGAATGGCTGGGGCGGCAGGACTCGAACCTGCGAATCACGGGATCAAAACCCGTTGCCTTACCACTTGGCTACGCCCCAGTTGTCTTGTTGGCTCCCAAACCCGCGAAATCCGCGCGTTCCATGCGGCTGAATTGTGGAGGGGCCCCGGAGAGGTGTCAACGACACGCAAAAAAGGGGTCAGACCCCTTTTTCTTTCAAGATCAGGGCTCTGATCCGCAAACTTTTTGAGAAAAAGGGGTCTGACCCCTTTTTTGCTCGTGAAATACCCAGCGATCGATGACGAGCCGCACACTCGTTTCCATGTTGGTCGCCGTCAGGAGGCGCGGCATCGGTTGTCCGCCACCGGCCTCGCGATAGCGGCCAACGGTAACGGTCCAGCCGCGTTGCGTCAGGTCCGTAAGCTCGCCGTCGTCACCGAACGACGTCTCGGCGGGCACGCGCGGATCGGGGATGCCCAACGCCCAGTAGCGCAGGCTTTCAACCGGGATCGTCCAGCCATAGCGGTAATACAGATCGCGTTCGACGTCGGCGAGCACCGTGGTCACGCCCTCCTTGTCCGTGAACTGCACGACGTCATCGTCGCCCTCGATGCGCACCGTGCCGACGCCGAGCGGCCCGCTGACGGTCGCACTGAAGTCGTTCGCATCCTGGTACCAACGAAGTTTTGCGTTGAAGCCGTCGTCGCCGGCCTTGACGGCGATGCGGCCATTGAAATCGAAGCGATCGATCGCGGCCAGCACGCGCTGACGCTGCTCCCAATCGCTGAGTTCGGGCAGCTCGACACCTTTCGGCGTGACGCAGCCCGCAGCCAGGGCCGCGATCGCGAGTAGCGCTGTCCGGCGAGCCCTAATCAAGCTCGGGGAAGACCTTTTCCCGCACATCTTTCAGCAACGGGTGGTCGGGATCTTTCGATTCGGCCGCGACGAGCAACTCGATGGCCTCGTCCTTGCGCTCCAGCGCCGCGAGCACTTCAATGATGTGCGACGCCACTTCCGGATCGTCGAGGCGCTCGTAGGCGCGCGTCAGCTCCTTAAGCGCTTCTTCGTGGTGGCCGAGCTTGTAGAGCACCCAGCCGAGACTGTCGATGATCGCCGGGCTTTCCGGGTCGTACTTCAGCGCCTTGCGGATCAGTTTCTCCGCCTCGCGATAGCGATCTGTGCGATCGGCCAGCGTGTAGCCATAAGCGTTCAGCGACGTCGCGCTGTCGGGCCAGCGCTTGACGGCGCGCCGGTATTGCTCGAGCGCATCGTCGAGGCGCTCCATGCGCAACAGCAGTTCAGCCCGGCCCAGCATGACGCCTTCGGAATCCGGACGGTACGCGAGCATGCGGTCGTAGTATTCGAGCGCGTCCGGATAGCGGTCGAGCGACGCGAGCAATTGCGCCTTCGCCTGCACCATGTCGATCGCGTGCTGTGGATTGTTGCGCGCAAACTCGTCGAGCTGCTCCATCGCCGTCTCCGGTGCGTCGCGCTCAAAGGCAACCAGTGCTGCAGAGCGCCGCTGCGCCGCGACCGCATGCGAGCCCTCTCGAACCTGCGAGTAAAGGCGGATCGCCCGGTCCGATTCGCCACGAAAATCGGCGATGCGCGCGAGATAGAACAAGGCGTCCATCGTGTGCTCGCCGCTCGCCAGCAGATCCTGGAAATCGTCCCACGCCGCGTCGAGGTTCTCCTGCCGGAAGTTGATGATGGCCATCAGCCGCAACGCGTCGACGTGGTTGCTGTTTTCGAGCAGCACCTGGTTGACCTGGCTCAAGGCGTCGTCATCGCGATTCGCCGACATCATGATCAGCGCCAGCTCCATGCGCGCCGAGGGGTCAGGTTGCGGGTTGTCGCCGATGATGCGTGCGACATAGTCAATTGCGCCGTCGGCGTCGCCGTTCAGTAACAAAACCCGGCCGTAGAGCAGCTTCGCCTTCGTCTTCAGCCACTCGCCCGGCTCGAGGTCGAACACCTTGCTGGCGCGGTTTTTCGCCTTGTCCAGGTCGCCAGCCTGCAGCGCCATGACGGCAGCGGCGTAATGCGCTGCCGGCGAATCCTTGTAGGGCTTCGCGAGCGCCCACATGACGTCAAGAGCTGCTTCCGGGTCCTCCTCGGAAAACACCGAAATCAGCGACAACAGCCGCTCATCCGGATCGCTGTCGCCGCGCTCGATCAGCTTCGAATAACTGCGGCGCGCTGCCCGGGTCTCGCCGAGGCGCAACTGCAGCCTGGCGAGGTGAAACAACGCTTCGTCGCTGTCCTCCTCCAGCTCGAGCCAGCGCTCGGCCGCCTTCAGCGCCTCGTCGTTGAAGCCGAAGCTGGTGCCGACGCGCGTGGCCTGCCGCGCAATTTCGATGCTGTCGCTTTTTTCGGCGGCAAGGCGATATTCGCGGGCGGCCTTCAGGTAGTCCATGCCGTGCAGCGCAATCTCGGCGGCAAGCACATGCGCGCTGGCGTCGCTGGTCATGTCGTCGTCGGCGAGAGCTGCCGGGCTTGCGGCGCCGGAGAGCGCCAGGGCTGAAACGGCGAGGAATGCCTTCAGCCTTCGAAATCGGTCGTGCATAGGTCCCTTTGTGATCATCGTGGCGCGGCTCGGTCCCTGATTGGCTGCCGCGGGGTTGCGGAGAATAACTACACAGACAAGGAACTGGACGTTCAGTTCGCTTATGATACGCGCTGTTTGTGCCTTTTCCTCACGGTGCCCTGCCGGTACCGCATCAAAAGCTCCTATGCCGCTCAAAATACTCGGGCTGAACCATAACACGGCACCTGTCGAAATTCGCGAGCAGGTGGTCTTCGCCGGCCAGGAAATCGGCCGCGCGGTGGCGCGCGCGCGCGCCCTCACCGGCGTCGACGAGGCCGTGCTGTTGTCGACCTGCAACCGCACCGAGTTCTATGTCGTCGCCAGCGACGACGGCGGGCGGGCGCTCTCAGACTGGCTGCATGACGAACGCAATCTCGACCCGTCGTTCGGCGAGTCGTTTTTCGAACTCAACGGTGACGACGCCATCCGGCACATCTTTCGCGTTGCTTGCGGGCTCGATTCGATGGTGCTGGGCGAGCCGCAGATTCTCGGCCAGTTGAAAGAGGCCTTTCGCGAAGCGCAGGCGGCAGGCACGGTCGGCCCGAACCTGACGCGGCTGATGCAGCACAGCTTTTCGGTGGCGAAGAAGGTTCGCACCGATACGGAGATCGGCGCCAGCCCGGTATCGGTTGCGTACGCGGCCGTGACGCTCGCCGAACAATTCTTTGCCGGCTTCTCGCAACACACCGCGGTCCTGGTCGGCGCCGGCGTCACCGTCGAGCTGCTGGCCAAGCATTTGAACCGCAAGGGGATCGGCCGCATGTTCGTCGCGAACCGCGACATCGAGCGCGCACGCGGTCTCGCCGACCAGTTCGGTGGTTATGCGCTGCCGCTGTCGGAGCTCGAGGGCACGCTGCCGGAGGCAGACATACTGATCAGCTCGACGGCGAGCTCCGAGCCGATCATCGGCGTCGACCACATGAAGGCCGCGATCAAGGCGCGCAAGCGGCAGCCGATTTTCGCCGTCGACATTGCCGTCCCCCGCGATATCGAAGCCGGGGTAGCCGACCTCGACGACGTGTACCTGTACACGATCGACGATCTCGAAAAAGTCGTGCTCGAGGGCCAGGGCAATCGCGAAGCGGCGGCGCTCGACGCGAATCGCATCCTCGACGACGAAATTGCCCGCTACGTGATGATCGAGCGTTCGAAAGAAGTAGCGCCGGTCATTACCGAGCTACGCAGCTACGCCGAAACCGTTCGCGAACAGGTGCTCGAGCAGGCGCGCCGGCGGCTTGCGCAGGGCGCGGATCGGGACGAGGTGCTCGAATACGCGACGGCCGCGCTGATGAAGAAGCTTTTGCACAACCCGAGCGTGCGCCTGCGCGAAGCCGGCGAGACTTCCGACGAGCAGACGATCGCGACTGCGCGCTCGCTGTTCAAACTCGGCAAGGAATGAGCGGCGCGATGAAGGATTCCATTCGCTACAAGCTCGAGACCGTGCGCGATCGCTTCGAGGAAATCGCCGGTCTGCTGGCCGACCCGGACGTCATTGGCGACCAGAACCGTTTTCGCGAGCTATCGATGGAGTACGCGCGCGTCGAGCCCATCGTCAATTTGTTCGGCGCCTACGAAAAACTCAGCGCCGACATCGCCGCTGCCGAGGAGATGGCCGGCGACAACGACAGCGACGTGCGCCAGATGGGCGAGGAGGAACTCGAAACACTGAACGAGAAGCGCGAGTCGCTGACGCTCGACCTGCAGAAGGCGCTGATTCCTCCCGACCCTTACGACGACGCGAACGTCTTTCTCGAGATTCGTGCCGGCACCGGCGGCGACGAGGCGGCGATTTTCGCCGGCGACCTTTATCGCATGTACGCGAAATACGCCGAGAACCGGCGCTGGCAGGTGGAGATCCTGAGCGCCCGCGACGGCGAACACGGCGGCTACAAGGAAATCATCAGCCGCATTACCGGCAGCGGCATATACGCAACACTGAAGTTTGAATCCGGTGCGCATCGCGTGCAGCGGGTACCGGCAACGGAGTCGCAGGGCCGGATACACACGTCCGCCTGTACCGTCGCCGTGTTGCCGGAACCGGACGAGGTCGAGGAAGTGGCAATCAATGCCGCCGACCTGCGCGTCGATACCTATCGCGCTTCCGGCGCCGGCGGGCAGCACGTCAACAAGACCGATTCGGCGGTGCGGCTGACACACCTGCCGACCGGCATCGTCGTCGAATGCCAGGACGAGCGCTCGCAGCACAAGAACCGCGCACGCGCGATGTCGCTGCTGCAGGCACGCCTGCTCGATGCCAAGGTCGCGGAGCAGCAGTCGGAACAGGCGCTGAAGCGCAAGCTGCTGGTCGGATCCGGCGATCGCTCCGAGCGCATACGTACCTACAACTATCCGCAGGGCCGCGTGACCGACCACCGCATCAACCTGACGTTGTACAAGCTCGACGAGATACTTGCCGGCGACCTCGATCAGGTTATCGAACCGCTGACGAACGAATATCAGGCGGACCAGCTCGCCGCGCTTGCCGACTGAGCTCCGATCCTGCCGAGTTTCGTGGTAGCGGCTTGGGTCTCCCCTTTGGGGATAGCTGCGATCGGGCCTGAAGGCCCCCTACGGGTGCAGCGACAACCTGCCGGGTAGGAGCGGCTTCAGCCGCGATCGGGCCTGAGGGCCCGCCTACACACCCAGCGCCTGGTCGAGGTCGGCGAGCAGGTCGTCCAGCGCCTCGATGCCGACCGACAGCCGGATCAACCGGTCGCTGATGCCGAGCTCGGCGCGCCGCTCCTCGGGTACCGACGCATGCGTCATGATCGCCGGGTGATCGACGAGGCTTTCGACGCCGCCGAGGCTCTCGGCGAGCGCGAACACGCTGCAGCGCTCGAGGAAATGACGTGCCTCGTCGAGACCGCCCTTGATGAAGAACGTCACAATACCGCCGAAACCGTCCATCTGTTTCGCCGCCAATTCGTGCTGCGGGTGTGACGCGAGGCCCGGGTACAGCACGCTCTCGACGCGCTTGTGGCCTTCAAGCCATTCCGCGATCGCGTGCGCACTCTTACAGTGGCGCTCCATGCGCACGTCGAGCGTCTTGACGCCGCGCAGCGCGAGAAAACTGTCGAACGGTCCCGCGATCGCGCCGATCGAGTTGTGCAGATACCAGAGCCGTTCGCCGAGCTCGTCGTCGTTCGTTACGGCGACACCGCCGACGATGTCCGAATGGCCGTTGATGAACTTCGTCGCCGAGTGCATGACGATGTCGCAACCCATCTCCAGCGGCCGCTGCAGGTACGGCGTCGCGAACGTGTTGTCGGCGACGATCAGGATATCGCGCGCCTTCGCCAGCTCGGCAATCGCCTCGAAATCGACGATCTTGAGCAACGGGTTGCTCGGGCTCTCGATCCAGATCATGCGCGTATTGTCGCGGATCGCCGCTTCGACGACGTCGGGGTCCGTCATGTCGACGAAATCGAACTCGAGACCGGCGCTGCGTTTGCGGATCGTGTGAAACAGGCGCCGAGTGCCGCCGTACAGGTCATCCATGGCGAGCACGTGAGAGCCCGTGTCGAGCAGCTCGAGGATCGTCGCGATCGCCGCCATGCCGGACGCAAACGCAAAGCCTCGCGAACCGGACTCGAGGTTGGCGATGCAATTTTCGTAAGCCATGCGCGTCGGGTTGTGCGAGCGCGAGTACTCCCAGCCCTTGTGCTTGCCGGGGCTCTCCTGCACGTAGGTCGACGTCGCGAAGATCGGCGGCATGATCGCGCCGGTGACCGGCTCCGGGCTCTGCCCGCCGTGGATCGTGCGTGTCGCGAATTTCTTGTCAGTGGTGTCCATTCAAATCTCTCAGATCTGCCGACGCAGGTAGTTCAGCACGTCGGAGCGCGTGATCAGGCCGAGGAACTCATCGCCGTCGAGGATTGCCGCGTACGGCTGCACGCTGAGCATTGCGACGAGATTGTTGATGGTCTCGCCCTTGTCGAGCTTGATAAACGCGGACTCCATCGCGTCCTCGACGTTCGCGTTCAACAGGTCCGGGTGGCCGTAGACGAACTGCATGATCGCATCCTCGGTGATGATGCCGACGAGTTCGCCGTTGTCCATGACCGGCAGCTGCGAGAAACCGGCATTGCGCAGGCGATTGTGCGCCGTCGTGATGACGTCGGTCGGGCCGACCGTGATTGTCGCACGCTCACCGTGCAGGCGGCCGATCAGGTCGCGCAGGTCGCCGTAGGTTTCGCGCTGGATAAATCCCTGGTCCTCCATCCAGAAATCATTGAACAGCTTCGACAGGTACTTGTTGCCGGTATCGCAGGCGAACGACACGACCTTTTTCGGCTCTGTCTGTTCACGGCAATACTTCAGCGCCGCCGACAGCAGCGTGCCCGTCGACGAGCCGGCCAGCAGGCCCTCCTTGCGCAACAGTTCGCGTGCGGCCGCGAACGATTCGTCGTCGCTGATCGCGTAGGCTTTCTTCACCTGGTCGAAGTTCGCGATGTCGGGAATGAAGTCCTCGCCGATGCCCTCGACGAGCCAGCTGCCGCCCTCCCCGAGTTCGCCCTTATTAATGTAGTCGGCGAGTACCGACCCGACCGGGTCCGCCAGAACGAGGTCCACGTGCGGCGCGTGTTCCGCGAGGTACTTGCCGAGGCCGGACACGGTGCCGCTGGAGCCGACACCGAGCACGATCGCGTCGAGCTCGCCGCCCATCTGCTCAAGGATCTCCGGCCCGGTCGTAAGTTCGTGCGCAAGCGGATTGTCCGGATTGCCGAACTGGTTGATGAAGTAGAAACCGTTTTCATCCGCGATGCTGCGGCCGAGATCCTGGTAGTACTCGGGGTGCCCCTTGCCGACGTCGGAACGCGTCAGCACGACCTCGGCGCCCATTGCGCGCAGGTTGAAGATTTTTTCCTGGCTCATCTTGTCCGGCAGCACAAGAATCAGCTTATAGCCTTTCTGCGCGGCAACCAGCGCCAGGCCGAGGCCGGTGTTGCCCGCGGTTGCCTCGACGATCGTATCACCGCGCTTGATGTCGCCACGCTTCTCGGCTTCCTCGATCATCGAGATGCCGATACGGTCCTTGATCGAGCCACCCGGATTCATCAACTCCAGTTTCAGGAACAGGCGGCACTTGCCGGTATCGAGGTGCGTGACCTCGAGCATCGGCGTCTTCCCGACCATGTCGAGGACATTTGAATAGACTTCGAGGCTCATCGTCGTAATCGGCAGGTGGTAGCATTCGGCCCGGAATGTCGGCGAGTGTACGCGAGACGCGCGCCGACCCATAGCCCGGAACCCGTTCAACATGCCCGAAGACGCCCGGATCGGCACGCTGCTGAAGGAACTATCGCAAGCACTCGCTGACGTCAGCGAGTCGCCGCGCCTCGACGCCGAGATCCTCATCAGCCGCGCGATCGACGTGCCGCGCAGCTACCTGTTTGCGCACCCGGAGGACAGCCTCGACGCATCCGCGATTCGGCGCCTCGAGCAATCCGTCGAGCGCCGGCTCGCCGGCGAGCCGATGGCGTACATCACCGGCACGCGCGAGTTCTGGTCG
>JBFIQH010000061.1:0-15001 GCA_041609735.1 Woeseiaceae bacterium | reverse complement strand
TGTTGATTCGCAGGCCTGTGGACAGTCTTTCCAGCGACTGGTTTAGCAAACCTTGCGAACGATTCAAATTACGTTGCGCATTGAGCGATGCAACGTTCGTATTGATCGTCTGTGCCATTATCCTAACTCCTGGTTACCCAATTAAAGCCCGGTCTGCTAAAGCTGCCGGAAGCCAAATTTCATGACCTCGAAATCCATTCATGGCCACCGTTCAATCAGGTTATCGGGAGCAGAATTTAATTCTTTAAGAAAATTTTACCGGTTGTGGGCGATCGCCCCCGGCAGGTTCGCGCCAAACTTTAGCGGCGAATCGCAAGAATGTGACGCAGTTTTACCCCGCGGCCGGATCGCGGCTGAAGCCGCTCCTACAGGTCATCGTCTCGTTGCAGAAGGGCCTTTCGGCCCGACCGCGGCTGAGGCCGCCGCCGCTACAGGTAGTCGAACAAGGACAGCTGCTGCGTGCGAACAAACGATTGCTGCGCCGCTTCCAGCGTCGTCACCTGCTGGCTGAGCCTCGATATCGCCTCGGCATAGTCGAGGTCCTCGACGCCCGCCAGGGTTTCCTGGATCGTCAGCGCCAGGCCGGAATTGCTGTCGACCTGGTTTTCAATGACGGCAAGCCGCGAGCCGATTTTCGTGCGGATGTTCAGGATGTTGCCGATGGCCTGGTCGATATTCTGCAGTCCGGCATTGATGCCGTTGTTCATCGCGGCACGGGATACATCGTCAGTCACAGGCTGTGCAATGGCCGACGCCAGCCGTTCAATACTCGTGAAGACGTCCTGGTAGGGACTCGGCCGAACGGCGAACTCGTCATTCGTGCCCGGCGCGCCGGAAAGCGCAAACTCTATGCCGGCGAACGCTATGCGGTCGCCGGACTGGTACGCCCCGCCGGCGATGACTGCGCCGCCAGCATCGAGCACCTGGTAGTTGTCAGGATCGATGAAACGCACCGTGTAGGCGCCCTGGTTCCAGGCGACGGGATCGACGACGACGCCCTGCCCGATGACGCCGGTTCCGGCGTTGCCGCCGGCGGGAGCCACGGTGAAGCTGCCGTTGCCGGCGCGTATCTTGAAAAACACATCGGAACCCGGGTCGCTGTCGGCAACCTGCCGCCCATCGCCGATCCGGATCAGGCGCTGCCCCTGGTCGCCGTTATAGGCGAAATTGGCGCCCATCCGACTGACCGGTTCGACATCCTCGAGATTGCCGGCAAACAGGTAGTTGCCGTTGCCGTCCTTCTGGTTACCCAGCTGCACCAGATAGTCGAGCTGTTCGCGCATTTCGACGGCGATCAGGGCACGCGTCTCGTTGCTCTGGGTCGAATTGTTGGCCTGCAGCGCGAGTTCCCGCACGCGCTGCAACACGTTGTTGACGGAGCCGACGACAGCCTCTTCCTGCGCCAGACGGTTTTCCGCGATACCCGCGTTGCGATCGAACTGCGCGAGACGCGCGATCGATTCGCGAAACTCAAGCGCGCGGGATGCGGCGATCGGATCGTCCGACGGATTCAGTATGCGGCGCCCGGTCGAAATCTGGCGCTGCGTCTGGTCGAGTGCCGACTGCAGGCGCTGCATCGCCGTCAGGCCGGTCAGGTAGGAGCCAATGGTCGAGACTCGCATTCGTCAGCCCTGCGCCTAGCGGCTCGTCGCGTTCAGCAGGCTGTCGAACAGCGTCTTCGCCACGCTGACGACCTGCGCGACGGCCTGGTAGGCCTGCTGGTACTGGATCATCCTGGCGGCCTCCTCGTCGAGGTTGACGCCCGAATTTGCCAAGACCGCATCTTCTGCATTGCGGCGCACGACATTTTGAGCCTCCAGATTGGCCTGGATCTGGTGCGTCGTGCCGCCGACGCCGGCGACGAGCTGGCCGTAATTCTCGTTGATGCTGACAATGCCGCCGTCGAGCAGCCCGCGTGACTGGATGTCGGTCAGCTGCAGCCCGTTGCTGTTGTCGCCGGATGCGCCGAAATTCGCCTCGATCGTAAACTGGTCACCGGCAAGCGGCGCGCCGGAAATCGTCACCTCGGTGCCGTTGACGATGATCGGGTCGCCATCGGTATACGCAAAGGCTCCGGCGCCGTTGATCGAGTAGGTCGTCGGATCGATAAACTGGATCACGGACGTCGAGAGCAGCGCCGGGTCTGTGTAGTCGGTAGCGGTCGCCGGACTGATGCCGGCGTCGCCGGTATTCGCGAAAGAGGCGGATGATCGTGTTGGCGATGCCATCGCTATGTCGAGCGGTTCGGTGATGGCCGTGCGAATCGCTGATGCGGCCGCCTGGCCGGTCTGAATAAGCAGGCGATCACCGGCTGCCGGCGCACCGCTGACCGCGATTTCCATGCCGTCACCGACGAACGGGTCGCCTGCAGTTCCCGATCCGCTCAATGCGATGACGGCGCCGGTATCCTGGCGTGTCAGGCTGTAGCTGGCGCCGTCGAATTCGAGCACGTAGTCGGCACCGGTATAGGCGCCGAGGTCGGTGATCGCGACTGCGGCATTGCCGCTGCCGGTGTTGTCGTTTGACGTCAGAACCCGTGGAGGGTCGATCGTGAAGAAATCTGCACCGAGATTGCCGCGCAGGTCCATGCCGGCGTTGTGCTGCAGGTTGAAGCTCTGCGCAAACGCAACGGCCGTCTGGCCGAGCGACTGTCGGGCCGGGTCCAGCATGCGGTTGCGGAATTCGAGCAGCCCACCCATTGCGCCGCCGGTCATCGAGTTGTCGAGCGGAGTCGCGCCGGATTCACCGTCATAGACGATATTCAGTCGGGTCGGGTCGAACTCGCTGCCCTTGACCGACAGGCCCTGCGCCCGATTGCCGACGACCAGCGACTGGCCGGAGCCGATGAAGATACTCATCGTCCCGTCGTCCTGCAGCGCCGACGTGACGGCAACCTGTTCCGACAGGCTCAGGACCAGCCGGTCGCGCTCGTCCAGCAAGTCCGGCGGCGCCTGCCCGCCGGCACTCGTTGCCGCAATGCGATCGTTGACGCTGGCAATGGCCGATGACAGGCGATTGATGTCGTCGACCGCAAGGCGCAGGCGCTGATTTACCTCGCCGTCGAGTTCACTGAGGCGCTGATCCAGCGACTGGAACCGTCCTGCAAGGCCGTTGGCCTCGCCGAGCAATGCCTGGCGTGTCGGAATCGATGCCGGATCGTTGGCGAGGTCCTGCACCGCGTTGAAAAAGGATTGCAGTCCGGTGTTCAGACCGGTATTTGGATCGGCCAGCAGCGAATCGATGCGCCCGGCGAGCGAATTCAGGGTGCTGAAACGCACCTGCCCGGTCGTCGACGTCCGCAGCTGCTCGCCCAGCATTACGTCGTAGATTCGCTTGATACTGGATATCTGTGTGCCGCCACCGACATAGGTGTTGCCACCGCCTGCACCGATACGTGTCGAAAATTCCGCGACCTGCCGGCTGTAACCGGGCGTATTTGCATTCGCAATGTTATTGCTGGTCACGTTCAGCGCGCGCTGAAACGCGAGCATTCCCGTCAGGCTTGTATTTAAAAGGTCCGGCATCGCAATTTCCTCAGCGGTTTATCGGCGCCGCGCTGCTGTTCTTTAGCACGTCGAGGACGCGTGTCATCGTGTCGCTGGATGCCACCCGGGTAATTTTCTGTGCATACTGCGGATCGGTCGCATAGCCGCTGTCGGCGAGCGCTGCCGCGAAACTCGCGACGTCTTTGCCGTGATTCCTGACGTTTTCATAGCGACCGTTCGACACAATCAGGTCGGCATAATCGTCAAATGATTCGGCGACGTCGCCGTACGAGCGAAAGCGCGCGACCTCTTGCCGAGCCACATCGCCGTCAAACTCGATCGTACGCTGCGCGACGCTGTCACCGGACCAGGTGCGGCCAGCCTTGATGCCGAAGAGGTTCATACTGGCCGTGCCGTCGCTACCAGGCATGACGTGGCGACCCCAGCCCGTTTCCAGCGCCGCCTGTGCAAGAACGCCCTCGGCAGGAACATTCAACTCACGCGCAACGCGTTGCGCGTGTGGCCAAACGTCACGTGCAAAGCTTTCCGGATTGTCCCAGGCCGGTTTCGCCAGCGGCCCCACGGCCGCGGGTCTGCCGGCTATCGGGTACGCCGTCCCGCCTCGTTCAATCGTATTGCTGCCTCGCTTGCCGCCGATTTCCTGACTGCGTGGTTCGCTTGCAAGGTCCCTCGAAGGCAAGTCAAAGCGGCGCAATCCGGCACCCGAATCGCGCCGCTCGACGTCGTACATACGCTCTGGCGACGGCCTTGCCGCCGCGTCTCCACCCAACTGGCGAACCAGTATCTCCGCTAGCCCGATGCCCTTGCCGCTCGACATTTCCACGGCGAGCTGCTGGTCTAGCATGTCTTCGTACAGTTCGTGTGCGTTGCTGTCGCCGAACATCGGGTCGCCGATCGACGCGTCGCGCATACTTTTCAGCATCGACTGCAGGAACAGGGCCTCGAACTGGCCGGCCACCTCACGCAGCGCCGCCGGGTCGCTGTTTTTCGCACCGACGCGCAGCGCCGAGTACTGCGACATGTCCGTGACCGCCGCCGTCATTAGATGATGACCAGTTCGGCGCGCAAGGCACCAGCCTGCTTCAACGCCTCGAGAATCGCGACGAGGTCGCCCGGTGCGGCACCGACGCGATTAACGGCCTGCACGATTTCGTCGAGGCTCGTGCCGGGCTCGAACAGGAACATGCTGGCCTCGTCCTGGGTAATCGAAACGCCGGAATCGCTGAGTGCAACCGTTTCTCCGGCATCGCTGAACGGGGCGGCAGGCTGGCTGACAAACGGCGTTTCGCTGATCGTCACGACCAGTGAGCCATGTGAAACCGCGGCCGGCATGACGCGCACGTTGGCGCCGATGACGACGGTGCCTGTCCGCGAATTGACGATAACTTTAGCCTGCACTTCGCCCGGCTCCACTTCGAGATTTTCGAGTGCCGCGACAAACGCCGTGCGCTGTGCCGCATCGACCGGCGGCCGGACATTGACGGACACCGAGTCGATCGCGACGGCCGTGCCGTCACCGAGCGTATTGTTGATCTGCGCGGCAAGCCGCGTCGCCGTCGTGAAATCGGGCGTATGCAGGTTCAGCTCGAGAAACTCGCGCGTCAGGAACTCGTTGCTGACCGATCGCTCGACCGTGCCGCCGTTTGGAATTCGGCCGGAGCTCGGGATGTTGACGGTGACGCTCGATCCGTCGGCGCCGGACGCGCCGAAGCCGCCGACGACGAGGTTACCCTGCGCGATGACGTAGACGTTGCCGTCGGCACCGCGCAGCGGCGCCATCAGCAGGCTGCCGCCACGCAGGCTCTTCGCATTGCCGATCGACGAGACCGTAATGTCGAGTTTCTGGCCCGGCTTCGCGAACGGCGGCAGGTCGGCCTGTACCGTCACGGCCGCGACGTTCTTGAGCTGCAGGTTCGTGCCCGGCGGGATCGTCACGCCGAACTGCGTCAGCATATTGATGATGCTCTGCACCGTGAACGGCGTCTGCGTCGTCTGGTCGCCGGTACCTGCAAGGCCGACGACGAGCCCGTAACCGACGAGCTGATTGTCGCGCACGCCGGAAACGCTGGCGAGGTCCTTGACGCGTTCGGCGACGGCCGGCTGTACGGCGAGCAGCAGTGCACTAATGCCGCCGATCCAGTGTTTGCGATTCATTTGCATGAGTTGATCGTCCCTCGCCTAGTACGGGTGCAGTATTGAATTGAAGAACCGTGAAATAAGGCCCATCCGGTTCGCGGCTGCCAGCGCTCCCTTCGCGCTGTATGCGATCTGCGCATTGGCAATGCGTGTCGACAGCACGGAGTTATCGGTCTCGATGTCGTTTGGCCGGATAACACCGGTGACGCGGATGAACTCCTTGCCCTGGTTGATCGTCAGCCATTTTTCTCCCTGGATGACGAGATTGCCGTTGGGCAGTCGGTCAATGACCGTCACCGTAATATCGCCGTCGAGGCTGTTCGACTGGCTGCTCGCGCCCTGCCCGTCAAACGAGGTCTGCCCGTCGAGACTGCCGCTGAACAGGGGATCGCCGTCTTTCGTCAGGGCGCGTCCGAAGACCTGCGGATTTGCCAGCGTCGCGGACGTCGTTTTCGCCGTCTGCGTCTGCGAATTCTTGCTGGCATTTGTCCGTTCGACGAGCCGTACGGTCAGGATGTCGCCGACGCGGCCTGCCTTCAGGTCCTCAAACAGGCGCACTTCGGTACCTGCATTGAAGATCGTGCCGTCATTCGGCTTCGAATAGACTGCCTGCACTGGCGGCGGCACATACGCGGCGTGATCGTCGGCCTGCCTGAGCGCACAACCGGACAACAGCGTCACCAATACGAGCGCCACAAACAGGTTCTTCGGGAAATTCATCATCGCCGTCCCTACAGGTTATTGTTGAGGTACTGCATCATCTGGTCATTCGTCGTGATCGCCTTTGAGTTCATCTCGTAAGCGCGTTGTGTCTCGATCATATTGACGAGTTCCGAGACAACGTTGACGTTGGAGCTCTCGAGCGAGCCTTGCAGCAACTCACCAAGCCCGTTCAGCCCGGGTGTACCCGGCTGTGCGCTGCCGCTGGCGGACGTTTCGATGAAAAGGTTCTGTCCGATCGGCTGCAGGCCGACGGGATTGATAAAATCGACGGTCTCCAACGTGCCGACCTGTGTCGTGGCCGCCTGGCCCGGCAGCTGCACCGTTACGGTACCGTCCGTACCGATCGTAATTGACTGCGCGCTGTCCGGAATCGTGATGCCCGGCTGCACGATGTAGCCACTGGACGTAACGAGCTCGCCCTGGTCATTCATCTGGAACGTGCCGTCACGCGTGTAGGCAAGTCCGCCGTCCGGTTTCAGAATCTGGAAGAATCCGCGGCCGCTGATCGCAACGTCCATCGCGTTTTCGGTCTGCAGAACGCTGCCTTGCGTGAACAGTTTTTCGGTCGCGACAACGCGCACGCCGGTACCGAGGCTCAGGCCCGATGGCAGCATCGTGTCCTGCGAACTCTGTCCGCCGGATTGCCGGACGTTTTGATAAAGCAGGTCCTCGAAGACCGGCCGGCCCTGTTTGAAGCCGGTCGTGTTGACGTTGGCCAAATTATTCGAAACCACGGACATGCGCGTCTGCTGCGCGTCGAGTCCGGTTTTCGCGATCCAAAGTGCCTGGCTCATAATTGTCTCCTGGGTGCCTTAGCTCATCTGCATCATTTGTGCTGCAGCATCCGCGTTTTCTTCCGATGTCTTGATGACGTTGATTTGCATCTCATACTGGCGCGCCAGCTCGATCATGTTGACCAGCGTGCGCGCGATATTGACATTGCTCTGTTCCAGAGCCTCGGACTGCACCGTGACCGTGGCGTCGGCGTCGGCGATCGCGCCGTCAGGCAGTCGGAACAACCCGTCTGTTCCTTTCTCCAGTAACGCCGTATCCGGCTTGACGAGCTTGATTCGATCGACGGTGCTCAGCGTCTCCGGGCCCTGCCCGATTGGCTGGATCGTGATCGTTCCGTCGCCGCCGACGGTCAGCTTGTTGTGCGGCGGAATCGCAACGGGACCCCCGGAGCCCATGACGAGATCACCGCGACGTGTTTCGAGCAATCCGCCGGCGCCGATGCGAAATTCACCGGCGCGCGTATACGCTTCGGCGCCGTCGCTTGTCTGAACCGCAAAAAAGCCATCACCCTTGATGGCCATATCGAGGTTGTTGCCGGTATTGACGATTCCGCCCTGTGCGAAATCCGTGCCGTAGGAATCGACGACGGCATTGACGCGTGCGTCGACGCCGGGGCCGTCGATCGGCACCGAACTGAACGAGTGCAGGTCGGCTCGGAAACCGGTCGTCGAGACGTTGGCAAGATTGTTGGTATTGATGGCTTGCGCGTATTCGGTCTGCTTCGCGCCGGTCATCGCTATGTAGATCATCTCGTCCATGGTTGTCGCCCGCGTCGTCCTCGATTCAATTAACGGATGTTGATGACGGTCTGCGTGACGGTGTCGGCCGTCGAGATCATCTGGGCGTTCGCCTGGAAGTTTCTCTGCGCCGTGATCATCTGCACGAGCTGCGCCGTCAGGTCGACGTTCGATGCCTCGAGAGCGCCCGACTGGATGTTGCCGAACGACGCGGTGCCGGCTTCGCCCAGCAGCGCGTCACCGGACTGGAAGGATTCGCCCCAGTTGGTGTCGCCGATCTGCTGCAGACCCTGCGGATTCACGAAGTTGGCCAGCGCCAGCTTGCCGAGCGAGGTCGACTGGCCATTGGTGAACCTCGCGAACACGATGCCTTCGGCATCGACGCTGACGCCGGTCAGACGGCCGGTCGTAAAGCCGTCCTGCGCCAGTGAATTGACGCCGAAGTTGGAGCCGAACTGCGTCGCCGTACCGAAGTCGAGCGACATCTGGATGTTGGCCGCGCCGGTTCCCGGGTCATACGGATTCAAAGGCATCAGGCCACCTGCCGGAGACAGCAGGCTGCCGTCATTGTTGAAAACGATTTGCGTAGCGCCGCCCACCGGATTGCCGGCGATCTCGATCTCGGTGTTCCACGTGTTGGCCGCCGCATCCTTGATGAAATAGACGGTTGCCGTATGAGCCGCGCCGAGCGAGTCGTATACCGTGACCGATGTCGTGTGATTGAAGCTGGTCGGATCGGTTGGATCGAAAACCGGGTTGATCGGCACAGACGCGTTCGCCGGCAGGTTAATGCCGAAGGATGCCCGCGTCGTTGCGGACGGCGGATTTGCGCCGGTCGTCAATTGCAGGTCGACAGGCGTGCCGGTGTTGAACAAACCGCCCCCGGCGAATGGATAGGCCTGCAGCCGGGCGCCCTGCGCATTGACCACGTAGCCCTGGTTGTCGACACCGAACGCGCCCGCGCGCGTGTAGCTGCGTGCGCCGTTGTCGTTCAGAACGAAGAAGCCCTCGCCGCCAATCGCAAGGTCAAGTGCGTTATCGGTGAAGTCGATGTTGCCCTGCGTGAATTGCTGGGCGATCGCCGATAGCCTGACGCCACTACCAGACGCGCTGGAGCTGACGCTTTGTGTGCCGACCGCGAATACTTCGGCAAACTGTGCGCGGGACATTTTGAAGCCATTGGTATTGACGTTGGCGACGTTGTTCGCCGTGACGCCGAGGTCGGCCGATGCAGCGTTCAATCCGCTGAGTGCAATTGTAAAAGGCATGTCGTTCTCTCCTTAGATGATCTGGTAGACCTGCGCGAGTGACAGCGAGTCACCACCGGCCAGGTTCAGTGTCATTGCGCCGCCGAACTGGCCGAGCGTCACGGATTGGATGTCGGCCCGCACGTAGGACGGTACCGATTCGATATTGGTGCCGCGGATCACCCGCGAACTGATCTGGTAGTGACCGGGATCGACGATGTCGCCGTCGCTGTTGCGGCCATCCCAGTCGAACTGAACGGTACCGGCTGCCCGCTCGCCGAGATCAAGACGTTGCACGAGCTGCCCCGACGCGTCGGTTATGTCGATCTGCACATTGGTGGCGGCCGAGCCGAGATTCACGGCGGCGCCGATACTGGCACTGCCGTCGAAATATCCGACGTCGGTTGCCGCCAGCACGGTGCGCCCGACGAGATTTGCCGCCTGTAGCGCCTGCTCGTCACGCAGTGCACCGGCCAGGCCCTCGAACGCGCCGTTCAGCGATTCGATACCGCTGACGGTACTGAACTGCGCGAGTTGCCCGAGGAATTCGCCGTTGTCCATGGGCTCGAACGGATCCTGATTACGAAACTGCGTGATCATCAGCGTCAGGAAGTCTTCCTGGCCGAGCTCGCTACGCCGCTCCTGCTGAGGCGGCGGCGCAAGCAGTCGCGCCTAGTCAAGTTGTGTCGCTTCTACCATGCGGGTTTCCTTTGCGCTGCACGCTAGCGTCCGAGGGACAGCGTTTGCGTCAGCAAGTCCTTTGTCGTGTTGATGATTTCGATGTTGTTCTTGTACGAACGCGACGCCGAAATCATGTTGACCATTTCTTCGATTGCATTGACGTTTGAGACGTACACGTTGCCGTTTTCGTCCGCTTCCGGATGATCCGGCTGGAAGCGGGTGCTGAGCGGCGCCGAGCTCTCGACGATGCCGTCGAGCCGCACGCCGGTCGCACCCGCCTGGCTGTTCAATGCGTCCTGGAACGAACTGAAGACCGGCTGTTTCGCACGATAGACCCGGCTCGGGTCACCGCTGACGCTGCCGGCATTGGCGAGATTGCTCGACGTGACGTTCATGCGCACCGACTGCGCGTTCATCGCGCTGCCAGCCGTATCAAAAACCTTGAAAAGGGACATCAGTCACCTCCTTTAAGCGCGAAGCGCAGCGTGCGGATTTTGCCGTCCAGGAACGCCAGGCTCGCGCGATACATGAGCGCGTTCTCGGCGAATGCCGCCTGCTCGACATCGGTCTCGACGGTATTGCCATCGAGTGTCGGCTGCGTCGGGACGCGGTACCTCAGCTGCTCCGACGTCAGCGTCGCCTTGCCCGTCCCGATATGCCCGTCACTGGTAGCCATCAGGCGCACGCCCTTGCCCGTCGCATTCTTGAGCGCGGCGTCGAAGTCGAGGTCGCGAGCCTTGTAGCCGGGCGTATCCGCATTCGCGATGTTCGCGGACAGCACCTGGTTCCTCAGCGCACGAAACTTCAATGCGTTTTCATGTTGTGACAGTACGTTCAGTTCCATCGCGGCTTTTCCGTGTGCATCGATCGCCGCCGGGATTTCCGACGGCTAAGCGGATAAATGCAAAGCACGTGCCAACTTGTCGAAAACGTTGCCACTTCAAGTTTGTCGATCGCACGCCGATAACCATTGATCAGGTCTGCGGCGAACGATTGCCGCCCCCCGGCAATTTCCTGCAGCCACACGCAAGCGCTTGATTACGGGGCCGCGCAGCGCTGGCACGCCACTTGCATCGTCATCCAGTAGTTGAAATAAGCAGCGTTTGCTGCGGCATCGCGCGGCCGGTGCGTCCCGAGGTTCGACGCCGCGCCCAGCTTCGCATCGGACAGACAAGAGAGCGACAACGGATCGACAATGGCCAACGAAATCGTCAGAAATTTGGCAGGCACCACGAGACGGCGACGAATTCCCGACGTTTCGTTCTCCTGCATTCTGATTGCCGCCCTTTGTGCCGCGGCGGCAAACGCCGCCGCATGGCACCCGACCGAGGACATCGCCCGCGTCGCCGAGACCTTTCTGGTCGGCAAACTGGGACAGTCGGCCGGCAATACCTCGGTCAGGGCCGGCATGCTGGACCGTCGGCTCAAACTGTCCGTCTGTGACCGGCCGCTCGAGGGGTTTCTGCGGACCGGAACACGCATCGGTGCCAAGACCATCGTTGGCGTCCGCTGCGACGGGTCCCGTCCGTGGAAAGTTTACGTCCCGGTCGAAGTCGAAGTCCGGAAACAGGTCTGGGTTGCAAGCCGGCCTTTGCCGCGCGGACACCTGCTCGCGCGTGAGGACCTGGCTGCCGACGTTCGGGACGTGTCGCGCATGACGTCGGGGTACCTGTCGGACCCGGCAGCGCTGGTGGGTCGTCGTCTGCGTTCGTCCGTGCTGGCAGGCCGGGTATTGACACCCAACCTGCTCGAGGCCAACAACATCATCAGCCGGGGCCAGACCGTGACGCTGATGATCGCGAGCGGCGACCTGCAGATTCGCATGGCGGGCAAAGCCCTGATGGACGGTGCCCTGAGCGAGCGCATCCGGGTCGAGAACCTGAATTCCGGGCGAGTCGTCGAGGGCGTCGTCCGATCGAACGAGCTGGTCGAGGTCATCGTACCCGCGGCCGGCAATTTTTCACCCCAGGACCCTAAAGGTTCGGCCATTACGGTCGATACCGGGTATAGCAACAATGATCGTTGAGGAATACGCGTTATGACAAACAGGATAGGCCCACCGGATCAGAACATGATCGGAAAAATTGGCAACAAAATCGAAGAAGCCGGAACCGGCAACCGGGTAACGCCTGACAAGGGCCCCGCCGACGGCAGCAGGCCGTCCTCGGGCGCCACGAGCGACACGGTAAAACTGACCAGCAGCGCGCAGCTGCTCGAGCGGCTGGAGAAATCGCTGCAGTCCATGCCGGCTGTCGACAGCCAGCGGGTTGCCGAAATCCGTTTGGCCATCGAATCCGGCGACTACGAGATCAACTCACAGGCTATTGCCGATGCCATGATGCGATTCGAGCGTTCGCTGGGCGAATAAGCATGAACCACTTACCGCAATCGCGTCCGTCGCCGCTGGAAGCGCGCAAGCGCCTCACCGAGATAATCGGTGAATGCGTATACCAGGCGTTGGGGCTCAAAGAGTCACTGAAAAACGAACGCGCTGCCCTCGAAACCCAGAACACGGATGCGCTGCACGATGCTGTCTCGTCGAAGAGCGCGATTGTCCAGTCGCTGAGCCTGCTCGAATCGGAACGACTGCAGCTGTGTGAAGCGGCAGGATTTGCAGCCGGGAACGAGCAGATGGACCAAATTACAGACTGGTGCGACGACCGGTCGGTCGTGCGCAATGGCTGGACACACCTTATGGAAATCGTCTCGGATTGCAACGCGCTCAACTTGACCAATGGCGCGATCATCCACGCACGACAGCAGATGGTCGAGAGCAATCTCGGCGTGCTGCGTGGCGCGGACCTGAGCCCGGATACCTATCACCGCGAAGGCCGCGACAATGCCGCAATGAATCAGCGGTCGCTGGCCGAAGCCTGAGCTGAACACCCCAAGGAACGGAAGGAACCTGAACCATGTTGATTGTAAGCCGTAAAGACGCAGAGTCGATCGAGATCCGCCCCGGCGACGGCATCGACCCGCAGATGACCCTGGCCGACCTGTTTGCCAATGGGCCGATCGAGATAACAATTTTCTCGGCCAATGGAAACCGAGTGAAGATGGGCGTACAGGCGCCCGACCAGCTGTGCATCTGGCGCAAGAAGGCAGACGCTGCGTAGGCGACCCTGGCGGCCTCGGCCGGGGTTGACTACCAGGCCCACAAGGGTAACGAACGACACGGTGCGCATAAGGAGTATGCCGCCTGCTGGACCAGATCGAGGGACGCGATGAGATTTACCATACTCATATTGCTACCGATGCTTGCCACCGCAGCATCCTGCGGCGGCGGCTCGGCCGATACGCCAAAACCGGCGGCGACGGCTGCAGAATCTGTCGCCACAACGGTGCTGCCGTCGCGCGAGTCCATCATCGCGAAACTGTACGACCCCAACTACAGTGTGCCCGACGGCTTTTTTGTCGATGAACGGTCCGGCACTGCCGAAAGCTACACGGTGCATCACGTCATGGACGAAACGGTGTCGTACGAGCTATGCACCAACGACTTCGCGGTCGCCGAGTCCTGGGAGGCCGCCGACAATGAAGCGCGCAGCGTCAACGGCTACTACGTCGGCTCCTACGAAAACGAACGCTATTTCGAATTTATTCGAGAGCTGAGTTACGACGACGACGTTGGCAATATCAATGAGCTGACGTCGCCGGGCTTCGCGCGCGTATTCAAGTGCAGTAATACGGTCAGGGACGGTGTCGATCGCTCCCTGTTGACCGGCTACGCGGGGCGACTGAATGTTCGACCGCTGAACGATGACCGGCTGCGCGAATTTGCCGAGTATTTCTGGCAGTTCACCTTCTTCCCGCAGCGCTATCGCAAAGTACTGGACAGTTCACCGACGCCTGGCGGTGGCGGGCTGCATCACACGCTGCTGCTGGCATTTGCCAGCAGCCAGGGAACCGGGAAGTGCGATCTTGTCGAAGTCGTCAGCTGGGACTTTTCGCTGGATACCGAAAGCGGCGATATTGCCAGCGAATTTCGAACGCTGTCGACGTTCGAGGCCGAATACGTCAGCGGCAGCCCGCGCCTCTGCGACTGAATCTGCCGCGCTCCGCGACCAGTGGTCGTCATCGCTCATCGCGATACGAACCGAACCGCTGCCCTGTATCACGTCGATTTCGCCGGCAACGCGGCGGCCTGGGGCGCTATAATGCTTGGCCCCGGACAGATGTAACCCCGCAATGTCGCACGGCATGCGCGCGGATACAGAGATCACTAAATTATGACAAGCACGCTTCCTGCCCTGCGGGCATGGGTTAACGACGTCGCTCAATTGACCAAGCCGGCCGACATTCGCTGGTGCGACGGCAGCGACGAAGAGTATCGGCTGCTGATCGCCGATATGCTCGCCGATGGCACGTTGACGAGCCTGAACCCCGAGACCTACCCGAACTGTTACCTGCACCGCTCCGATCCCAGCGATGTTGCCCGCGTCGAGCACCTGACCTACGTTTGCACATCGCAGCAGGAAGACGCCGGTCCGAACAATCACTGGATGAACCCGGCAGCCGCACACCGCAAAGTAGATGCATTGTTCGAGGGCGCGATGCAGGGCCGCACAATGTACGTCATTCCGTACTGCATGGGCCCGGTCGATTCACCCTACGCGCGTTGCGGCGTCGAAATTACCGACAGCGCCTATGTCGTCGCAAACATGAAACTGATGACCCGCATGGGCGCAAAGGCATTGCAACGCATTGAAAAAGAAGGAAAATTTGTAAAGGGTCTGCATTCAACCGGCGACCTAGATCCGAATCGTCGCCTTATCATGCATTTCCCGGAAGAACTGACGATCAAGAGTATCGGCTCAGGCTACGGTGGCAACGCACTGCTCGGCAAGAAATGCCATGCGCTGCGCATCGCCAGCTACCAGGCACGCCAGGAAGGCTGGCTCGCCGAACACATGCTGATTGTCGGAATCGAGAACCCGCAGGGTGAAACTCACTACATCGCGTGCGCGCTGCCGTCCGCCTGCGGCAAGACAAATCTCGCCATGTTGATTCCGCCACCGTCGCAGCCGGGTTGGAAAATCTGGACACTGGGCGACGACATTGCCTGGCTGCATCTCGGCGACGACGGCCGGCTGCGTGCGATCAACCCCGAATCGGGGTATTTCGGCGTCGTGCCCGGCACGAATGCCAGCACGAACAAGAACGCGTTTGACATGAT